>NZ_JAPHVK010000001.1:0-479509 GCF_028680565.1 Kingella sp. SNUBH-2017
GGCAGTCCGTTGCCGGTTTGCAGGATGACGGGCTGCTGGGATTTGGGGGCGGATTTGTCGGCTTGGATGTCGGCAGCGGCGGCGGGCACAATCAGGGCCGAACCGAAACCGAGCAGCAGGCTGAAAGTCAGCGTGCCCAAATGCAAACGGCAGCCTGAATGGGTTTTTAGACTGCCGTCACCGCCACCGGTTTCTCTGCCTGAGCGCTCGCCGGGACTTTTGCCCTGCCCGATGGCGGTTTCGGCTACGGCCATCAGAATGCCGCGGCGACGGTTGAAAACGATTTTATGGCAGTGTTTGTTCATGGTAGGGGGTATCCGTAGTGTGTGCGGGGAAAGGCAGCCTGAAAACGGGAGATGGAAGTTCCAGGCTGCACAAGCGCGGGTTTAGAAGGAATAGTTCAGATTAAAGCCGAAGACGGTAGAGGCCGTCTGAAAGCCTTTGGGCTTTTTAATCGGTTTGCCGACAAACAGGTCGTAATTCAGGCTGCCGCCTGCTTTGAACTGGCCGCGCAGACCGGCGGCGGCGCCAATCAGGGTTTGCCCCAGCAGGTATTGCGCCGAGTCGCCGGATACGTGGCCGCCGTCTAGTGCCAGATAAAACTGGTGGGCGGGTTTGAATGACCAGGCGGCTTCGTTGCGCCAGTACCAGCCGCGCTCGGCCGACAGTGAGCTTTCGCCGTCGAAGCCGCGAACGGTGTAGCGGCCGCCGATGGCGATTTTGTCCAAAGGCGTCAGCGGGGTTTTATTCCATTGGGCGTGCAGGGCGGTGTCGTATACGAAGTGCTGCCGGCCGATTTGGAAGGGGTGGTTATAGCTGATGTCGGCAGTGATCACCTTCATTCTCGAAGTGCCTTCATCAAACACCTCTTCAGGGGCGGCAATGGCATCGGCCATGCCGGTGCCGCGCTTGTAGGCAAGACCAATATCCAAAGTGCTGCGGCCGATGTATTCCTTGTGTTTCAGGCTCAACTGCCAACCGGCGGTTTTACGGCGCTGTACTTCGACTTCGGCATCATCGATAAAACTTTGGTTTTCTTTCTGCCACAGTTTGAAGCCGATATGGCTCTTGCGCCGCGCATCACGGTACAGCAGGCGGGTAAATCCGATGTCGCTGCCGCGGCTTTTGCCGTTGTAGTCATATACTTCATTGATACCCGCTACAGCCTGGTGGTAGCGGTAGTAGTTGTGGTTCCAGCTCCACAGCCAGTTGCCGGCAGGAACGGAATAGTGAAAAGCGTAGCTTTGGGTGCCGCCGGCGGTTTTTTTGCCCTCGGAGTCGGTATGGGCGTCGGTATGGCCGAGATGGCGGCCGTAGGACAGATAAAACAGATCGCTCAAGCCGAAAGGGTTGTCGGCAGAGAAAGTCAGGCTGCCTTGGTATTTGCCGGTGGTTTTGCTGCCGGAGTCGTCCACACCGAGCGACAGGCGGTAGGGCAGCAGCCGCTGCCGCCAGGCAACAACGATGTCGCTTTCATCAGGCGCGTCTGCAGGAACGATTTGGATATCGGCTTCGGCGGTAGGTACGCGTTTGAGATTTTCCAGCCCCTGCTCGATACGGCGCAGATTCAGAATATCGCCGCCTTTCAACGGAATTTCGTTTTGAAAGGCGGCAATGCGCGCGGCACGGGTTTGGTCGTTGTGCGAAGTATCAGTGCGAACCGAGCGCACTTTGCCGGGCAAAACGGTTAATTCCAAAGTTCCGCTGTTTAAATCTTGCGGTGCAGCCAAAATACGGGTAGTGGTATAGCCGCGGCCGATAACGGCGTTTTGTGCCGCAACCATAATGCGGTTAACCCCTTGCGCACCCAAACATTGCCCCGATTGGAAGCCGGTTTCCTTCAAGGCTTTTTTAAGCGCAAATTGGAAACGACCGGCAGCATCGCCGGTCAGGGTAACGGTATGAATGGGGAAACAGGGGGATTCGGCCGATTCGGCCGCAGACGGAGTAAGCGTGTTTTGCCGCGTATCGTCCAAACGCACATCGACTTCGCGCTGCAGCTGCTGCTCCTGCTGCCGGCGTCGCATTTCCTGACGTCTGGATTCGCTTTCTTCAATGGTATCGGCAAGTGCAGCCTGAAAAGAAAAGGCTGCCAAAATAGCTAAACTCAGATGGGTGTGTATGGCGGGCATAATGTTAAACCAAGTATATTTTCTACTTGAAAATAAATTCACTAAATTTTACAAAATCATTGATAAAATGTCAATTTCTTAACTTTTATCCATGGACGTCTGGTGCTGTTTGCAGCAGCTGAAGATTTTCAAGAACAATACTGTGAAGCCTTATGGCAGCCTGAAAGGGATGCGGCGTTTGAGATATTGCCGGCTTATTTTTCTTAAGCTGTTGTGTAAAACACTGTTAGTTTTTGCAGAAGGCAGCCTGAAAACTTTTCAGGCTGCCTTTTGGAGTATCTGGCTGCCGTTTTCAGGCTGCCGGTAAAAAGTTTCAGCGCAGCATAATCCGCAGCTTGGGCGGCAGGCCGCGGTCGCTGAGTATCAGAGTTTCATCGGTGGATAAAGCGGCGGCCCAGCGTGACAGCAGGGCGGGATAGGTTGCGTTTGCGGTGGCAGACAAATCGGGCGTGCAGGGGGCGGCATCGGTGGCGATGCGTATGGTGGCGGCAGAGGGCGTATCGGGTGCTGTGGCGGATAATAGCAGGCTGACGGCGTGTTCCGCTTCATTGGCGGCCGGGTTTGGGGTTTCGTACAGCCAGCTGACGCAGCATTGTTTGGCGCTGCCGGCCAGCAGGTCGTTGATGCCGAGCCACAGCGGCTGCCAGAAATTGTGTTCGTCGGTAGCGAGAAAAATCATGCCGGCGCAGCTGTCCAGGGCTTGTGCCAATTGGAAGGCCGGAGCGTTGTGGAGACTGGCGGCAAACCCGAGCGGGCTGGGGGTGCCGTCTTGGGCGTGCTGGAGAAAAGTCGGCAAAAAGCGGCGGGGCGAGGAAAACGGGGCGGTCAGGATGATGCTGCAGTCGGCGCCGATTTGTCCGGCCAGCGGCATGGCGGCCAGCAGCGACATCAGGCTGAAACGGCTGAGGCGCTTGCCGTCTATGCCGTAGTCTTTCAGGCTGCCGCGCAGGGTTTTGTCGTCGCAGCCTGAAAAATTGCGGTGATGGCAGGCTTGGAGATACAGCGGGGGATGGTCGGGTTTCACGGTCGGCTCCAGCGCATCAGCCAGGCGGCGGCGCTGCCGCCGAAGCCGAGAAAATAGTTGAGATACAGCCCGTCGGCCAGCGGCGCGCCGTGCGCCAGCGGCAGGCTGCGGTAGGCCGCTGCGTGGGGGATTTCGGGCAGGGCGCCCTGCTGCAGCTGCTGCCACAGCCAGGCGCTTTCCATGGCGCCGCTGGCGCCCAGCGTGTGGCCGAAATAGGGCTTGGCCAGTATCCAGCGGCTTTCAGGCAGCTTTTCGCGTAACACTGCCTGCTCGCCGTTGTCGCCGGCACCGCCGACGGCATGGACTTTAACGGCGCGGATGCTGTCGGCCGCGACGCCGGCCTGCTGCAGGCAGCGGTCAATTAGCTCGGACAAAACGGCGGGATCGGTATTGGTCAGATCGCGGCTGTCGGCGGCGGTGGCGGTGGCAATAATGTGGCAGCCTTGTTCGTTTGGACTGCCGCGCTCCAGCGCCAAACAGGCCAGCCCTTCGCCCAGCACCATGCCGGGGCAGCCTGAAAACGGCAGGTAGTCGCCGGCGGCCAGCAGGTTCATGGTGGCGAAATGGTCGAAGGTGTAGCGGTTGAAACTTTCAAAGCCGACCACCAGCGCGCGTTCGATCCAGCCGTTTTCCAGCATCCGCACCGCGTGCACCAGCGCTTGCGCCGAGGAAGTGCAGGACGTGGCAAAGGTGTAAATCTGGCGGTTGCCGGTGGCAGCGCGCAGCAGGTCGGCCATGCCGGTAAGCGTGTAGTCGGAATAGGAGAGTGCGCCGCGCTCGGCGATTTCGGCTTCGCAGTCGGGCAGGGCGTAGCTGGTGGAGCCGAGCATCAGCGGCGTGTCGGCCAAAGCAGCCTGATCCCAGCCGGCCGCGGCGGCGGTGTCGGCCAGTAGCGTGTGTACCAGTCGGGCGGTTTCAGGCAGCGTCAGCCGCGCTTGCGGGAATTTTTGGAAATAGGGCAGGACGGCATCGGCGCCGAGTCCCGACCACGGCGAGGCGGGCAGCATCACCCGTTGCGAAGCGCCGCCGCCGATCCGTGCGGCGCGGACGGTAACGCTCATGCGCCCTGCCGTTCGGCGCGCACGAAAGCGGCCAGCGCGGCAACGTCGGTCATGTGGCGGCGCACCATGCGGTCGCCGTTGAGACGCACGCCGAAGTGGCTTTGCAGCGCCACGCAGATTTGCAGCGCATCGAGCGAATCGAGGGCGATGCGGCTGTGTTCGCCGAACAGCGCTTCGGTGTCGGACAAATCTTCGGGCGTCCAGTCGTCGCGTTCGGCTTCGCGGATAATCAGTTTTTTCAGCTCGTACTCCAGCGCCGGATGTTCGAGCGTGAATCGGTAGGCCATCAGAATCTCACTTGTTTTTTCAGTTGCCCGCGGTAAACGGCGGCGGCGGCGGTAAGCGTCAGCAGGCCGAAGGCGGCGAGCCGGCCGAGCACCGGCAGAATCTGCTCCAGCCCGGCCTGCCGCAGCAGCAGGGTTTGGAAGCCGGAGAGCGCCCAGCCCATCGGCGAAAATTGGGCGACGGTCTGCATGATGTCCGGCATCACATAAGTCGGCACCATAATGCCGCCGAGCGCCGCCATGATGATGATGCCGCCGCCGCCGAGCACCACCGCGTGTTCGGTGCTGCGCGCCACCACGCTGACCAGCAGGCCGTAGCCCAGCGCGGCGAGGCTGACGGCGGCGGCGAGCACCGCATACACGCCAAGGCAGCCTGAAAGCTGCAGGGCGGGCATGCCGAGCTTGGGCAGCACCCAGCGGCCGAGCGCGAGCATGCCGGCAAACTGCAGCTGGTTGATCAGAAAATACGGAATCAGCTTGGCGGCAATCAGTTTGCCCGCCGGCACCCGCGCCATGCGCAGGCGGGTGATGGTGTTGGTCTGGCGCTCCATCGCCATCACGTTGGAGAGCGGAATCATGATGAAAAACATGCCGAAAATCAGCCAGGCCGGCACGCTGTGCTGCACCGAATTGGGGCGCACCACTTCTTTGCCGCCGTGGTTGAGATAGGTTTCCTGCCACGCTTCGCGCTCGAGATAGGCGTTGATGCCGGCGAATTTGTCGTCGAGCTGGCGGTTGGCTTCTTTTTCCACTTCGCGCACCAGCGGCGATTTGCCTTTGAGCTTCACTTCGCTGCCGTCCAGATACAGGTTCAGCCGCTCGGCGGTGTAGTGTTTTTCCACCATGCCTTTGATGGCGAGCAGGCGGGCGCGGTCGGTGTCGGGGCTCAGCCACAGGCGCAGCGGCCGCTCTTTGTCCAGCGGCGTTTCTTCGCTGTTCGGATTAAAGAGCAGCAGGTCGGTTTCGCCCCGCTGCAAGGCAGCCTGAAAAGCGGAAAGGCGGTGGGTTTCGACAAAACGCACGTTCAGCCCTTCGCCTTCGAGCGCGGCGAACAGGTTTTCATCAAGCCGGCTGTCGGCGCTGCCCGCCAGCACGATTTTGGCGTCGCGCAGCGGGTTTTCCTGGCTGTCGCTGAGCGCGGCCGACATAATCAGCACAAACAGAATCGGCATCACAAACAGCACCGCCAGCCCGTGCAAATCGCGCAGCAGCAGCTTGAATTCTTTGATTACGGACGAAAACAGCATCAGCCTTCCCCTTCCGTAGTGTTCGTGCCGCCGGTTTTGCCGTCGAGAAAGTCGAGATAAAAATCTTCCAGCGAGCTGAAACCGAAACGGCAGGCGCTGATGCGGTAGTTTTTCGCCGCCAGCGCCGCCAAAACGTTTTCAGGCTGCCTGCTGTCGATAGCGACGCCGCCGCCGGCAGCGGGGCGGGCGGCAAAGGCTTCGGCATCAGCGGCCGAGAGCGGCGGTTCGGTGTGCAGCAGCAGCCGGCCGCCGTTTTGGCGCAGGATGTCGGAGAGCGCGCCCTGATAGACGCAGCGGCCGTTGTCCAGCAGCACCAGATCGCGGCACAGCAGCTCGATTTCCTGCAGATAGTGCGAGGTATAGACGATGGTAACGCCGCTGCGGTTGAGTTCGGCGACGCTCTCAAGAATAAAGCGGCGCGACTGCGGGTCGATGCCGACGGTGATTTCGTCGAGAAACACCACCCGCGGCCGGTTGACCAGCCCGATGGCGAAATTGAGCCGCCGCTTCAGGCCGCCGGAAAGGTGGCGCGCCTGCTTGGCGGCGTGCGGGGACAGCCCGCAGCGTTCGATCAGGCTGCTGAGATAGGCGCGGTCTTTGCGGCCGTAAAGCGAGGCGAAAAAAGACAGGTTGTCGTGCACGCTCAGCAGCGGATAGAAGGCAAAGTCCTGCGGCACCAGCGAGATTTGGTGGCGCGCTTTGCGGCTGAGACGGGAAAAGGGGGTGCCGTCGAAAGTGATTTCGCCCTGCCGGCATTCCTGCAGGCCGGTGAGCAGCGACATCAGCGTGGTTTTGCCGGCGCCGTTGGGGCCGAGCAGGCCGAGTGCCGCGCCTTCGGCGATGTCCAGCGAGATATCGCGCAGGGCGTAGCCGTCGGCCTGCGGATAGCGGTGGCTGAGCGCGCGCACCCGTATCATGCCGCCGCCTTTGCCAGCTCGCGCCACAGGGCTTCTTCGGCGTCGGCGATGGCGCGCAGTTCGGCAGCCAGTTTGGCGTAGCCCTGCGGGTCGGGTTTGCGGCACTGTTTGACGCAGCGGGCGGCAAAGGCGCGCCATTGGTCGCCGATGGCGGTCATGCGCTCGGAAGCAGCCTGAAAGGCGGAATCGGCACACACCTGCGCGGCCTGTTCGAGAAAATAGGCGTAGAGATAGCGAAAGCCCGCGCCGCCGGTGCCGATTTCTTCCTGCATGCGCACCAAGTGGCCGAGATAGAGTTTGGCATCGTGTTCGGACTGGCCGCCGAGCGCGGCGATGCGTTTGGCAACGGTGCGGATGCCGCGCACGCCGACGAAAAATACCGGTGCCAGCATATGTTTGGCGTTTTTGCGGATGGCGCGGCGCAGTAATTGAGGCAGCCTGAAAGCCAGGGTTTCGGCGTTTTCAGGCTGCTTGTCGAGGGTGAACATCAGCCCTTTGGCCGCCAGCGCGCCTTTGGCGAAACGGGCGCGCTGCAAGTCGGCGGCGGCGCAGCGCTGCACGGTTTCGAATACCGGATCGCTGATCAGGTAGTCGTCGCCTTCTTTGCCGTACACCAGCAGGTTGTGGGCGTTGAAATGAAAGCGCATTTCTTTCGGAAAGTAGGGCAGCCAGAACACCGAAGTCTGCAGGCCGACCAGCTGGCCGGCGGAGAGCGCCGCATCCAGCGCCCGCATGCCGGCGGCGGGGGAACGGAATTTCTGCACATTCAGGCCGATGCCGAGCGCTTTGCACACGTTTTTGATGATGCCGCGCGGCGGCATGCGGTAGGAAACCAGCGGCAGGCCGTTGATTTTGACCACCGGCAGATAAACGAAAGTCAGGGCGCCGGCCAGACCGAAAACCATCGCTTCGTTCAGGTCGGTGCCCTGCGATTTGAGCAGGGTGCTCATCACCCCGCTTTCGCAGTGGGCGGTATGCTGATGGACGAATGCACTCATGGTTCGGCGGAAAATAAAGGGGTTTCAGGCAGCCTGAAAAGTTCTTCGGCGGGGATTTGGAAGGCTTCGGCGTAGCGCGCCAGCGTTTTGGCGCTCAGCCGCGCGAAGACTTCGGGGCGGAAATGGCGGCGCAGCTGCCAGCGCCACACGCCGGCGGCCTGCGCGAGCGAGCGCTCGTCGTGGCGGTAGAAATACATATAAAAATACAGCGGCGAGCGGCGGCCGGCGGCCACTTCGCTGCGGGCGTGTTCGATCAGGCCATCCAACTCGGCCACCGCCTGCTCGGTGGCATAGGCTTCGTCCTGCCAGCCGGTGCTGGTGGCCGCTTCGTAGTGGCCGTTGCGGGTGCCGTAGATGACTTTGCGCTGGCCGTTGTAGGTTTTGCTGTCGTCCTGTGGAATGTCTTCAACCCGCATCAACCACCTCCAGCAGCATGAAGCAGGAAGAAAAACGCCCGCTCTCGGGGATGTAGCACAGGATGTTCTGGCCGTGGCACAGCGGGAAGCGGCGCATGAATTCTTCGAGAATGATGTAGATGGAGGCCGAGCCGGTGTTGCCTTTTTCGGCGAGATTGGTAAACCATTTTTCCTGCGGGATGGCAAAGCCGGCGTTTTGCAGGCCGGCGGCGAGTTTGTCGCGGAAATAGCCCGAAGAGTAGTGCGGCAGGAAGTAATCGACATCGGCAGCCTGAAGGCCGTGTTTGGCCAGGGCGCGTGCCAGCGCTTTTTCTACGGTGTAGGCGACGATGTTTTCGTTCAGCAGTTTCACATCCTGCTTGACCGCCATCATGCTGCAGCGCTCGCGTTCTTGGGCATCGACTTCTTTCCAGCCGACAAAGCGGCCGTCGCGCACTTCACCACCGGCATACATGCACACCGGCATTTCGTTGGCGTAGGACACCAGCTCGATCCAGCGGATTTTCAGGCTGATGCCGCGCGGGTTGGGCGCATCGCAAAGATAGGCGGCGCCGGCACCGTCGGAGAGCATCCAGCGCAGGAAGTCTTTTTCAAAAGCGATTTCGGGGCGGGCGTTTTCCCAGTCGCGGCTTTCGATTTCGGCGCGGAAGTTGTCGCCGCGCATCACCGCCGAGGCGCATTCGGAAGCAACGGCAACCGCATGGCGGTGCTCGCCGCTGCGGATGCTCTGGTAGGCGTATTTCATCGCCGCCATGCCTGCCACGCACACGCCGGAAAGGCTGGCGACTTCGCAGGGTGGGGCGTTTGCCACCAGGCCGTGCACCATCACGCCGTGGCCGGGCAGGATTTGGTCGGGATAGGACGTGCCGCAGCTTAGGCACTGCATGTCGGCGGCGGCAAAGCTCTCGTCAAACAGCGCCGACACTGCGGCGGCGGCCAGCTCGGTATTGGTGTGGGTGGCGCGGCCGGTTTGCGGATCGACGGCGTAATGGCGGCTGGTGATGGCGTTGGAGCGCAGAATGGTTCTGCGCACGCGCGAAGGCAGGCCGCCGACCATGCCCAGCACCGCTTCCATCTGGTCGTTGCCGACCGGCGCGTTGGGCAGCACGGCCGACAGTTTGCGGATATAGACTTCAGGCTGCATGGTTTGCATTATTCTCCCGAAGGCTGCGCGTAATAGCGGCGCAGCCTGGATAATTTTTGTTGGGTCAGCGGTTTGAGCAGGATTCTGAGCAGTGCGCTCAGCGGGACGACGGTTACAATCATCAGCAGCAGAAACACGATATACAGCCAGAGCACCGCGCGGCGCAGCAGCGGCGAGATGCGGCCGCAGCCGATCAGCAGCGCGCCCCACAGGCGGAAGCTGCGGCGGCCGACGGCTTCGCTCATCATCAGTTTTTCGTCGATTTTCACCGCGCCCATGCCGCGGAACAGGGTTTCGTCGGGCGTGCCGCCGGCATCCAGCACCTGCTTGAGCCTGCCGCCGAAGCGCGCCATATCGAGAATTTCACGCTCGGCGATGCCGGCACTGGGCAGCCAGCGGTAGGGGCGTTTATTGCCGGTCATCATCCACAGCGGGGTGGTGGCGAAACTCGACCAGGCGTCGCTCTGGTCGGTTTTGACGATATTGCCCACCAGCTTCGCGCCGGCCTGTGAGAGCAGTTTTTTCACTTCTTCCTGCGCCATCAGCCACATATTGCGGCAGCCGATTAAGGTGATTACCGGCGTGCCGGCCAGAATGCGCTGCGCCGCGGGGTGCTGCAAAAAGGCGCAGACCGGCTGCGAGGGCGACAAAAACCATACGGTGTAGGCCAGCACCACCAAATCGTAGCGCTCGTGCCGGAACTCGGGCGTTTCAATGGGTTGCGGCTGCAGGCGCACGGTTTCGGGGAAGGTGTCGAAAAAACGGCCGAAGCGCCAAGGAAAGGGAAAGGGCTGCTGCGGTTTGAGCGCAAGCTGTTCGATTTCGATGTTGTCCGCGCCTTCGCAAGGGGCAATGAAATGGCCGGCCAGGCGTGAAAGCTGGCCGGTTTGCGAATAGGAAACCAGTAAAATCCGGAAAGGCGGGGCGGGCATGTGTGTTTTCGGTTCGGTGGCGGGCAAGCGCGGCATTTTATTTTTAAAATCATGGGTGGTCAAATTCAGGCTGCCTGCCGCCGCCGTTGGATGGTTTGTGTGCAAATATTTGAGAAAACGTGCTTTTTATTTTTTCAGGCTGCCTTTTGAGGCAGCCTGAAAAGGCTTAAAGCAGCCTGAAACGGGTTTTCAGGCTGCCTGCTGCCGGTTTACTGCGAGTCGCGGGCGAGCGCCATGGCGTGCAGTTTGGCCATTTCGCGTTCACGGCGCACGGTGTGGCGCATGGTGAGGTAGTTGATCAGCATTACCAGCGTGCCGACGATGCCGATCATAATCGTTGCCAGCGCGTTCATCTGCGGGTCGAGGCCGAGTTTGATTTTGCCGAAAATCACCTGCGGCAGGGTCATCGAGCCGGGGCCGGACAGGAAGGAGGCGATGACGTAGTCGTCGAGCGACAGGGTGATGCCGAGCAAAAAGCCGGAGGCGATGGCGGGGGCAATCAACGGCAGGGTGATGGTGAAAAAGATTTTCAGCGGCCGCGCGCCTAGGTCCATCGCCGCTTCTTCGAGCGACTGGTCAAGCTCCATCAGCCGCGAGCGGATGACGACGGTAACGTAGGCCATGCACAGGGTGGCGTGGCCGAGAAAAATGGTGAAAAAGCCGCGCTGCCATTCGCCGGCGCCGCTGTAAACGCCCTGCAGCATGCTCTGCACCTGGGTAATCAACAGCAGCATGGAGATGCCGGTGATGATGTCGGGCATCACCATCGGCGCGGAAACCATGCCGGCGAAAACGGTGCGGCCGCGGAAGCGTTTGAAGCGCGCCAGCGCGTAGCCGGCGAGTACGCCGAGCACGACGGCGGCCAGCGAGGAGACGACGGCGATTTTCAGCGACAACAGGGCGGCGTTCCAGATTTCGCTGTTTTTCATCAGCTTGAGATACCAGCGGGTGGAGAAGCCGCCCCACACGGTTACCAGCTTGGATTTGTTGAACGAATAGAAAATCAGCAGTCCCAGCGGCATGTAGAGAAAGGCCATTCCCAGCAGCAGCATGGTTTTCAGAAACAGCGAGGATTTTTGTTTTTGCCGGCTCATCATTCCGCTCCTTTTTCCAGTTCGCGCTCTTCAAAGCGCTGGAACAGCATCATCGGCACCACCAGAATCAGCACCATCACCACCGCCAGTGCGGAGGCGAGCGGCCAGTTGTTGAGGCCGGAGAACACCTGCCACAGGGTTTTGCCGATCATCGAGTTGTCGGGGCCGCCCACCAGGTCGGGAATCACGTATTCGCCCACCGAAGGGATGAATACCAGCATCGAGCCGGCGATGATGCCGCTTTTGGAGAGCGGCAGGGTGATGCTGAAAAAGGCTTTGACCGGATGGGCGCCTAAATCGGCGGCCGCTTCGAGCAGGCGGTGGTCCATTTTCACCAGATGGCTGTAGAGCGGCAGGATCATAAACGGCAGATAGGCGTAAACCATCACCAGATTCAGCGAAAAGGTGTTGTAAAACATATTGAGCGGCTCGCTGATCAGGCCGGCCTTGATCAGCAGGTTGTTGATGATGCCGTTGCTGCTGAGCAGCCCCATCCAGGCATAAACGCGCAGTAGCAGCGAAGTCCAGAAGGGCAGCATAATCATCATCAAAAGCGTGTTGCGCCGCTCGGGGCGGACACGGGCGATGGCATAGGCCATCGGGTAGCCCAGCAGCAGGCAGATCAGAGTGGTGGTGAGCGCGGTTTTGATCGACAGCCAGTAGGTGTGGACGTAGATATTGGGTACTTCGCCGCCCAGCGGGTTGGCCAGCGCAGCTACGGACGCGCCGAAGTCACTGAAGATTTCGGCGTAGTTTTGGCTAACCAGATGCAGCTTGGCGGCACCGCCTGCGGGGTCGGCCATAAACAGCGGCGTGAAGGGCGGAATGGTGTCGGCCTGCTCGGCAAAGCTGATTTTCAGCACCGTCAGAAACGGCAGCAGGAACATCAGCACCAGCCACAGCGCGGGGATGCCGATCAGCGTTTTGCGTCCGAATTTCAGGCCGCCGCGCGGTTTTTTCGGGTTGTGGGTCATTTTCAGGCTGCCTTATGTCAGCGGGTCAGCGGGGTGGGCTGGTTTTCCGGCCAGTCCAGATAGACTTCTTCGCCCCAGGTGGGCGGGGTGATGTTGCGCACGTACCAGTAGGGCGCGGGCACCTGGCTTTTGATGATGCGGCCGTTGGGCATCTGCACGTGGTAGATGGCGAAGCTGCCCAAATAGGCGATGTCTTTCACTTTGCCGTGCGCCCAGTTGTGGGTGTCGCGGTGGGCGGGTTTTTCCTTGTGCAGGTCGATGTCTTCGGGGCGGATGGAAATCCAGATGCTCTGGCCGACTTCGGCGTCGCAGGCCTGGTCGGTATAGACTTTGGCCGGCAGCTCGGGGCAGTCCACCAGCGCGTGCGCGTCGTCTTTGTGGACGATTTTGCCTTCGAAGATATTGGTTTCGCCGATAAATTCGGCGGTAAAGCGGCTGTTGGGGTAGTCGTAGATATTGCTGGGGGTATCGACCTGTTTGAGTTCGCCGTCGGACATAATCGCCACGCGGGTGGCCATGGTCATCGCTTCTTCCTGGTCGTGGGTCACCATAATGCAGGTTACGCCGACTTTCTCCAGCGTATTGACCAGCTCGAGCTGGGTTTGCTGGCGCAGTTTTTTGTCGAGCGCGCCCAAGGGTTCGTCCAACAGCAAGAGCTTCGGCCGCTTGGCCAGCGAGCGTGCCAGGGCGACGCGCTGCTGCTGGCCGCCGGAGAGCTGGTGCGGCTTGCGCTTGGCGTACTGCGGCATCTGCACCAGCCGCAGCATTTCTTCTACGCGGGCGGCGATTTCGTCCTTGGGCATTTTGTCCTGCTTCAGGCCGTAGGCGATGTTCTGCTCCACCGTCATGTGTGGAAACAGCGCGTAGCTTTGGAACATCATATTGATGGGGCGCTCGTAGGGCGCCAGGGCGGTGATGTCCTGGCCGTCGAGAATAATGTGGCCGGAAGAAGGCGTTTCCATGCCGGCGAGCATGCGCAGCAGCGTCGATTTGCCGCTACCCGAGCTGCCGAGCAGGGCGAAGATTTCGTGTTGTTGGATATCCAGGTCGATGTGGTTGACGGCGGTGTTGTCGCCGAATTTTTTCACCAGACCTTTGATTTGCAGATAGGGTGCTTTAGCGGACATGGACCATGCTCCATAAGGACAAAGTGCGGCCGGCATGCGCCGAACCGCAGGTGTGTGGAAACACTGGCTGTTAGATTGCTTTGGACAGCAGATGATTGCTAAACCTTTGAAGGGCAAACGAATCCGAAAGGCTGTTTAGCGGCTTTCGCCCAGCTGATTTTCAAAAGCGCGGGATTGTAGTGCAGTAGGGGGTATAGGGCAAGCAAAACGGTTAATGTTGGTTAAATTTGCCGCAAAACCGTGTTTGCAATGAAACGGATAGCGGTGGTTTTTCATCCTTTTGCCGCTGTTCTCCGGCACCGTATAATGCGCGCTTTTTTCAGGCAGCCTGAAAGCCGTTTTCGCTATGCAGACCATCCTGTTTACCGATTTGGACGACACCCTTTTTGTTTCCAAGCGCAAAGCGCCGCCCGCTCCCGACTATCAAGCCGCCGCCTTTTTGGCCGACGGCAGCCCGATTTCCTACGCATCGCCCGTGCAGCAGCAATGGCTGGCACACTGGCGGCAGCACGCGCTGGTGGTGCCGGTAACCGCCCGCAACCACGACAGTTTCCGCCGCGTGGCGCTGCCCTTTGACAGCCATGCGGTTATCGACTACGGCGCCGTGATTCTGAACCCCGACGGCACGCCCGACGAAGCTTGGTTGGACAACAGCCGCCGCGCCGCTTCAGGCTGCCTGCCGCGCTGGGACGAATTGCAGCAAATGCTGTCCAGGCAGCCTGAAAGCGCGGATTGGAACATCCGCCTGATAGCGGACTACGGCATCGCCTGTTATCTGCTGGTCAAATCTAAAAGCGGCGAGGGCAGCCTGAAAACCGCCGCCGATGTTTTGCGCGGCGCGCTGGCGGCGGGGGAAAAACTGCATTGGAACGGCAACAACCTTGCCCTGCTGCCGCCCTGGCTCGACAAAGCCCACGCCGTGCGCCGCCTGCAGGAGCAATACCGCCGCCGCTACGGCACCATTCTCAGCATCGGCATGGGCGACAGCCTGATCGACACCGCCTTTATGCGCTGCTGCGATTATCTGATTGCCCCCGCCACCAGCCAGATTGCCGCCGCTTTGGGCGAAATGCCTTAACCAGGCCTTTCAGGCTACTTTGGCGTTTTCAGGCAGCCTGAAAACGCCAAAGCAGCCTGAAAAAACAAGCGGTCGCCGCAGATACTTTCTGCGGCGCCCGCTTGTTTTTCGGCGCGCGTTTATTTGGGGTTTTTCTCAATCAGCGCCACCAGCTGGTCGATATAGCCCTGAACGAAAGTGCGGGCGGATTCGATGAGTTTGCCGTTGTCGTCAAACAGGGTGGGCGAGTTGCCGAGGAAAACTTCGGGCTGGCCGGTAAGCGGCATATCGAAGTAGGAAAGCGCCAGGCGCAGGTTTTTCTGCGAGCTGTAGCCGCCCATTTTGCCTACCGAGTGGCTGATGATGCCGGCGGGCGTTTTTTTCCAGGCAACGTCGGCATTCGGTTTGGAGCCGATGTCCACCGCGTTTTTCAGGCAGGCGGGCACGGTGCGGTTGTTTTCGGCGGTAACGAACAGCACGCCGGCGGATGCTTTGATGGTTTCGCGGAACTCGGTATAGCTCTCGGGGGTGGGGAAATCGGTTTCGTTGGGGTCGTCGTAGTCGAAGTTATACAGCGGCAGGTGGCCGATTTCGACGATTTGGGCTTCGTAGCCGGCGGGGAACATGGGGATGACGTTTTGTGCGACTTTGCGGGCGAAGGAGCCTTTACGCAGGCTGCCGACGAGGATGCTGACTTTCTTTGCCATTTTTCTCTCCGTATGGGCGTGTGGTTGTCGAAAGAACTGAGAATTAGTCCCAGCGAAACTGACTATATGCGAAGGGTGTTTGCCCGTCAAGCGGCGGTTTTACGCTTTTCAGGCTGCCTGAACGCTGTGCGCCCAGGCAGCCTGAAAAAGCGGTGCGGCCGGTTTATTCTTTGGGCAGGCGCAGTACCGAAACCAGCAGTCCGCCCCAGATTACTATCAGGGATACGGCCATCATAATTATGGCGGAGGTACTCATTGTTTGTTCTCCTTATCGTCGTCGGTCAGGGTGGTGTCGCGCTTCCAGGGCAGCAGCGACAGCAGGACGGCCAGCAGCGGCAGCGCGGCGGCCATGCCCCAGCCGAACAGATTGAGAAATTCGCTGGGATAGCCGCTGTAGTTGTTTTTCAGCAGCTCGCGGGTGTCGCTGAACAGCATGTAGCCGAGCACGGCGACGGTGGCGGTAACGCAGACCATCCACAGGGTGCCGACTTTAAACGACGATACGCTGTTGATGTGCCGGCGCAGCACCGGCAGCATTTTGGCCAGCAGCAGGGCGAGCACATACAGCGCGCCGCCGGCAACAATGCCGTAGGTATTGACGAATTTGTCCAAGGTGTCGAGCACCGGCAGGCCGGTGGTGGTGCCGAACAGCAGGGTGGAAACCACCGCCATTGGCACGCCGACGGCAAAGGTGGCGCTGACGCGGCCGAGTTCCATTTTGTCCTGCACGGCGGCAATGACCACTTCCAGAATCGAAATCAGCGAAGTCAGGCCGGCAAACACCAGCGAGCCGAAAAACAGTACGCCGATCAGGGCGCCGAAGGGGGCTTTGCTGATAATGGTGGGAAAGGCGATAAAGGCCAGGCCGATGCCGTTGGATGCGACTTCGCTCACTTCCTTGCCGGCGGCCGTAGCCATAAAGCCCAGCGCCGCGAATACGCCCAGGCCGGCCAGCAGTTCAAAACTGCTGTTGGCAAAGCCCACCACCATGCCGGTGCCGGTCAGGTCGGATTTTTTCTTCAGATAGGAAGAGTAGGTAACCATAATGCCGAAGCAGATGGAAAGCGAGAAGAAAATCTGACCGTAGGCCGCCACCCATACTTTGGGCTCGGTCAGCTTGCTCCAATCGGGGGTGAACAGCGCGTCCAAGCCTTTGGCAGCGCCCGGTAGCGTCAGCGACACGCCCACCAGCACCACAAACATTACCAGCAGCAGCGGCATAAAGAAGCTGGACGAGCGGGCAACGCCGTTTTGCACGCCCAAGGCCAGAATCAGCAGGGTCGCCACCCATACGCCGATCAGCGGGCCGACCACGCCGCCGACAAATTCCAGCCCGATATCGGTATGGTCGGCCATTTTCAGAAAATCGCTGAAAAAGAAAGCGCTGGGATCGGCGCCCCAGGCGGCGCCGAGCGAGAAATAGGTATAGCTCGCCGCCCAGCCGATAATCACCGCGTAGTAAATGCTGATGATGACGTTGATCAGCACCTGCCACCAGCCGAAGGTTTCAAAGTAACGGCTGATGCGGCGGAATGCCAGCGGCGCCGAGCCGCGGTAGCGGTGGCCGATGGCGTAGTCGAGAAACAAAAGCGGGATGCCGGCGGTAAGCAGCGCCACCAGATAGGGCAGGATAAATGCCCCGCCGCCGTTTTCGTAGGCCACATAAGGAAAGCGCCAGATATTGCCCAGGCCGACGGCCGAGCCGATGGCGGCAAACATAAACGCGCGGCGGTTGGAAAAGGTTTCGCGCGCCGGCGCGTCGGGTGTGTGCGTAGTGTTGTCAGACACGGTAAAGATTCTCCTAAAATGGTGTGCCGCTACTGCGCCACGGTGTGTAAAAAGCGCACACAAGGCAGCAGATTCAGGTAATTAAATGTAAATATTTGCGATATTGGCGGCTTGAATCGTAAAGCAAAAGGCAGCTTGCGGCAAGCAGGCGTGCAGCAAAAGCCGGTGCGGGCAGCCTGAAAAAAGCGCATCGGCAGCATTTTGCCGCTCAAAAACTGCGGTAAGTTTACAGTTAATAATAATTGCTGCCGTTTGTTTGTAAGAAGCGGCAAACTGGTTTACATTGCCGACACGCCTGCCGCCCGAAGCGGTGGCGGGCGGAATTTTGATAACCGTCACAGGAGTCTGATGATGAAAAAACTGTTGTTTATCCTTTTTGCCGCCTTGAGCTTTTCCTTTGCCGCCGCCGTGGTCGATATCAATACCGCCACCGCACAAGAACTGACCACGATTAAAGGCATCGGCGCGAAAACCGCCGAAAAAATCGTTGCCTACCGCGAAGCCAACGGCCCCTTTAAATCGGTGGACGATCTGACCAAAGTCAGCGGCATCAAAGAAAAACGGCTGGACAAAATCCGCGCCGAGCTGACAGTCGGCGGTGCCGGCGCAGCGAAAGCAGCGGCAGCCAAGCCCGCCACCGGCAAAGCAGCCGGTAAAGCAGCCGCAGCCAAAGAAGCCGTTAAAGAAAAAGCCGCGCCGGCCAAACCCGCCGCCAAATAATTCCGTGCCATCCCGCCGCCCCGCACACTTTGCCGTGCGGGGTTTTTTCAGGCTGCCACGGCAAAGCAGCCTGAAAGCCCGTTTCGCATCTTTCAGGCTGCTTTTTCAGACAAGCAGGCAGCCTGAAAGCGCCGCTCCGTATTTTTCAGGCTGCCTTCGGACAATCAGGCAGCCTGAGAACCATGTGTCTGAGGCATTCGCTATAATCCGCCGTTTTCCACCACACCCGCAAAGGCAGCCTGAACATGTCTTCCCGCCCCACCCTTCTTCTTGTCGACGGCTCTTCCTATCTCTACCGCGCCTATCACGCGATGGCGCAGCTTACCGCGCCCGACGGCGCGCCCACGGGGGCGATGTACGGCGTGTTGAACATGCTGCGGCGGCTGCGCGCGGATTATGCGCATGACTATTGCGCGGTGGTGTTTGACGCAAAAGGCAAAAATTTCCGCCACGAAATGTTTGCCGACTACAAGGCCACGCGCCCGCCGATGCCCGACGATTTGCGTCCGCAGGCCGAAGCCTTGCCCGATTTGGTGCGGCTGATGGGCTGGCCGGTGCTGGTGGTGCCGCAGGTGGAAGCGGATGACGTCATCGGCACGCTGGCGGCGCAGGGCGGCGCGGCGGGCTGGGACGTGGTGATTTCCACCGGCGACAAAGACATGGCGCAGCTGGTGAACGAGCGCGTTACGCTGGTGAACACGATGAGCGGCGAAACGCTGGACATTGACGGCGTAAAGGCCAAATTCGGCGTGCGCCCCGACCAAATCCGCGACTATCTCGCGCTGATGGGCGACAAAGTGGACAACGTGCCGGGCGTGGAAAAATGTGGGCCGAAAACGGCGGTGAAATGGCTCGAAGCCTATGAAACGCTCTCGGGCGTAATGGAACACGCGGGCGACATCAAGGGCAAAGTGGGCGAAAACCTGCAAGCCGCGCTCTCGCAACTGCCCTTGTCCTACGATTTGGTTACGATTAAAACCGATGTGGATTTGCACGCCGAGCTTTCAGACGGCCTCGAAAGCCTGCGCCGCACGCCGCCCAAATGGGCGCAGCTGGCGGCCGATTTCAAACGCTGGGGCTTCAAAACTTGGCTCAAAGAAGCCGAAAACCGGATGCACGAAGCGGCCGGCGGCGATTTGTTCGGCAGCGCCGATGTGGGCGAGATCGCCGCTTTGGCGGAAGAGATGCCGTCTGAAAAGCAGCCTGAAAAAGCCGCCGCGCCGGAAAAGCTGGATTATCAGGCGGTTACCACCGAAACCCAGTTCGCCGCCTTGTTGGACAAATTATCCAAAGCTGAGCAAATCGGCATCGACACCGAAACCACCTCGCTTGATGCGATGAACGCGCAGCTTGTGGGTATCAGCATCGCATTCCAAGCAGGCGAAGCGGTGTACATCCCGCTCGGCCACAGCATGACCGCCGCGCCACAGCAGCTTGATTTGCAAAACACATTAGGCCGTCTGAAACCCTATTTGGAAAACGGCAGCCTGAAAAAAATCGGCCAGAATTTGAAATACGACCAACACGTTTTCGCCAACTACGGCATTGCGTTGCGCGGCATTGCGGGCGATGCGATGCTGGCTTCGTATATTGTCGAGAGCCATTTGGGGCACGGTTTGGACGAATTGTCCGAACGCTGGCTCGGCCTGCCGACGATTACTTACGAATCCTTGTGCGGCAAGGGCGCCAAGCAGATTTCCTTTGCCGATGTCGCCGTCGAGCAGGCCACCGAATACGCCGCGCAAGACGCCGATTTCGCCCTGCGCCTTGAAGCGCATTTGCGCGCACAGATGGACGAAAAACAGCTTGAAATGTATCTGAATCTGGAATTGCCCGTAGCCCAAGTGCTGTTTGAAATGGAGCGCAACGGCGTGCACATCGACCGCGCCGAGCTCGCCGCGCAAAGCAGCGAATTGGGCGCGGCCTTGCTGAAACTCGAAGAGCAGGCGTTTCAGACGGCCGGACAGCCGTTTAATCTCAATTCGCCCAAGCAGTTGCAGGAAATCCTGTTCGACAAAATGGGCATTCCCACCAAAGGCCTGAAAAAAACCGCATCCGGCGGCATTTCCACCAATGAAGCCGTGCTCGAACAGCTCGCGCCCGATTATCCACTGCCGAAAATCATCTTGGAAAACCGCAGCCTGGCCAAACTCAAATCCACCTACACCGACAAGCTGCCCGAAATGATCAACCCGCGCACCGGTCGCGTGCACACCACCTATTCCCAAGCCGTCGCTATCACCGGCCGGCTTGCCAGCAGCAACCCCAACCTGCAAAACATCCCCATCCGCACAGCCGAAGGCC
Organism: Kingella sp. SNUBH-2017; assembly: GCF_028680565.1. Classification (NCBI taxonomy): domain Bacteria; kingdom Pseudomonadati; phylum Pseudomonadota; class Betaproteobacteria; order Neisseriales; family Neisseriaceae; genus Kingella; species Kingella sp. SNUBH-2017. The sequence goes on from NZ_JAPHVK010000001.1 coordinate 19,927, forward strand.
GCCGCGTGCGCCGCGCCTTTACCGCGCCCGCAGGCAGCCTGATTGTGTCGGCCGACTACTCGCAAATCGAGCTGCGCATCATGGCGCATTTGTCGGGCGACAAAACCCTGATGGCCGCCTTCCAAAACGGCGAAGACGTACACCGCCGCACCGCCGCCGAAGTGTTCGGCATCGCGCCCGAAAACGTCAGCCCCGAGCAGCGCCGCTACGCCAAAACCATCAACTTCGGCCTGATTTACGGCATGGGCCAATACGGTCTCGCCAAATCGCTGGGCATCGACAACCTTTCCGCCAAAAACTTCATCGACCGCTACTTCGCCCACTATCCCGGCGTGGCCGAATACATGCAGCGCACCAAAGAGCAGGCCGCCCAACAAGGCTACGTTGAAACCCTGTTCGGCCGCCGCCTCTACCTGCCCGACATCCACGCCAAAAACGCCAACGCCCGCGCCGGCGCCGAACGCGCCGCCATCAACGCCCCCATGCAGGGCACCGCCTCCGACCTCATCAAACGCGCCATGATCGCCGTATCCCACCGCCTGCATTCAGACGGCCTACAAAGCAAACTGATTATGCAGGTGCACGACGAATTGGTGTTGGAAGTGCCTGAAAACGAATTGGAAAAAGTGAAAGAGATGCTGCCCGAAGTGATGGCGGCAGTGGACGGCGGGTTGCTGGCTGTGCCGCTGGTGGCGGAAGTGGGGAGCGGGAAGGATTGGGATAATGCGCATTAAATATTCAGATTTTTAAGGAGTGAAATATGTGGATTTGTTCGACTAAGTTAAAGAAAATTCAAAATGAAATTGAAAGAAATTTGGAAATAAAATTACTAAATAAAATTAAGCATGAACAAGAGATAGATATTCATGTTAAATCTATGCCCGATAAAGGAACTCCTAGTATTTGGGAATTGATCGAAAGATGCCCAAAAATTCTTGCGATTATTTCACCTATAGGATTAATTGTTGGTGGGTTTGTTATTTATTCTTACCTATCAAAACTAGAAGCAGTTAGTTTATTTGCCGGTATAATTAGTAGTCCTATTATTTTATTAACTGTGGTTTTAGTAACGTCTGTTGTTCTAGGGATGATTTTATATGGTTCATTTTATGCGCCATATTTTATTACTGGAGTGCTTTTTCAATGTAATCGCTCGAATAGAAAAAACTATTTTATTTCTATTTTTTCAGCAGTATTGATACCAATATTTTTTCTCTCTGAGTCTTATTGGTTTGGGATGTCTACTATATTATTTTATTTTTTATTTATAGTGGTTCCTTTTATATGGTCGATTTGGGTATGTAATAAAAAATCATCTAATTTTGATAAAATAGATCAAATTATAAATGGTTTTTTGTTTTATTTTTATTTTATTTTTTCGAATTTAGTATTTTATTTATTTGAATTAATTATTTGGGAGAGTGCTGGTGGTTCACGATGGTGGTTGGTTGTTCCTGTAATGGCATATATGTTAAATATAATAATTGTATCGCTAAAATTAGAAGTGAAAAATGGTGAATTATCTTCCGAATCGGATGTTGTTTGGGGTTTTTCTATTGCATTAATCTTTATTACTATATTAACTCATCTAATTATTCCTGAACTTCAAGTGGCAAGCACTGTTTTGAATAAATTGGGTTATATTGAGAAGAATAATCGGGTATCATGGTATTTGATTGATAAAAGATTCTTTAACTGGTATGTGCAGAACGATGGAAATATTAATAGATTAAGGTTAGAATTTGTTCCAAAAAGTAAATGGGTTGATGTAGTTCCCAGTGCTATGATTAAACCATATTATGAATATGAAAATAGCGTATATGGGTATTTAGCATGGAATCTTGGAGATACAAAAATTATCTGTCCTGAAAATGTTGATATTACTAAACCTGTTGATGTTTCCAATGATATTCATAAATGTCTAATGATTAAAGCTGATTATCTTCAACCATTGCCAAAAATAAAGTAAATTGTAGTTTGGTTTATCTTCGATCCAAAAGCAGCCTGAAACCCTATTTTCAGGCTGCCCCAACCCTAAGCACAGAGAACCATCCATGCGTTTCCCCATTTTTCTCCTTTGCGCCCTGCTGTCCGCCCCTGTGGCAGCTGCCGAAACCGCATCCGGCTCCGCCGCGCCCTACCAATGGGCAACGCCGGTCAAGCAGGATGCCAATCTCTACCGCATCGATGCCAAACTCTACCGCAGCGAACAGCTTACCCGTGCCGATGCGGCGGCGGTGCGGGATTTGGGCGTCAAAAGCGTGGTCAATCTGCGCCATTTCCGCCGCGGCGGCAACCGTAGCGCGCTGGCGGGTTTGGATATCGAGCTGTTGAACAAGCCGCTGCGGGCGTGGAAGATTACGCCCAAAGAGATTGCCGAGACGCTGTTTCTGATTGAAAAACAGCAGCAAAAAGGCGCGGTGCTGATCCACTGCTACCACGGCGCCGACCGCACCGGCCTGATTTCGGGCATGTACCGCATCGTTTATCAGGGCTGGCCGCCGGAAGAAGCGCGGCGCGAGATGCAGCAGGGGCCTTACGGCTATCACAGCGTCTGGCGCAATATCGGCCGGCTGTTTTCCGATGAAAACGTGCGCCAGGTACGCGCGGAACTGGAAGCGCTGCGGCAGTTGGACGAGTTGAGACGGCAAGACATCGAGCGATAAACGTTTTTATTCAAGGCAGCCTGAAAGCCGTTTACACGCTTTCAGGCTGCCTGCTTTTGCCGCTTGGTATAAAATGGGCGCCTTTTTCCGTTTCAGGCTGCCTGAAACCGCAAAAGGCAGCCTGAAAGCTGTTTCAACAAACACTTAACTAATCAAAATTGCGACAACAGGACACACAACCATGCCCGACTACCGCTCCAAAACTTCCACCCACGGCCGCAATATGGCCGGCGCGCGCGCGCTGTGGCGCGCCACCGGCATGATGGAAACCGACTTCGGCAAACCCATCATCGCCATTGCCAACTCGTTTACCCAGTTCGTGCCCGGCCATGTGCATCTGCACAATATGGGCCAGCTCGTTGCCCGCGAGATTGAAAAAGCGGGCGCGGTGGCCAAGGAATTCAACACCATCGCCGTGGACGACGGCATCGCCATGGGGCACAGCGGCATGCTCTATTCGCTGCCCAGCCGCGATCTGATTGCCGACTCCATCGAATACATGGTTAACGCACACTGCGCCGATGCGCTGGTGTGCATTTCCAACTGCGACAAAATCACTCCGGGGATGCTGATTGCTTCGATGCGCCTGAACATCCCCACCATTTTCGTTTCCGGCGGGCCGATGGAAGCGGGCAAAGTGCTGGGCGTGGCCAATATCCAGCCCGAGCGCCGTTTGGACTTGGTCGATGCCATGATTGACGCCGCCGACGACAACGTCTCCGACGCCGCCATCGACGAAATCGAGCAAAACGCCTGCCCCACCTGCGGCTCGTGTTCCGGCATGTTTACCGCCAACTCGATGAACTGCCTGACCGAAGCGCTCGGCCTGTCGCTGCCCGGCAACGGCTCCTATCTGGCCACCCATGCCGGCCGCAAAGAGCTGTTTCTCGAGGCCGGCCGCATGATTGTGGACATCACCAAACGCTACTACGAGCAAAACGACGAATCCGTGCTGCCGCGCAGCATCGTCACCAAAAAAGCCTTTGAAAACGCCATGACCATGGATATTGCCATGGGCGGCTCCACCAACACCATCCTGCACTTGCTTGCCGTTGCCCACGAAGCGGGCGTCGATTTCAAAATGGCCGACATCGACCGCCTCAGCCGCCAAGTGCCGTGCATCTGCAAAACCGCGCCCAACAACCACGACTACTATATGGAAGACGTGCACCGCGCCGGCGGCATTTTCGCCATTCTCAAAGAGCTCGACAAAGCAGGCAAACTGCACACCGACGTCTATACCATCCACGCGCCCACGCTCAAAGACGCGATTGAAAAATGGGACGTAACCAATCCCGAAAACACCCACGCCATCGAGCGCTTCAAAGCCGCGCCCGGCGGCGTGCGCACCACACAGGCCTTCTCGCAAAACCGCATGTGGAAAACGCTCGATCTCGACCGCGCCAACGGCTGTATCCGCGATGTCGAACACGCCTACTCGCAAGACGGCGGCCTGGCCGTACTCTTCGGCAACATCGCCGAGCGCGGCTGCGTGGTGAAAACCGCCGGCGTGGACGACAGCATTCTCAAATTCACCGGCCGCGCCCGCGTGTTTGAAAGCCAAGACTCCGCCGTCGAAGGCATTTTGGCCAACCAAATCGTTGCCGGCGACATCGTCATCATCCGCTACGAAGGCCCCAAAGGCGGCCCCGGCATGCAGGAAATGCTGTATCCCACCAGCTATCTCAAATCCAAAGGCCTGGGCGCCCAATGCGCCTTGCTTACAGACGGCCGCTTCTCCGGCGGCACATCGGGCTTGAGTATCGGCCACGTTTCCCCCGAAGCGGCCGAAGGCGGCGCCATCGGCTTGGTGCGCGAGTTCGACACCATCGAAATCGACATCCCCAACCGCAGCATCAACCTGAAAATCTCCGACGAAGAACTCGCCCAACGCCGCGCCGAAATGGAAGCCAAAGGCAGCCAAGCATGGAAGCCGGAAAACCGCGAACGCTACGTCTCCGCCGCCCTGCGCGCCTACGGCGCCATGGCCACTTCCGCCGACAAAGGCGCGGTGCGCGACGTATCGCAGATTGAGCGTTAAGCCCATTTTCTCTGCCGCCAAAGGCAGCCTGAAAAATTTTCAGGCTGCCTTTTTCACTAAGCAGGGATAATCAACACAGAATGGTGGAGATTTGTCGGTAAAGAAACTTTTAGGCGGCAGATGATTAATGTTGAAAAAATTGGAGACATGAAATGAGCTATTTGAATTTAGATGATGGCATGTATTTGGTTTATGATTTTAAGCAAGATATGAAAAATAGAAAAAAGAAGGAGCATATTGAAGATACAAGATTACTATCATTGAATGACGAAAGTATCTTTGGCATCAAAAAAGACAAAGGATTGTTTGCGTCGGATGAGTGGTGGGCTAATATCGATTCCGGACAGATTATCACCAGAAGCGTTTCCGGAGTAATATCGTCAATATATGAGGCGGGAATGGAAAGAAGAAACATACCGAATAGTTTTAGTTTTATAGATGGTGAAGGCATCGTAAGGAATGAAAGTATGTATATGATGAATAAATCCGACAGACATTTATTTTGTGAAGGGAAAAAAATTGCTATTTTTTACGCGTATGACGAATTAAAAATATCAAAACAAAGAAAAGGAGACGTGATTGATTTGGAAAACAACTATGTTGAACAAGTCATTGAGATGGCAATCTCAGAATAATCGGCATAAGTAACAAAACGGTGGTTAAAAACCGCTGCAAGGCTTTAAGCGGAGTCAAAGGCGCAATTTGTCCAATTGCCGCCATTCCCGATTTGTCCAACCGACGTCATTCCCGCGCAGGCGGGAATCTTGGTTGGCCTTCGACCATGTTTGAAGAAACACCCGATGCCTAAGCCGAAATAAGATTCCCGCCTGCGCGGGAATGACGCTGTTTAAAGGGTTTTGGGCTTTGCAAAGCTTTCAGGCTGCTTTTTCGGTTTCACCCCAAGCAGCCTGAAAGTAGTTTTTTGTTTTCAGGCTGCTTGCCGGATACGGCGCGGATCCCGATAATTGCGCCCGTTCCAAGCGCCGTTATGTTGAATGATGGGGATGATAATCCTCAAATTCCCAAGAAAAAAATCTTAATAAATTTGATAATGACAACTCCCATGTTTCTTTTGAGCAATGTGTCAATATTTTATTAATTTCATTAATAATATCTTTATGACTAAACTGTTCCATTACTAGCGCATTTGACCAAAAAATACCTTCTTTGCTGCAATTATGTGCAATCCATTTGGGTGAGCAAACGCAAAAGGAAAAAATGGATGTCCCTTGCTCACCTTCTACCCCAATCTCTATATCTATCCATTGATGAAAGTTATCAGGTATCTCAGGATAAAATTCTTCAAAATTAACATCATATAATTCTATACTTTTTAAATTCAGTTTAATCATTTTATATTTAAATGTCCGTTAGTTAAAGTTTTTCCATCGGTATTTCTAATGACGAAATTAGCCTGTGATCCTGTAGGATTGAAAGCTTTTGAAGTATTAGATTTGATAGTTGGAGGGTGATATAATTGTGTACCATCTGCACTTATTTAAGGAAAACCATGCGCCGATTTCTACCCGCCCTGCTGCTTGTACTGCCGCTGGCTGCTGCTGCCGAGCCGGTTCGCCAAATCAACAGCCACCGCGATCTATGCCAGCACACCCTGCAGGGCGCCGCGTTCAACCGTTTTCTCGAAACCACCTGCGGTTTCGATGAAAACGTTTCCGACCGGGTTTACCGCGTGCTGCGCAAGATACAATGCAACGCCTTTACGCTGGAAGAAAGCACCCGCCTGAGCCGGGAAGCGGTGGCCGACGGCCAGATGCGGCTTGAGCGTTTCGGCAAAACCGAGTTCTGCCAGGGCAACCGCCAAGGCTATCTCGACGCGGGGGCGATGATGGAAAAAATACTGGAAGACAAGGGGCAGGCGCAATAAAGCGCCCGCCGCAGCAAAAGGCAGCCTGAAAACCTTTCAGGCTGCCTTTTTACACGGCCGATTAGTGAGGGTGGTGGTGATGGTGGCCGTGCCTCTGCGCGCGCGCTTTGCCGATAGGCATTACCAGCGTGGCGTAGGCGGCGGACTCTTGGCACACTTTGGCATCGGCAAACGGCGTTTTGTGCACCACTTTCACTTTCCACAAACCTTCAATCAGCGGCAGCACATTGACCTTGCCCTGTTTGTCGGTTTGGCCGGAAAAAGCCTGCGGCTCGCGGTGGTCGTGGGCGGCGGCCAAATCGCGCTCGGCGAAAGTGTCGGAAGTGGCGGTAACGGTGGCGCCGGCCAGCGGTTCGCCCTGGTAGAGAATCTGCACGGGCAAGGCCTGGCCGGGCTGCAGGCTGTTGGGATTGGCCAGCGGCACGATTTCCAGAGTCTGGCCGACCGGGCGGCTGATGGCGGCTTCATCCGCGCCGCCGTCCACCACCACTACCGCTTTGCCGAACATCTGGCTTTGCTGGCAGGACACCGCTTCGGGGCGCTCGGCCAGATTTTTCTGCGCCCATTTGCCGGCGGCATCTTTCGACCAGAAAGTCGGCTTATAGGTGGCGCTGACGATGTAGCTGCCTTTTTTCAGGCTGCCGGAAACGTATTGGTAGTTTTCGCCCTGCTGCTTGAGCGCAGCGGTTTTGCCGTCGGGCGAAGTGATGTGCAGCGGCGCGAAAATATGCAGACGGTCGGCGGGGATGGCTTCGGCATGCGGAAAGTCGTGGCTGTAGGCCAGCTCGGCTTTCAGGCTGCTTTTGGCCGGCAGCTCGGCGGGGGCGTTCACCCAAACTTCGTGGGCGTGGGCAAAGGCGGCGGTGCAAATCAGGGCAAGGGGGAGCAGTTTTTTCATGTCTCTTTCCATAAAAGGTGGGAAAACAATGCCGGCCGGCGGCCGTGCGGGCGTTATGGTATTACACTCGCCGGCCGCTTTCAACGGCAATTTGGTTTGTTGCTCTAGGGTAGTTTTCAGGCTGCTTTCGGGCAAAGGCAGCCTGAAAGCCTTTGCTGCCGCCATTTTTGCCGTCGCGGGCATAAGTTGCCCGTAGCGCGCTGCTTCAGAGCCAAAGCAGCCTGAAAAGCCAAACGGCGGCGGAACCCTTCGTTCCGCCGCCGCGTTTTGGCTTTTCAGGCTGCCTGTTTGTATCGGGCATCCTTATTCGACTTCGGTGCGTTTGAAATGGCGTGGCCGCATGCCGCCGAGAGCCAGCGTGCCGAAATAAAGCAGCAGCGCCAGCAGCAGCAGGCCGGCCAGCTGCAGCGCGCGGTAGGCGCCGGACACGCCCGTCCATTGCAGCGGCAGCCAGATTTGCGCGGCGGCCAGGCCGCTGGTCATCACCGCCACCGCCACGCCGATGCGCAGCAAAAACGGCTTCCAGCCCGGCTGCGGGCGGTAGAGATCGCGGATGCGCAGCAGCAAAAACAGCAGCGAAGCGTTGATGCAGGCGCCCAGCGCAATCGCCAGCGCCAGCCCCGCATGCTTGAGCGGCCACACCAGAATCAGGTTAAAGAGCTGGGTGCCGATTAGCGACACCACCGCCACTCGCATCGGCGTGCGCACGTTTTGGCGGGCGTAAAAACCGGGCGCCAGTACCCGCACCAGTATCATCGCCGGCAGGCCGACGGTATAGGCCACCAGCGCGTACTGCGTCATCTGCGCGGCGTGCAAATCGAATTCGCGGTACATAAACAGCGTGGCCACCAGCGGGAAAGACAGCACCGCCAGCCCCGCCGCCGCCGGCAGCACCAGCAGCATGCACAGCCGCAGCCCCCAGTCCAGAAGCGCCGAGAAGGCCGCCGGATTGTCTTTGGCGGCGTGTTTGGAGAGGCCCGGCAGCAAAATGGTGCCGAGCGCCGCGCCGACCACGCCCGAAGGCAGCTCCATCAGGCGGTCGGCGTAATACATCCACGACACGCTGCCCACCGCCAGAAACGAAGCAAACACGGTATTGATCACCAGCGACACCTGCGCCACCGACGAGCCGAACATCGAAGGCAGCATCTGTTTCACCACCCGCCGCACCGCCGCGTCGTGCCAGTCGATTTTGGGGATTTTCAGAAAGCCGAGCTTAAACAGCCAGGGCAGCTGGAAAACCAGCTGCAAAATGCCGCCGACAAACACCGCCCAGCCCAGCGCCATCACCGGCGGGTCGAAATAGGGCACGAAAAATACCGCAAACACGATAAACGACACATTCAGCAGCACCGGCGTAAATGCTGGCACCGAAAAGCGCCCGTAGGTGTTGAGTATGCTGCCGACAAAAGACGACAGCGAAATCAGCAGGATATACGGAAACACCACCCGCAGAAGCCGCACCGCCAGCTCAAAGCGCGTGCCGTCGCGGGCAAAGCCGCCGGCCGTCGTCCAAATCACCGCCGGCGCCGCCAGAATGCCGACAGCGGTAACCAGCACCAGCGCCAGCAGCAGCATCCCCGCCACATGGCGGGCAAAAGCCTGCGTCGCTTCCGGGCTTTTGTTGTGGCGGTATTCGGCCAGTATCGGCACAAAGGCCTGCGAAAACGCCCCTTCGGCAAAAATCCGCCGCAAAAGATTGGGCAGCCTGAAAGCCACCACAAAAGCGTCCATCGCCGCGCCGGCACCGAAAATCCGCGCCACCACCGCATCGCGCACGAAGCCCAATACGCGGGAAAACATCGTCATACTGCTTAAGCGGGCTAAAACGGCAAGAAGGTTCATGGCGGCAAAACGGGCGGCAAAAAAAGGCGGCAAGTTTACCATACCCGACTGCAGGCAGCCTGAAAGCCGGTTTCAAGCGCTTTTCAGGCTGCCTGCCAAAGCAAAAAACAAGCAGAGACCTTTGCAAAATCCCCCCAAATCCCCTAAATGTCTTGGTGGTGATTTAGGGGATTTGGGGGGATTTTGCAAAGGTCTCAGCCTACTTCCCGCTCCTGCCAGTTGAAACATGCCGCCAAATCGGTATTGAAATGTGCGCCGATGTTTTGCCGCCTTGCGTATGCGGCTTGGGCGACGGCGAGGCTGCATTCGAGCAGGTTGCGGTTTTCGTATTCGGACACGGTGTGCGGCTCGGCTTGGTTTTGCTTCCAAAGCCGCAGTTGGGCGATGGCGCGGCGCAGGCCGGTATCGTTGCGGAGGATGCCGAGATGGCGTTGGTTGAACGCTTGCAGGACGGGGCGGCTGAATGTGTTTTGGAGGTCGTCTGAAAAGATGCCTGCTTCGGCGGAGGGGTTTTCAGACGACCTTTGGGGCGGTGCGGTTTGGAACGCTTGTCCGTCTGCGATGGTTTGGGCGGCAAGCCTGGCGGTAACGACGCATTCGAGCAGGGAATTGCTGGCGAGGCGGTTGGCTCCGTGCAGCCCTGTGCAGGCGGTTTCACCTAAGGCGTAGAGCTGCGGCAGGGAAGTTCTGCCGCAGGGGTCGGTTTGGATGCCGCCGCAGGTGTAGTGTTGCACGGGGCGGACGGGGATGGCTTGGCGCGTGATGTCCAAACCGCATTGGGACAGGCAGTGCCGATGGATGGACGGGAAATGCTGACGGACGAACTCTGCGGGTTTGCGGCTGATGTCGAGCGAGACGAAATCTTGCGTTTGTTTGGCGATTTCGGCGGCGATGGCGCGGGCAACGATGTCGCGCGGCGCGAGTTCGGCGCGGCGGTCGTAATGCGGCATAAACCGTTCGCCCGCTTGGTTGGTCAGAATGCCGCCTTCGCCGCGCACGGCTTCGGAAATCAGGAAGGTACGTCCGTTTTCAGACGGCCTTGCCAAGCCTGTGGGGTGGAATTGGATAAATTCGAGGTTTTCGACTGCACAGCCTGCGCGTATCGCCATGGCGATGGCGTCGCCCGTGCATTCGGGCGGCGTGGTGGTGGCGGCGTAAATTTGCCCGAGGCCGCCGCCTGCGAGTACGGTATGGCGGGCGCGGATGCGGTAGGTTTCTTGCGTTTGGCGGTCGAGGACGGTCAGTCCGCACGCCGCGCCTGATTCGGTTTGGATATCCAACGCCATCTGCTGCTCGTAAACGCGGATGTTCGGGCGGCGGCGTATTTGGGCAATCAGGCTCTGCATGACGGCTTCGCCCGTGTAGTCGGCGACGTGGGCGATTCGGCGGCAGGTATGCCCGCCTTCGCGCGTCAGGTGCAGGTCGTTATGATTCCGGTCGAACGCCACGCCCTGCGCCAGCAGCCATTCGATTGCCGGTTTGCCCTGCGACAGGATGGCGCGGACGGCGGCTTCGTCGCACAAACCCGCGCCCGCTTCTAAGGTATCGGCAACGTGTTTTTCGATGTCGTCCTCTCCCGACCATGCCGCCGCAATCCCGCCTTGCGCATGACGGCTGGCGGTGTCGTCCAGCCGGTTCTTGCACAAAATGACGATGCGGAACGATTCAGGCAGCGACAGGGCGAGCGTCAGTGCCGCCAGCCCGTTTCCGGCAATCAATACGTCGCAATCGGTTTGCATGGTGTTGTCCTTGTTTGTGAGGTCGTCTGAAACGGCAATATTGACGGCAAATCAGGCGGGTCCCATACCGTTGAACACATCCCCGCGTTTGAGTCCTGCCGCGAAGTCGAGCATACGCTGCAAAGGCAGTTTGGCGGCTTCGCCCAGCTTTCTGTCCAACAGGATTTCGTTGTGTCCGCTTGTCAGGGCGTATTTGATGCCGCCCAGCGAATTCATCGCCATCCACGGGCAGAACGCGCAGCTTTTGCAGCTTCCGCCGTTGCCCGCCGTCGGTGCGGCGATAAATTCTTTGTCGGGCGCCTGCTTTTGCATTTCGTGCAGGATGCCTAAATCGGTTGCCACGATGAATTTCTTTTCAGGGCGCGATACGGCGGCTTTCAGCAGTTTGCTGGTCGAGCCGACCACGTCGCCCAGTTCGATGACGCTTTGCGGCGATTCGGGATGAACCAGCACCACCGCGTCGGGATGTTCCACCTTCAACGCCGCCAGTTCTTGCCCTTTGAATTCGTTATGGACGATGCACGAACCCTGCCACAACAGCATATCCGCGCCCGTTTCGCGGCGGATGTAGTCGCCGAGGTGGCGGTCGGGCCCCCAAATCAACTTCTCACTGCGCGATTTCAGATACGACACGATTTCCAACGCCACCGAAGACGTTACCACCCAATCGGCACGCGCTTTCACGGCGGCGGAAGTGTTGGCGTACACTACCACCGTACGGTCGGGGTGTTGGTCGCAAAACGCCGAAAACGCTTCTTCCGGACAACCCAAATCCAAAGAACATTCCGCTTCCAAATCAGGCATCAGCACCGTTTTTTCAGGGCAGAGGATTTTCGCGCTCTCGCCCATGAAGCGCACGCCCGCTACCACCAATGTACCGGCTTCATGTTCCGCACCGAAGCGCGCCATTTCCAGCGAATCGCCCACACATCCGCCCGTTTCCAAAGCCAAATCCTGAATCAGCGGATCAACATAATAATGCGCCACCAAAACCGCGTTTTTCTCCTTCAGCAAAGCCTTGATTTCGTCTTTCAGACGACCTGCCGTCTCGCGGTCGGGCGTATCGGCAACCTTCGCCCACGCCTGACGGATTTGGCAGGCGGAAGTCGGCGTTTGGATGAGGGGCATATCGTAGTCGAACGAGCGGCGGGTGGCGGTTTGCATGATGTTTCCTTGTAGCTGGTTTTCAGACGACATGAAGGTTTGCCGTCTGTTTTTCAAACTGTTTTATATTATGCTCAATTTGAGTATAATATGCAAGGTCGTCTGAAAACAGGTTTGCGATACCGCAAAACCGACCCGCTTCGTTCCGACAAACCGCTTTGGTTTACAATAAAACCTTTCCCACCCGCAGAAAGCCGAGCATGGACGCCTACTCCGAAGCCGAAGCCCCGCCGCAAAGCATCGTCGAGCTGGTTCCTGTATTGATTGCCGTTACCGATGGCGGCCTGCGGGTATTGACCGTCGCCCAAGGCACGCTCCTGCCCAACGGCCCGCTCTCCCCTCTGCGCAATTCCCTGCAGGCAGGCGTAAAGCTGTGGGTCGCCAAGCAGACTTCGCAGCCTATGGGCTATGTGGAACAGCTTTACACCTTTGTCGATACCCACCGTCGCAACGAACACGGCATGCCCGTCTTGTACGTCAGCTACTTGGGGCTGGTGCACGAGGCAGCCGACAGCATCCTGCATCCCGACGCGAAATGGCAGGACTGCTACGACTATTTCCCGTGGGAAGACTTGCGCACCGACGGCGGGCAGCGAGACGCCATCGTCAGCCGCCTGCGCATTTGGGCAAACTCGGCGGACACGGAGGAAGTCCGCCAAAAGCGGCTCAAGCGCATTCATTTGTGTTGGGGGGTCGAACTGGAAAACTGGTCGGAAGAATACGTTTTGCAACGCTATGAAATGCTGTATGAAAGCGGCCTGATAGTGGAAGCCGCCGAGCCGCAGGCAAACTTCGACTTCGCGCTCACGGGGCAGCCCATGCGCCACGACCACCGCCGCGTGTTAGCAACCGCCCTGTCCCGCCTGCGTGCCAAAATCAAATACCGCCCCGTGATTTTCGAACTGATGCCGCCCGAATTCACGCTGCTGCAACTGCAAAACAGCGTCGAAGCCATCAGCGGCAGATTACTACACAAGCAAAACTTCCGCCGCCAAATTCAGCAGCAAAACCTCATCGAGCCGTCGGATACCGGCGTATCGGGCAGCAAAGGCCGTCCCGCGCAGCTTTACCGCTTCCGCGACGACGTCCTGCCCGACAGGCTGATTTCGGACATCGGACTGCCGCTGGGCAGCCGTTAGCCCGTTTTCAGACGACCTATAGTGGATTAACAAAAATCAGGACAAGGCGACGAAGCCGCAGACAGTACAGATAGTACGGAACCGATTCACTTGGTGCTTCAGCACCTTAGGGAATCGTTCTCTTTGAGCTAAGGCGAAGCAACGCCGTACTGGTTTTTGTTAATCCACTATAAAATGAAGTTTTGCCCCATCGGTGCAACATCAATCTTTTTCAACAAAGGAAACCCCATGTCGTCTGAAAACACCCTCTTCCCCCTGCCTGACAACCTGTTGCGTCCCATAGTCGAACAAGCCCTAAGCGAAGATTTGGGCAGGCGCGGCGACATTACGTCCGCCGCCGTCATCGCGCCCGACAAAACCGCCAAACTCTTCCTCGTCAGCCGCGAAGACGGCGTCATCGCCGGCATGGACTTGGCGCGCCTCGCCTTTCAGACGATGGATCCGTCCGTCCGCTTTCAAGCCGAAATCCAAGACGGGCAAGCCGTCCGCGCAGGTCAGACGCTTGCCGCCGTCGAAGGCAACGCCCGCGCACTGCTTGCCGCCGAACGCACCGCGCTCAACTACCTCACGCACTTAAGCGGCATCGCCACAGCCACCGCGCTTGCCGTTGCCGAAGTCGCCGAATACGGTACAGACATCGTGTGCAGCCGCAAAACCATCCCCCTGCTGCGCGTCCTGCAAAAATACGCCGTCAGGGCGGGCGGCGGCGTGAACCACCGCATGGGTTTGGACGACGCCGCACTCATCAAAGACAACCACCTCGCCTATTGCGACAGCATCGCCCAAGCAGTTCGGCAGGCAAAACAGGCGGTAGGACCGTTGACCTACGTGGAAATCGAAGTGGACACGTTGGCACAACTGGACGAAGCCATCGCGGCGGGCGCGGAACGGATTTTGCTGGACAACATGGACGATGAAACCCTGAAAGAAGCGGCAAACCGCTGCCACACGCAAACCACCCACCCACACACCATCTATTGCGAAGCATCGGGCGGCATCGGCTTCGACCGCCTGAGGCGCGTAGCGCAAACCGGCGTGGACGGCATCGCCCTCGGCTATCTGACTCACAGCAGCCGATCGCTGGACATAGGTTTGGATTTCGTGGCGTAAGTTCAATTACACATCGAGACCTTTGCAAAATCCCCCCCAAAATCCCCTAAATTACCACCAAGACATTTAGGGGATTTTCCATGAGCACCTTCTTCCAGCAAACCGCACAAGCCATGATTGCCAAACACATCGACCGTTTCCCACTATTGAAGTTGGACTAGGTGATTGATTGGCAACCGATCGAACAGTACCTGAACCGTCAAAGAACCCGTTACCTTCGAGACCACCGCGGCCGTCCGCTGACGGAAGCGCAAACCAAACGTAACCGATATTTGTCGAAAACCCGTTATGTGGTCGAACAAAGCTTCGGTACGCTGCACCGTAAATTCCGCTACGCCCGGGCAGCCTATTTTGGTCTGCTCAAAGTGAGTGCGCAAAGCCATCTGAAGGCGATGTGTTTAAACCTGTTGAAAGCGGCTAACAGGCTAAGTGTGCCTGCTGCCGCCTAAAAGGCGGCCCGGATGCCTGATAATCAGGTATCCAAGGGGGATTAAGGGGGGGTATTTGAGTAGAATCAGTGGATATTTGAAACAAAAACAGCCGAAAACCTGTGTTTGGGTTTCGGCTGTCAGCGAAAAGGTGAAGAGAGGTATTTTGCAAAGGTCTCAGGCAGCCTGAAAACGGCTTTGGCGCTTTCAGGCTGCTTTGGCTTGGAACAAAATATCGAGGCGGGAAAACAGGCGGCGGGCAGACGGCTACTGCGGCCAGACCGCAAACAGATGGCGCAGCAGGCCGAAGGCCAGCGTCCACATCAGCGCGCACACCGCCACTTCGAGCAACTGCCACGCACGGCGGCTGGCAAACAGCGGCCGCAGCAGGCGCGCGCCGTAGCCCACGCCGTAAAACCACAGCAGCGACACCAGCAGCGATCCGGCGAGAAACCACCGTTTCTCATCCGCCGCCAGCGGCGCGGCAATGCCGCCGACCAGCACCACGGTATCCAGATAAACGTGCGGATTGAGCAGGGTAATCGCCAGCGTGGCCAGGATAGTTTGTTTCAGGCTGCCGGCGGGCGTTTTATCGTCGTCGGCACTCATCGCCGACTGCCCGCTGAGCGCCGCGCGCAGCGAGCGGGCGCCGTAGGCCAGCAGAAACAGCGCGCCCAGCAGCGTGAGCAGCGCCGAAAGATGCGGGCTGCCGCCGATCAGCGCGCCCATGCCGAGCACGCCGCAGGAAAGCAACACGACGTCGCAGAGAAAACAGATGGTGGCAATCGAGAAAACGTGCCGTTTGAGCAGCCCTTGTTTGAGTAAAAAGGCATTCTGTCCGCCGATGGCGACAATCAGGCTGCCGGAAACCATTATGCCTTTGAGCAGCATTGAAATCATGGGGTGGTTGGTGTTGTCGTTGTGTTGTTGGGTATTGTTGGCACGGTGGCCGTTTGTTTGGTTCGGACAAGCGCGCCGCGTTTTCAGGCTGCTTGGGGCAAACCTAAGCGGCGGTAGGGTGCGCACGGCGCACCGTTTGTTTGGTTTGGGTATGTTCTGGTGTGCGGTGCGCACCCTACGGCCGGATGAATTAGGGTGGATGTTTTGCCGCCGCCCGTTGAGCTTTATAACTGAATAACTGACCGAAAATTTTTCAGGCTGCTTTGGCAAACCAAGCGGCGGTAGAGTGCGCACTGCGCACCATTTGTTCGGTTTGGGTGTGTTTGGTGCGCGGTGCGTACCCTAGGACCGGGGCAGGTTTGCGCGGCCGCCGCCTGTGTTCGGTTTTATGTGCCGTTTGCGTTTTTCAGGCTGCCTTGCGCGGATGCAGGCAGCCTTAAAGTTTAGGGGCGGTACTCGGGCAGCATGCCGTTGGGCAGCAGCATCCACACATAACCCTTGTCTTTCATCTTGCCGGCGCTCTGGCCGGCGTTGTCGCCGTAGCCCCAGAAAAAGTCCACGCGCACCGCGCCTTTGATCGCCGAGCCGGTGTCCTGCGCCACAATCAGGCGGTTGAGACCGCGGCGGGTTTCGGGGTGGACGGTGGCGACAAACAAAGGCGCGCCCAGCGTGATGTAGCGTTTGTCCACCGCACCGGAAAAGCCGCCCGACAGCGGCACGCCCAGCGCGCCCAAGGGGCCCGAATCGTCGCCCGGCAGTTGGCGGAAAAACACATAGCTGGGGTTTTGCGCCAGCACTTCGGAGAGTTTGCCCGGATTGGCGGCCATCCAGCGCTTGATGCCCTGCATCGACGTCTGCCCCAGCGGCAGATAGCCTTTGTCGGCCATATAGCGGCCGATGGAGCCGTAGCGGTGTTCGTTTTTGTCGGCAAAGCCCAGACGCACAAAGCGGCCGTCGGGCGTGCGCAGGCGGCCGGAACCCTGGATGTGCATGAAAAACAGCTCGATCGGGTCGTCGGCGTAGGCCAGCACCGGCGCGCGGCCGTTGATGGCGCCGCTGTTGATTTGGGCGCGGGTGTAATAAGGAACGAAGCGGCCGCCTTCAAACCGGCCTTTCAGGCTGCTGCTGCGCTCGGTAATCGGAAAATCGGCCAGATTGGCGGTGTGGCTGCCGCTCGGGCTGATCTGGCCGCTGCCGCTGCCGGTGGCACGCACGCGCACCACGGCTTTGGAACCGCGCAGCGACGCGGGCAGCGGCACGCTGACCAAATCGGCGGGCAGGCCGTAAATCGGATAGCGGGCGCGGCCGTTCATGCGGGTGTCGCCGTTGAGCACCGGCTCGTAGTAGCCGGTAACCGTGCCGTCGAGCCGGCCGTTGCCGCTCACCTGCCAGGCGGTGAAATAGCGCTCGAAAAACTGCCGCGCTTCGGCGTCGCTGGCGCCGGTGCGCTGCGCCTGGGTGCAGACGGCCGACCATTGCGGCCGCGCGGCGAGCTTGGTGCAGCTTTGGCGGAACGATTTCAGGCTGCCTGAAAAGGGCTGGCTGCTCCATTGCGGCAATTCGGCAAAGGATACCGCGCGGTAAGAAGCGCCGCTACCGGACGGCGCGTGCACGGTACCCGCCGCCTGCGGCCGGCCGGAGGGCACCGCCGCCCCGCCCGGCTGCGCGGGCGTCTGCGGCTGCTGCGGCACGCTACCCGGACGGTGGCGGCCGCCACCGCCGCCGAAACAGCCTGCCAGCAGCAGCGCCGCGGCCGCCGGCAGAAGCAAACGAGTGAATTTCATCGGCATCGCTCCGAAACAAAAGGCAGCGATTATAGCTTAAGAAGCTGTTTGGCAAAAAACCGCCGCCGCCGCAGTCGCGCGGCAAAAAAGCAGCCTGAAAGGTGCGGTTGCGCTTTCAGGCTGCCTTCGCCGCAGCGGCTGCCGCCGCCGCTTGCTATAATCCGCCGTTTTCCCCACCGCGAGCTGAAGATGAGCGCCAAATCCGCCGTTTCCCCGATGATGCAGCAGTATTTCGACATCAAATCGCAGCATCAGGACAAATTGCTGTTTTACCGCATGGGCGACTTTTACGAATTGTTTTTCGACGATGCCGTCGAAGCGGCAAAACTGCTGGACATCACCCTGACCACCCGCGGCCAGGTAAACGGCGAGCCGGTGAAGATGGCGGGCGTGCCGCACCATTCGGTCGAGCAGTATCTGGCGCGGCTGGTGAAGATGGGGCGCAGCGTCGCCATCTGCGAGCAGGTGGGCGAAGTCGGCGCGAGCAAGGGGCCGATGGCGCGCGAAGTGGTGCGCATCGTTACCCCCGGCACGCTCACCGATTCGGCGCTGCTCGAAGACAAGGAAACCAACCGCACCGCCGCGGTGTTCCGCCACAAAAAATACAAAAACCGCATCGCGCTGGCCTGGGTATCGCTGCAAAGCGGCGAGTTTAAGGTTAAAACCACCACCCCCACGCGGCTGGCCGACGAGCTGGCGCGGCTGCAGGCGGCCGAAGTGCTGCTGCCGGACGATGATGCCGACGCTTTCAGGCTGCCTGAAAACACCCCCGTTACCCGCCTGCACGCCTGGCAGTTTGCCGCCGACAGCGGTTTTGCCCTGCTCACCGGCTATTTTGCCAGCCAGGACTTGCGCGGCTTCGGGCTGGAAATGGGGCTGCACGACGATGCCATCGGCGCCGCCGGCGCGCTCTTGAACTACATCTGCCACACCCAAACCCGCCTGCCCAAGCATCTAGACAGCCTGACGCTGGAAACCGAAGCGCAATACATCGGCATGGACGCCGCCACCCGCCGCAATCTCGAAATCACCGCCACGCTCGGTGGCAAAAAAGAGCCGACGCTGTTTTCGGTGCTCGACCGCTGCGCCGGCAATATGGGCAGCCGCCTGCTCGCCCAATGGCTGCACCATCCGCTGCGCGACCGCGGCCGCATCCGCACCCGCCAGGAAGCTGTTGCCGCGCTGCAAAACGACTACGCCGCGCTGCAGGGCAGCCTGAAAAATATTGCCGACATCGAACGCATCGCCGCGCGCATTGCCGTCGGCACTGCCCGCCCGCGCGATTTGTCCGGCCTGCGCGACAGTTTGCTGGCGCTGGCCGAGTTAAGGCTGCCTGAAAGCAGTCTTTTAGACACTCTGGCCGATATTTTCCCGCAGGGCAAAACCGTTGCCCAGCGCCTTCAGGCTGCCATATTGCCCGAGCCGGCGGTGTGGCTGCGCGAAGGCGGCGTCATCAACCACGGCTTTCACACCGAGCTCGACGAATTGCGCCGCATCCAAAACCACGGCGACGAATTTCTGCTGGCGCTGGAAGCGCGGGAGCGCGAGCGCACCGGCCTGTCCACCCTGAAAGTGGAATTCAACCGCGTGCACGGCTTTTATATCGAGCTGTCCAAAGTTCAGGCTGCCGACGCCCCCGCCGACTACCAGCGCCGCCAAACCCTGAAAAACGCCGAACGCTTCATCACCCCCGAGCTTAAAGAATTTGAAGACAAAGTCCTAAACGCGCAGGAAAAGGCGCTGGCGCTGGAAAAACGGCTCTACGAAGCGCTGGTGCAGGAATTGCAGGAACAGCTGCCGCTGCTGCAGCAAAGCGCCAAGGCCGCCGCCACGCTCGATGTGCTGTGCTGCTTTGCCCGTTTTGCCGTCGAGCACGACTACCGCGCGCCGCAGTTTGTCGATTACCCCTGCATCGAAATCGACAACGGCCGCCATCCGGTGGTCGAAATGCAGGTCGCCCGCTTCACGCCCAACCACACGCGGCTGGACGAGCGCCGCCGCCTGATGCTGATTACCGGCCCCAATATGGGCGGAAAATCCACCTATATGCGCCAAGTCGCCCACATCGTGCTGCTGGCGCACACCGGCAGCTTCATCCCCGCCGACGCCGCCCGCATCGGTCCCGTCGATCAGATTTTCACCCGCATCGGCGCGTCCGACGATCTGGCCGCCAACCGCTCGACCTTTATGGTCGAAATGAGCGAAACCGCCTACATCCTGCGCCACGCCACGGCGCAGTCGCTGGTGCTGATGGACGAAGTCGGCCGCGGCACGTCCACCTTCGACGGACTGGCGCTGGCGCAGGCCGTTGCCGAACACCTGCTGCAGAAAAACCAGTCCTTCAGCCTGTTTGCCACCCATTATTTCGAGCTGACCCGCCTGCCCGAGCAGCACGCCGCCGCCGTCAATATGCACCTGAGCGCGCTGGAAGAAGGGCAGGACATCGTGTTTTTGCACCACATCGAAGCCGGCCCCGCCGAGAAAAGCTACGGCATTGCCGTCGCCAAACTCGCCGGCCTGCCTGCCGCCGCGCTCAAAGCCGCGCAAAAACATCTCGAAGCGCTCGAAGCCCAGTCCGGCGCCCACCGCCCGCAGCTTGATATGTTCGCCCCGCCGCCTGCCGCCGAGCAAAGCAGCCTGAAAACCGCTGGCGCCGACGACAACACCGCACATCCCCTGCTGCAGGAAATCGCCGCGCTCAAACCCGACGAACTCACCCCGCGCCAGGCGCTCGATTTGCTCTACCGCCTGCAGCAAAGCGCCGCCGCCGACTTCTGCTAACAGCATTCACACAACAAAAAAGCAGCCTGAAAACCGCAAAACCGGCTTTCAGGCTGCTTTTGGCTTGAGCCTTTTCAGGCTGCCTTGCCGTGGCGGGCAGGCAGCCTGAAAAGTTTGGCAGGCTCAGTATTTGGGCGGCAGTTTGATCACCACCGTGCCGGCCAGCATGTCTTGGATGGTGCGGCGGTTGCCGACGCACAGCTGCACCAGGCAGACCAGCATGACCAGATTGTTTAGCAAGTAGTCGTGCCAGCCGGTGAGGGCGCTGATAATGCCGCCGGCAATGGCGATGCCGACCCAAAACACAATTTCGCGCAGCAGTACCGCGCCAACAAAGCCGGCATCGCTGCCGTCGGTTTTCACCACTTTCAGGCGGCAGATCATTTTGCCCAGCGACTGGCCGCGGGCGGTCAACAGCGCGGCCTGGACAATGCCCAGCGCAATCAGCAGCACTGCGCCCAGCAGCAGCCAGCCGCTGTTTTGCTGGATGACCAGCTCCCAGAAAGCGGGGCTTTCTATATCCAAAACCTGTGATTGTCTGACGACGCTGGCGATGGCAATAATCAGCGGGATCATCGCCAGTATCTGAAACAGGGCATTCAGCAGATAGGCACCGATACGCCGCAGCGGCGGGGCGATATCGACTTCGACAAACGCTTCGGTTTCGAAGCTCTGCGGGGCGGCATAGGGATCGGGTTTTTCGATATTCACGATTTTCTCCTGATACAAGGGACGGCCGGCCTTGGCGGCAGCCTGAAAGGGGAGCGATTATAAACGGCAGACGGAAAATTGTCGCGCTCCGTTTGCCTCGGCGGCGGAAAAAGGCAGCCTGAAAACGGTTTCAGGCTGCCTTTGGCTCTTTCGGACTTTGGGCAGCATTCGGTAAATCAACCGCCGCCCACGTTTGACCAAGATTCCCGCCTACGCGGGGGGCGGTAGGGGTTGTTGTTCCGCATTCTGTCGGAATCCCAAAAAGCAGCCTGAAAAGCGCAAAACCGGCTTTCAGGCTGCTTTGGGTTTAACGCGCGGACGGCTTTCAGGCCGCTTCCAGCAGCGGCGGGATAAAGCGCAGCAGGGTGTCGCGCAGGGGAATCAGTTTGCCGTGGAAAAAGTGGCTGGCTTCGGGCAGCACGATTACCGGCAGGTTTTGCGGCGCCGCCCAGTTAAGCACGTTTTGCAGGGCGACGACTTCGTCGGCGGCGCCGTGCACCAGCAGGGTGTGCTCGGGCTTGGGCGCGCTCGGGGCGGGGGTGCGATCTTTGTAGTGGCCGAGGGCGGCGCCGATAAGCAGCAGCAAATCGGGCTGCACGCGCTCGGCGGCGAGGGTGGCAACATAGCCGCCGAAGGAAAAGCCGGCCAGCACCAGCAGCGGCGCTTCGGGGTGGCGCTGTTTCGCCCATTGGGCCAGCGCGGCCATGTCGTCGCTCTCGCCGGCGCCGTAGTCGTGCTCGCCTTCGCTGTTGCCGGTGCCGCGCGAATTGGGCAGGTAGCAGTGAAAGCCGAGCTGGGCGAGCGCCTTGGCGGCGGTTTGCGCGACTTTGTTGGTAAAGGTGCCGCCCTGCAGCGGGTTGGGATGGTGGACGATGGCGACGCCGCGCGGCGTGTCTTGGGCGGGGATGTAGAGGTTTTCAATGGCGCCGGCGGGGCAGGCGGCGTGCAGCAGGGTGTAGGGTTGCAGCATGGGAAACTTTCGGATGGGTGGGTTTGACGGGATGGGCCGCAGGCAGCCTGAAAGGGCAAACGGCGGGTTGCGCTTGTGTTTGGTGCCCAAGCGGTAGTTTGGCTTTCAGGCTGCTTTGGCCGCCGCGTAGGTCGGATACTCGTATCCGACATTTCCGCCATTTTCCTGCGCGGATGCCGTCCTTGAGGTCGGTCGTCGGATTCGAGAATCCGACCTACGATTGAAAGCCATGTAGGCCGGATACTTGTATCCGACATTTCTGCTACGGGAGCTGATGAAAGGTGCGGCGGGCGGCAAAACGGTTTTCAGGCTGCCTGAAAGCAGCTTGGGAATCCTTATTGGCTGCCGTAGCCTTCGGGGTTGTTGCGCTGCCAGTTCCAGCTGTCGCGCATCATGTCGTCTAGGCCGTATTGCGCCTGCCAGCCCAGTTCGGCGGCGGCGCGGGCGGGGTCGGCGTAGCATTGGGCGATGTCGCCGGCGCGGCGCGGTTTGAGCGCGTAGGGAATGCTGCGGCCGCTGGCGCGCTCGAAGGCGCGTACCACTTCCAGCACCGAATAGCCGCGGCCGGTGCCGAGGTTGTAGGTGTGAACGCCGCTGCGGCCGGCTTTGGCTTCCAGCGCCCGCAGGTGGCCGCGGGCGAGATCGACAACGTGGATGTAGTCGCGCACGCCGGTGCCGTCGGGCGTGGGGTAGTCGCTGCCGAACACCGACAATTCGGGCAGCGTGCCGGCAGCCACGCGGCAGATATAGGGCAGCAGGTTGTTGGGAATGCCTTTGGGGTCTTCGCCGATGCGCCCGCTGGGGTGGGCACCGATGGGGTTGAAATAGCGCAGCAGCACGGCGCTCCAGCGCGTATCGGCGGCGGCCAGGTCGCGCAGCACGGTTTCGATGATGTGTTTGGACGTGCCGTAGGGGTTGGTGGTGGCGCCGGTGGGCATGGTTTCGTCGATCGGTACCCGCGCCGGATTGCCGTACACGGTGGCCGACGAGCTGAACACTATCGAAAACACGCTGGCGGCGGCCATTTCTTCAAACAAAACCAGGCTGCCGCAGACGTTGTTGTCGTAATACTCGAGCGGTTTTTGTACGCTCTCGCCCACCGCTTTGAGCGCGGCGAAGTGGATCACGCTGTCGATTTGCTGCTCGGCAAACACGCGGCGCAGCAGGGCGCGGTCGCGGATGTCGCCCTGATAAAACGGCGCGCGGCGGCCGCTGATTTCGGCGATGCGCTCCAAAACGGCCGGTGAGGAATTGCTGAAGTTGTCGAGCAGGACGGTGTGGTGGCCGGCGGCCAGCAGTTCGACGGCGGTATGCGAGCCGATAAAGCCGGCGGCGCCGGTAATCAGAATATTCATGGTGTGCTCGTTTGTTGGGACGGGTTGGGGTTTTAGGCAGCCTGAAAGGGTAGAAAACCGCAAAAACAGCTTTCAGGCTGCCTGCAGCAGCACTACGGCTTGCGCTTCGATGGCTTCGCAGCGGCCGAGGTAGCCAAGGGTTTCGTTGGTTTTGCCCTTGATGTTGACGCAGTCTGCCGGCAGCGCCAGGTCGGCGGCGATATTGGCGCGCATGGCGGCGATGTGCGGCGCGAGTTTGGGGCGCTGGGCGATGACGGTGCAGTCGGCATTGACCGCCTGCCAGCCGGCTTGGCGCACGGCAGCGTAGGCGCGGCGCAAAAGTTCGCGGCTGTCGGCGCCGGCAAATTCGGAGGCGGTGTCGGGGAAGTGGCTGCCGATGTCGCCCAGGCCGGCGGCGCCGAGCAGGGCGTCGGTGAGCGCGTGTAAGAGGGCGTCGGCGTCGGAATGGCCGAGCAGGCCGGTTTCGTGGGGGATACGCACGCCGCCGAGTATCAGCGGGCGGCCGGCAGTCAGGCGGTGGACATCGTAGCCTTGTCCGATGCGGATGTTCATAAGGGCTTTCAAAACGGGTTAAAACGGGGAGACGCTCTGGCCGCGGCCGATCCAGATTTTGTTGGCTTCGGCGATGGCCTGCGGGTCGCGCAATACGCCGGTGCCGAACCACACCAGCGCCTGATTGTCGCGGTTGCAGATGCGCTGCTCGCCTTTGCCATCCTGCCATTGCGCGCACCACAGGGTGGCGCCGGCGGCGGTTTGGCCGGCGCCGCGCTGCCATTGGCCGCGGTGGGTGGCAAGCCAGTTTTGCCAGCCGGCGCGGCGCTTCTCGCCGGCGTTGAGCGGTTTGGGAATCTGCGGCCGGCCGGTGCCGTCACGGTACACCACCAGCTGCAGCGACTGTACGGCGAAGTTTTGCGGCAGCGGGCTTTGGCAGGCGGCCAGCGCCAGCAGCAGGGGCAGCGGCGGGATTTTCACGGCATTCCTTTCGGCTTCGTTCGGCAAAGGCGGCATTATAGCCGCAAGCGGCGGCGGGGCGTGCTATCGGCGGGATTGGCGGCAGTTGGGGCGGCGGCAACAAAAAGCAGCCTGAAAACGGAATTTGGTTTTCAGGCTGCCTTGGTGCCGTTTAAAACCCTTTTGCCCGCAGGAGTGGCAGCGCGGGCAGCAGGCTGCAGTCGGCAGGGTTGGCGAGAAACGGCGCGAGCAGGCGGCGCAATTCGGGCGGCGCGCCCTTACCGTGGCGCTCGGCAAGAAAATAGTCGGCCACCATATCGGCCTGCTGTTCCATATTGAACTGGCAGAAACGGCGGTTTTCGTCCAGCAGGTGGCGGTAGCGGTAGGCAGCGCGGCCGCGGTAGCCGCCGGAAAGCGCCAGCAGCAGGCCGGCCAGGCGCACCGGATAGCCCAGACGGTGCTGCCAAACGTGCACGCATTCGTGGACAAACAGCGCCTGCATGGCGGGGCTCTGCTGCGAAAAATCGGCGCAATACAGCCCGCCGCCGCGCTTGGGCTGGGGGAAATACAGCGCGCCGTTGGGCGCCATCGCGGTGGCGGCAGCCTGAAAGGGCAGATAGCGGCGGCGGTAAATCCGCAGGCGGTCGCAGTCGATTACGCCGCCGAACAGCGGCTCGATCAGCGCGCGCTCGCCGGCGGTGGGCAGGCGCGGGGCGGGAAAGGGGAACAAGGGCATGGCGGGGAGTGTGGCGAAAAGTGTTTAGATTATATGGATTTCCCGGCATCTGGTGGCGTGTCGTGCAAAAAAGCAGCCTGAAAACCGCAAAAGGGTTTTCAGGCTGCTTGGGCGCGGCGCTTATTTGAGCAGCCGCAGGGTAAAGGGATAGCGGTAGGCGACACCTTCGCGCGCTTTCAAGCCGGCGAGAATGCACAGCACAAAATTAACAACCAAAACCATCGGAAAAAGGAGAATACCGATAAAAATCGCCATCAGCACAACGGTAATACCAATGGCGAGGATAACGGTAATCTGAAAATTCAGCGCTTCTTTGGCCTGGTCGGCAACAAAGCCTTTTTGCGGCTGGTCTTTGCTGATCATCCAGATAATCAGCGGCGCGATAAAGCCGAAAACAATGCTCAGCAGATGCGCGAGCATCGCCAGATTGGCATCGTCGGCGGATACGGCGGCGGTGGCGGCGTTTTGCGCGGCGGCGCGCGCGGCATCTTCGGCGATAACCCGCTCGGCGGCTTCGCCGGCCGCTTGGGCTTGGGCGGCCAGGCTTTGCGAATCGGGCTGTTCGGGTTCTTTATTGAGATTCAAATCGCTCATGGTGTTTTCCTCGGTGCGGGATCAATGAAAAATGAAAGTGTGGCGGACTATAACTGCGCTGCGCCGCCGTTTCAACTGTTTTACCAGCTGGCGGGCAAATGTTTTCAGGCTGCCGGATAGGGGATGCGGCAAGCGGGTGCTTAAAAGCAGCCTGAAACGGCAAAAACCGTTTCAGGCTGCTTGGGCAAAACGTTTCAGACTGCCTGCAAGCGTCGCCAAACGGCAAGGGTGCGGCGCTTAGGCAAAATCGGCGGATGCCCAGCCGCCGGCGGAGCGGGGGGCTTCGGCGGGCGTTTCGGCGGCGGGCGGCGTGGTTTCGCGGATATCGCTAAACACCATGCGTTGGTCGCTAGTCTCTTCGGTGCTCGGGGCGGCGGCGCTTTCAGGCTGCCAGTTTGACGGCTGCGGCGCATCGGGGATGGCGGCGGCAAAGTCTTCGTCGTTATACAGGCCGGCGGCTTGGACGCTGTCGATATAGCCGCGGTCGTTCAGGCGGATGTGGCGGAACAGCCAGCCGTCGAGGCTGTTGAGCAGTTCGTCTTTGATGTCTTCGCCGGCGAGCAGGCGGCCTTGGTATTCCATCAGTTTGTTGGCGAAATTCTGGTGCACGCGGCGGTGCGGCTCGGTTAGCGCGTAGCCCGAGCGCTCCATCATGGTTTCTTCGTAGTCGAAATGGTTCATCGAGCAGCTGATAAGGTCAAAAAGCACTTTGCCGATGTCTTCGCTTTTGGCGCCGCTTTTTTCAAATGCGTCGTTCAATTCGTTGATGTATAAAACCATTTGCTGGTGTTGTTTGTCGATTTCGCCAAAGCCGGTGTTCAGGTCGGCGGTCCAGAAAATGTGAGCCATGTTGTTCCTTCGTTGCTGTGTTGGTGCGGGCATGATTGCGGACGCAGCATCTGCAGCATTTTCAGTTCCAATTTTCAGGCTGCCGGGCGCCGCGCCGGCTTGGTTTGACTTTTCTCAAACAATTTTTCGGCGGCGGCGGGGCTTCTTCACTATAATCGCTCCCTTTTTGCCATCTGCCCGCGCCTGCGCCATGAATATTTTTTACGAAGAAGGCGGCAAATTCAAAGCCGCCGCCGTTATCCAGAAGTCCGACGCCACCTATCAGGCGCAAACCCAGCACGGCAAGCGCGCCAAAATCAAAGCCGCCAACGTCTTTGCCGAGTTTGACGGCGATATGGCTGATTTTCTCGAGCGCGCCCAGGAAGAAGCGACGCAAATCGACACCGATCTCTTGTGGGAAAGCTGCGGCGGCGACGAATTTACCGCCGAGCACGCCGCCGCCGAATATTTCGGCGCGGGCTACGGCAAGGTGCAGCTGGCGGCAACGCTGATGGCGCTGTATGCCGCGCCTGCCTATTTCTACAAAAAAAGCAAAGGCGTGTTTAAAGCCGCGCCGGCCGACGTTTTGCAGCAGGCGCTGGCCGCCATCGAGCGCAAAAAGCAGCAGGAAGCGCAGATTGCCGCCTGGTCGCAAGAGTTGCAGGAAGGCAGCCTGCCCGAGGGCGTGGCCGCCGAGCTGAAACAGATTCTGTATGCGCCCGACAAGCAGTCGCCCGCCTACAAAGCCTTTACCCAGGCGGCCGATGCGCTGAAAACCGATGCCTACGGGCTGGCGCGGCACACCGGCGGCATCGCGTCGCTGCCGCAGTATCTGTACGAAGGTTTTGCTTTCGCCCATTTTCCAAACGGCACTGCCGCACCGCAGATTCCGCTGCCGCCGCTGCCCGAATTGCCGCTGGCCGAGGGCATCAGCGCCTTTTCGATTGACGACGACGACACCACCGAAGTGGACGACGCCCTGTCGCTGCAGGATTTGGGCGACGGCCGCCGCCGCGTCGGCATCCACATCGCCGCGCCCACACTGGCGCTGGCTGCAGGCAGCGACATCGAAAAACTGGTTGCCGCGCGCCAAAGCACGGTTTACTACCCGGGCGGCAAAATCACCATGCTGCCGGACAACTGGATTGCCGCCTTTAGCCTAGATGAAGGCCATATCCGCCCCGCTTTCAGCATTTATTTCGACATCTCCCCCGATTTTCAGGCTGCCTATGTCGGCAGCCGCATCGAGCGCGTCGCCATCGGCTGCAATCTGCGCATCCAGAGCATCGAGCCGCTGTTCAACAGCGAAACCGGCACTGGCGCCGCCGAAGCCGCGGCCGGCGCCTTTCCCCACCATGCCGATCTGGCCTACCTTTTCACGCTGGCTCAGGAATTGCAGAAACAGCGCGACCGTTTTGAAGAAAACACCGTCAAACGCTACGACTACAGCGTGCGGCTGCAGGAAGACGGCCGCGTAGCCGTGGCCAAGCGCGAGCGCGGTTCGCCCATCGACACGCTGGTCAGCGAAATGATGATACTGGCCAACAGCACTTGGGCGAAAATGCTCGACGAGCACGATCTGCCCGCCATTTTCCGCGTTCAGGCTGCCGGCGGGCGGGTGCGGATGTCCACCCGCAGCGAAGCGCACACCGGCATGAATCTGAGCCACTACGGCTGGTTCACTTCGCCGCTGCGCCGCGCCGCCGACTGCATCAACCAGCAGCAGCTCGCTTCCCTGCTGCTGCCCGACACCGCCCCGCGCTACAGCGATAACCGCGACGGCCTGTTTGCCGCCGTCGGCGCCTTTGAGAGCGCCCACGCCGCCTACCGCGAGTTTCAGGACACCATGGAAGCCTATTGGTCGCTGGTTTATCTCGAACAGCAGCAAATCCGCGAAGTGCGCGCCCAAGTGCTCCGGGAAGACTTGGTGCGCGTGGACGGCCTGCCGCTGGTGGCACGCGCCACCGGCATTCCGCTGGAAATTGCCCCGCGCAGCCTGATTCAGGCTGCCGTGACCGCGCTGGATGCGGAAAAACAGCATTTGGCGCTGCGTTATCTGAACGTTGTTCCCGCCGTTGATCAGGCAGCCTGAAAACCGCTTTCAGGCTGCCGGCGCCCGTGCCATAATGGCCGCCCGACCTAACCCTTGCGAAAGGAAAAACCATGCTTACCGTACTTGCCCGCTTCCAAGTCAAAGCCGGTCAGGCTGAGCGCTTTCAAGAGTTGTGCGCCGAGCTGATCGCCGCCACCCGTCAGGAACAAGGCTGCGTGTCCTACGAGCTGTTTCAAGACAAAGCCGACGGCAACAAATTCAGCTTTATCGAATTCTGGCAAACCCAAGCCGATTTGGACGCCCATTCCGCATCTGCACACTTCACCCGCATCGTGCCGCAGCTGGTCGATATCAGCGACGAGGTAATGGTGCAAACCTTTGAGAAAGTCGCCTAAAGTCAAAGGCAAAAGCAGCCTGAAAACGCCAATCGTGTTTTCAGGCTGCTTTTTAAATAACGGCCATGCGTAGGGTGCGCCCCGCGCACCGAAAACCGCCGGCTATTTCTTTCAGGCTGCTTTTTCAGGCAGCCTGAAACCTGGCGAAACCATACCGGCGGGCGCTTTGGCGCTTATTTTGCCGCGCCGAGTTTTCAGGCAGCCTGAAAGCGCTATAATCATTGCGTTGTAACACAGTGTAGTTTTCCCCCAACCCATTACAGGAGAAACCCTATGAGCACCCGTACCGAACACGACACCATGGGCAATGTAGAAGTGCCGTCTGAAGCCTACTGGGGCGCGCAAACGCAGCGCAGCCGCCAGAATTTCAAAATCGGCGGCGAAACCCTGCCGCAGCCGATGATTCACGCGATGGCGCTGGTGAAAAAAGCCGCCGCGCACACCAATGCCGCGCTCGGCCGCATCAAACAGGAGCAGGCGGATTTGATTGTTCAGGCTGCCGATGATGTGCTTGCGGGCAAGCTCGACGGCCAATTCCCGCTGGTGGTATGGCAAACCGGTTCGGGCACGCAGTCCAATATGAACATGAACGAAGTCTTGGCCAACCGCGCCAACGAAATCGCAGGCACTGGCTTGGCCGCCTACCAACCCGTGCATCCCAACGACCATGTGAACCACGCGCAATCGACCAACGACAGCTTCCCCACCGCCATCCACGTCGCCGCCGCGATTGAAATCAACCGCCTGCTGATTCCCGCCGTCAAAGCCCTGCGCGACACGCTGGACAAAAAAGCCCAAGCCTTCGCCCCCATCGTCAAAATCGGCCGCACCCACCTGCAAGACGCCACGCCGCTGACTTTGGGCCAGGAATTTTCCGGCTACGTTTCCCAGCTTGACCACGGTCTCGACCGCCTGCAAGACGCGCTCAAAGGCCTGTACGAACTGCCCTTGGGCGGTACCGCCGTCGGCACAGGTTTGAACAGCCACCCCGAATACGCCGCCAAAGCCGCCGCACGTTTGGCCGAACTTTCCGGTTTGCCGTTTGTAACCGCGCCGAACAAATTTGAAGCCCTTGCCGGACGCGACGCCGCCGTGTACGCCTCGGGCGCACTCAAAACCCTTGCCGCCAGCCTGAACAAAATCGCCAACGACATCCGCTGGCTCGCCTCCGGCCCGCGCTGCGGCCTGGGCGAAATCAAAATCCCCGAAAACGAGCCTGGCTCGTCCATCATGCCCGGCAAAGTCAACCCCACCCAATGCGAAGCCATGACCATGGTGTGCTGCCAAGTGTTCGGCAACGACGTCGCCATCGGCATGGCGGGCGCCTCGGGCAATTTTGAGCTCAACGTTTACATGCCCATGATTGCGTATAACCTCTTGCAATCCGTGCGCCTCTTGGGCGACGCCTGCAACAGCTTCAACGAAAACTGCGCCGTCGGCATCGAGCCCGTGCCCGAAAAAATCGACTACTTCCTGCACCACTCGCTGATGCTCGTTACCGCGCTCAACCGCAAAATCGGCTACGAAAACGCCGCCAAAGTCGCCAAAACCGCCTACAAAAACGACAAATCCCTGCGCGAAACTGCCATCGAGCTGGGTTTGCTGACTGGAGAAGAGTTTGACCAACTGGTCGTGCCTGCGGATATGGTGGCGCCGCGTTAAGCTGTTTTCGCTTTGATGCAGTAAAAGGCAGCCTGAAAACCTTGCAAACGGGGTTTCAGGCTGCTTTTCGTTTTTCAGGCTGCCTTGACGGCGTGCCGTGCCGTCAGTACATTTCAAGCCGTCTGCCGCTGCGGTTGCGGCCGTGTGCGGGCAGCCTGAAAAGTCCCAGAAAACATCCAGGAGAAAAACCATGTTGAAAGCCGCTGTTGCTTTGGCGCTGGCTGCCGTTGTGAGCGCCGCCGCTGCCGATAATCCGCCTGAGCGCAAGTCTGCCGCCGATGTGCTGAAGGAGGCGCCGGCGGATGCGTGGCGCAGTATCGACCAGCGCAATCTGGTGTATATCACGCTGAAAAACGGCAATCGGGTGGTGATCGAGCTGGCGGAAGATTTTGCGCCGCGCCATGCCGAGCAGATCCGGCTGCTGGCGGCCGGCCGCTTTTTCGACGGCTTGAGCGTGTACCGCGTGCAGGATAATTTTGTTGCCCAGTTTGGCGATGCCGATGGCGACAACCCGGCCAAGCGGCGCAAACTGCCGCGCCATGCCGCCGCCAAGCTGGCGCCGGAGTTTGCCCGCCCGCTGGCGGGGTTGAATTTCGTACCGTTGGAAGACAAAGAGCCGGCGGCGTTATCTGACCAAATCGGTTATGCCG
Organism: Kingella sp. SNUBH-2017; assembly: GCF_028680565.1. Classification (NCBI taxonomy): domain Bacteria; kingdom Pseudomonadati; phylum Pseudomonadota; class Betaproteobacteria; order Neisseriales; family Neisseriaceae; genus Kingella; species Kingella sp. SNUBH-2017. The sequence goes on from NZ_JAPHVK010000001.1 coordinate 51,212, forward strand.
GCAGCTTTCCGGTGGCGGTGAAAGACGGCGAGGCGTGGATTCCGCATTGCTACGGCATGGTCGGCGCGGCGCGCAACAACGAGCCGGACAGTTCGACCGCCAGCGAGCTGTATGTGGTAATCGGCCAGCCGGCGCGCAATCTCGACCGCCAGATTACCGTGGTCGGCCGCGTGGTGGCGGGCATCGAGCATCTGGCGGCGCTGCCGCGCGGCAATCCGAATAATCTGGGCTTTTACGACAAAGCCGCACAGCGGGTGCCGATTCTGAGCCTGCGGCTGGGCAGCGAGTTACCCAAGTCGCAGCAGACTGACTACCAAACCCTGCGCACCGACAGCCCAAGTTTCAAAGACTTGGAAGCGTCGCGCAAACGCATGGACGGCGAATGGTATGCCCGCGAAACGCCGGATTATCAGGGCGTGTGCGATTTGCGTGCATCGGTTCGGGTGAATCCGGCATCGTTAAAAACCGCTGCCGCGGCCAAAGCCAAAGCGCCGGCTAAAGCGGGTAAGGCGAAGAAATAGCTTGCCGGTTATTGGTTTTCAGGCTGCCTGCGGGCGGCCTGTTGTGCGTTTGGGCAGCCTGAAAAGCGTTGAACTGGGCTTTCAGGCTCCCTTTTGCGGTTTATGGTAAAATCGCGCGTTTTCAGCTTTTTCGGAACGCCGCAATATGAGCGCCAACGACCACCAGTTTGCCAAAGAGACCATCGCCGTCAGCCTAGAAGACGAAATGCGCCAGTCCTATCTCGATTACGCGATGAGCGTGATTGTGGGGCGCGCGCTGCCCGATGTGCGCGACGGTCTCAAACCCGTGCACCGCCGCGTGCTCTACGCTATGCACGAGTTGAAAAACAACTGGAACAGCGCCTATAAAAAGTCCGCCCGCGTGGTCGGCGATGTGATCGGTAAATACCACCCGCACGGCGATTCTGCGGTGTATATGACCATCGTGCGCATGGCGCAGCCCTTTTCCCTGCGCTATATGTTTGTCGACGGGCAGGGCAACTTCGGCTCGGTGGACGGCGACAATCCGGCGGCGATGCGTTACACCGAAATCCGCATGGCGAAAATCGCCCACGAAATGCTGGCGGACATCGAAGAAGAAACGGTTAATTTCGGCCCCAACTACGACGGCAGTGAAAGCGAGCCGCTGATTCTGCCGGCGCGCATCCCCGCGCTGCTGGTAAACGGCTCCGAAGGCATCGCGGTGGGCATGGCCACCAATATTCCGCCGCACAATCTGAATGATACGGTTGATGCCTGCCTGAAACTGCTGGCCGAACCGGATACCGATATTGATGAGTTGATCGACATCGTCAAAGCCCCCGACTTCCCCACCGGCGCCACCATCTACGGCTTGTCCGGCGTGCGCGAAGGCTACCGCAGCGGCCGCGGCCGCGTAGTGATGCGGGCGAAAACCCATATCGAGCCCATCGGCAAAAACGGCGAGCGCGAAGCGATTATCGTCGATGAAATCCCCTATCAGGTAAACAAAGCCAAGCTGGTGGAAAAAATCGGCGAGCTGGTGCGCGATAAAGTATTGGAAGGCATCAGCGAATTGCGCGACGAATCGGACAAATCCGGTATGCGCGTGGTGATCGAGCTGAAACGCAACGAAAACGCCGAAGTGGTATTGAACCAGCTCTACAAACTCACCCAGCTGCAAGACAGCTTCGGCATCAATATGGTGGCGCTGGTGGACGGCCAGCCGCGCCTGCTTAATCTGAAACAAATCCTGAGCGAATTTCTGCGCCACCGCCGCGAAGTCGTTACCCGCCGCACGCTCTACCGCCTGAAAAAAGCCCGCCACGAAGGCCATATTGCCGAAGGCAAGGCGGTGGCGCTGTCGAATATCGATGAAATGATCCAGCTGATCAAAGAATCCGCGGACGCGCCCGAAGCCAAAGCCAGGCTACTGGCGCGGCCGTGGCAGTCCGGCCTGGTGGGCGAAATGCTCTCGCGCACCGATTTGGACATGCAGATGGCGCGCCCCGAAGGGCTGCCTGAAAATCTCGGCCTGCGCGGCGACGGCTACCATCTGAGCGAATTGCAGGCCGACGCCATCCTGCGCATGAGCCTGCGCAACCTGACCGGTCTCGACCAAGACACCATCGTTGCCGACTACAAAACCATCATGGCGCAAATCATCGACTTTATCGACATTCTCGCCAAACCCGAACGCATCACCCAAATCATCCGCGAAGAGCTGGAAGAAACCAAAAACAATTTCGGCGACGAACGCCGCAGCGAAATCAACCCCTTCGGCGGCGACATTGCCGACGAGGACCTGATTCCGCCGCGCGAAATGGTGGTTACGCTCACCCACGGCGGCTACATCAAAACCCAGCCGACCACCGACTACCAAGCCCAGCGGCGCGGCGGGCGCGGCAAACAGGCCGCCGCCACCAAAGACGAAGACTTTATCGAAAGCCTGTTTGTCGCCAACACCCACGATTACCTGATGTGCTTCACCAGCTTCGGCCGCTGCCATTGGATTAAGGTGTACAAGCTGCCCGAAGGCGGCCGCAACAGCCGCGGGCGCCCGATTAACAACGTTATCCAGCTCGAAGAAAACGAAAAAGTCAGCGCCATTCTTGCCGTGCGCGATTTCCCCGAAGACCAGTACGTCTTCTTCGCCACCGCGCAGGGCATGGTGAAAAAAGTCCAGCTTTCCGCCTTTAAAAACGTGCGCAGCCAGGGCATCAAAGCCATCGCCATGAAAGAAGGCGACAGTCTGGTGGGCGTAGCCAAAACCGGCGGCGCCGACGACATCATGCTGTTTTCCAATCTCGGCAAGGCCATCCGCTTCAACGAATACTGGGAGCGCAGCAGCGAGCACGACGATGCCGAAAGCGACGAAACCGAGCTTTCAGGCAGCCTGAACGACGGCGACGAAGAAAGCGGCGACAGCGACGGCGCCCCCGTCAGCGGCAAACACGGCGTGCGCCCGAGCGGACGCGGCAGCGGCGGCATGCGCGGCATGCGGCTGCCTGAAAACGGCCGCATCGTCAGCCTGATTACCTTCGCCCCCGAAGCCGAAGAGAGCGAATTGCAGGTGCTCACCGCCACCGCCAACGGCTACGGCAAACGCACCCCGATTGCCGGCTACCCGCGCAAAAACAAAGGCGGCCAAGGCAATATCGCCATCAATACCGGCGAGCGCAACGGCGATCTGGTTGCCGCCACGCTGGTGCGCGATTCCGACGATCTGATGCTGATTACCAGCGGCGGCGTGCTGATCCGCACCAAAGTCGAACAAATCCGCGAAACCGGCCGCACCGCCGCCGGCGTCAAGCTGATCAATCTCGACGACGGTGAACAGCTGGTCAGCCTGGAGCCGGTGGCCGAAGAAGAAAACGTCGAAGACGATGCCACCGAAACTGCGGGCGAAAGCACCGCCGGCGAAGTCCCCGCCGCAGCGGACGACACCGCAGCGGAATAAAACCGCCGCACAAGAAAGGCAGCCTGAAAATGCCAAAGCGAGTTTTCAGGCTGCCTTTGTATCGTGGTTTTCAGGCAGCCTGAAAGCCCGAATGGTTGCAGTCTGTCGCGCTTACAGTCAAAACGCTTGACGGCCTGCGCCAAACCGCGTATATTCCGCCTTCTTCAGACGCGGGGTGGAGCAGCATGGTAGCTCGTCGGGCTCATAACCCGAAGGTCGTAGGTTCGAATCCTGCCCCCGCAACCAAATACCAAACCGTCTCAAATTGAGACGGTTTTTTCGTGCGCGCCGTTGCGGCAATGGCGGTTTGGCGGCGCTTACACTATAATTCCGCTTTTTTTCCGTCCGGCAAAAATATGTCCGCCCCACATCCCGACGCCGTCATCATCCACGGCACCACCAGCAACGGCAAAGTGTTCCGCCCCAGCGACTGGGCGGAGCGTTTGTGCGGCATCCTGTCGTCGTTCAACAAAGACCACCGCCTGTCCTACCATGAATGGGTGCATCCCGTGCTGCTGGACAAAATCCGCTGCGTGGTCATCGACGCCAAGCTGCAGGAAATCAATCCCAGCATGTTCCGCTTTCTGATGGATTTTGCCGCCGACAACGACTTGCGCGTGCTCGACGGCAAAACCCTGCAGGCCGAGCAGCAGGGCGGTGCGGCGCCGCTGCAACAGGCAGTACCGGACAGCAAAACCGCCTATGCCAGCGGCCAGCTGCGCGAAATCGCCGCCGACAACACCGCCGCCGCCTATGCCGCCCTGAGCGTGCTGCGGCCGATGATCGGCAGCGTCGAGCAGTTTGTCGCGCAGGTAAACGGGGTGCAGCGCGGCGAAGGCTACCGCCTGATCGGCATTTTTGAAGCCGGCAAAAACAGCGCGGTGGCAGTATGCGGTTTTCGCGAACGCACCAATCTGGTCAGCGGCCGCCACATCCATATCGACGATCTGGTTACCCTGCCTGAAAGCCGCAAACGTGGCTACGCCGGCCGCCTGCTCGACGAAGTGCAGCGCATTGCCGCCGAGCAGGGCATCGGCCAGATGCAGGTGGACAGCAGCGTCGGCGGCGAGCGCGCCAACGCCCACCGCGTTTACTTCCAGCACGGCTTTGAAATCGACGCCTACCATTTTGTCTGCCCGATTGTGCCGCAGAAGAAAGAGTCCTAAAGTCTGAACCATCCCAGCAAAAAGCAGCCTGAAAACCGCCAATCCGGTTTTCAGGCTGCTTTGGCTTTCAGTGCTGTAGGTTGGGTCGAGACCCAACAATACGGTCAGATTCCTTGTCAATGTTGGGTTTGGCAACCCAAGCTACCTGCTTTCAGGCTGCCTGAAAGCCAAAGGCAGCCTGAAAGGGGTTTAGTCGAAGCGGTGGATGTATTTCACTTCGCCGCCGGAGCTTTCGGTGCCGCCGCGGATGACTGCCTGGAAAGAGCGGCTGAACTGGTACACCAGTTTCACCGACTGGCTGGCGGTGCCCAGCCCGACTTCGTAGCCGAGATAAAGGTTTTGGGTGAGCTGTTTGCCGAAGGTCAGGATTTGCTGGGCGGGGTTCATTTCGCCGGTTTGGGCGTTGCGGGTTTGGCGGCTGGTCAGCCCGAAGTCGTCCACCAGGCCGATTTTGTCGTTGACGCGGCCGGCGAGCCAGGCGCTGGCGGCGGTGGCAAGCGCGGCTTCGTCGGCGCTGCTGCCGCTGCTGCCGCGGTTGAGAATCAGCCAGGAGAGCTTGTCTTTTTCGCTCATCGCTTCGTTGGCAACCAGGCTTACGCGCGGTTTGTCGAGACTGCCGAGCACTTCCACGCCGGCGCCCACCGGCGAATTGCGGCGTTCGGCGCGGATGTTGAGCGTGGGTTTGTCGAGCGGGCCGACGAAGGAAACCACGCCTTTTTTAATCACCAAGTCCTGGCCGTAGGCTTTGTAGCGGCCTTTGATTACGTTGACGCTGCCGACCGCCTGCATTTTGCTGCCGGGGCGGGCGCTGATGTTGAGTTTGCCGCCGAGGGTAACGTTCAGGCCGCTGCCGCTGAAGCGGAAGGCATCGTTGAGGTCGAAAACGAGGTTGAGGTTCATCGGGAAGGCGGTGGCGGGCGGTTTTTCCGCTTCGCCGAGAATAACGACGTCGTCATCCAGCTCGGGCATGCTGCTTTCTTGGAAGCCGAAGCGGCCTTCGTCGGTTTTCAGGCTGCCGTCGAGGGTGAACAGGCTACCGTCGTAGCCGGCATCGGCGCTGCCGCTGACGGTCAGGCGGCGCGAGGGTTTGTCGAGCAGGCGGTAGCGGTCGAAAACGACTTTGGCTTTTACGTCGGTTTTGCCTTCGTTCAGGCCGGCGCTGCCGGTGAGGGTTACGGTGCCGCCGTTGCGGAAGGTGAGCGAGTCGATAATCCAGCGCATGCCCTGCAGGCGGGATTGCAGTTTGCCGTCGGCCAGCACTACGCCGACGTCGCGGTTGCGGTAGAACAGGTCTTCGCCGGTAATGGTGCCGTCGAATTTGGGGTCGTTGAGCCGGCCGCTGATACGGGCTTCACCTTTCAGGCTGCCGCGGATGGTCTGGCCGGCAGGCAGCAGGTTGCGCAGGGTTTGCAGCTCTTGGGCGTCGAGCCGCACGGCGCCCTGTATCGGCGCTTCGACAAAGCGGCCGCCGCCGAATACCTGCAGGATGTCGAATTCGCCGGCGGCTTTGCCGTAGCGGGTGTCGCCGCTGAAGCGGCTGCGGATGCCACTGGCGGTAAGGTTGGTGTTGAGCACGAAATTGCTGAGATTAAGCGCCTGTTTGCGTTTGGTGGGCAGGGTAATGTCGCCACCCTGCTGTTTGATGTTGAGATAGCCGTTGGGGCTTTGGCTGTAGCTCAAATCCCAGTTGCCGGCGAGCACCAGATTGTGCTCGACCGGCGGGGTGTAGAAATTGTGCAGTTCGGCAAAATGAAGGTTGTCGGCGCTGCCTTTGGCGGAAAGGCCGCTTTTTTTGTCCCACACGAAGCGTTCCAGATTCAGGCTGCCGCCGAGTGCGCGCCAGCGGGCGCTGCTGAGGGAAACACGCTCTTTGCCGGCTTCGAGCGTGAGCGGGTTTTGCAGGCTCAGATTAAGGGCGCCGGAAGTGTTGAGGGTGCCGACGCTGCCGTGCCACTGGTTTTGCTCGTTCAGCCCGCCGTCGGCCGCCAGCTGGGCTTTGAGCGGTTTGCCGTCGATTTTCAGGCTGCCTGTGCCGCGGATGTTGTGGCGGCGCAGCGTACCTTTTAAGGTCAGTTCGACTTGGTCGATGTCGGTGCTGCCGGCCAGGATGTTTTGGCCTTTGAGATCGATGTCGAGCGGGCGCTGCGGGTCGGGCGAGCCGTGCAGCCTGAAATCGACGCGACCGATTTGCACGGCGCCCGGCACTTTCAGGCTGCGTGCCTGGCCGTCGAGCGCAGCGTCGATTTTCGTCCAGCCGTTGTCGGTGCTGGTGAGCGTACCTTTGGCGTTGAGCAGCCCTTCGAGACCGAAACCGAATTGGGCGAGATTGGGCGCGTCGATGTTCAGGCGCAGCACGCTGCCGCGGCGGCCGAAGCTGCCTTTGGTGTCGATCAGGTTGCTGCCCAGCCGTACCGACAAATCGGCGCGGCTCAGATAGCCTTGTTCGTAGGAGACTTTGCCGCCGCCGCTGAGATTGGCGCCGGAGAGCTGCGACGGGGCGAACTGCAGGTCGCTGTGGAAAACCTGGTCGGCGATTCTGCCGTCGAGTTTGATGCTGCCGTTGATGTTGCCGGCCGGCCAGGAAGCGTCGATTTTGGCGGGGTTGAAATGCTCGCTGCGCAGCTGCGCCTGCAGGGCGTGTTCTTTAAACAGCGCAAGGCTGCCTGAAAGCTGGAGGCTGCCGCCGTCTTTGGGCGCAATGCGGCCGTTTTCGATGATAACGGTGCGCTGGCGGTTTTGGGTGTCGGTGGCGAGCTTCACATTACCGGTGCTGTCGGTATTCCACGCGTTGAGCTGCCATTTGGCTTGCGGTTCGGCAAAACTGCCGCTAAAGGCGATGCTGCCGTTGAGCGTGCCGGCCAGCGGGGTGGCAAGCAGGTCGGCGGCGGTGAGGGTGCTGAGACGGGTATTGAGTTTGAGCCGCTCTTTTTCGGTATCGACGGTGCCGGCCAGCGAGATTTTGCCGTTTTTAATCAGGGCAAGATCGGCGGCGGCAACGTCGATCAGACCGTTTTGGTCGATGGTAAAGTTGGCGGTCAGTTCCTGCACCGGAATGCCGTTGTTGTCGATGGCGGCGGGTTTGCTGTTGAGCAGGCTGATGTCGCCGTCGAGCGCAATATTGCCGCCGCCGGTGCGCGGCAGCACCGATGCCTTGAAGGTGAGATTGGCCGCGGGCAGGCCGGCCATAAAGGCTTTGGGATTGATGTTGCTGCCTTCGAGTTTGATGTGGCCGATCATGTCGCCCAAGTCGTCGGCAAACGGCTTGACGCGGGTATCGGCATGCAGCGAGACGTCTTTGCCGATGATGTGGGTGTTCAGAACGGTGTTTTCGAGGGTGCCGGAGAGCAGCAGGTGGTTGTCGATGGCGATACCTTCGAGTTCGCCTTTGGAATCGAGCGTGCCCTGCAGGGCGAAAGGCGAGTCGGCGGTGAGCGAGAAGCGCCCCTGGTTGTCGGCCCACGGCGTTTTCAGGCTGGGAATGTCGAGCAGGTGTTCGAGATGGTTGTAGTGATAACCGGCCTGCAGGCCGCCGAGGATTTCGCTGTGCTTTTTGCCGATGGTGATTTTGCCGGCGCGGATGCTGTCGATGTCGATGCTCAGCGGCAGATTGAGGTTTTCAGGCAGCCTGAAAGGTTCTTTTGATTCGGGTTTGGGCGGCGTGGGTTTGGTTTGGATGTCGATGTCGCCCGCTTCGATGCGGCTGATGTGCAGATGGCGCTGCCAGAGTTCGTTTGGCTTCCACGCGAATACGGCGCGGCTGACGGCAACGTCCGCCCCTTCGGTCTGCACGGTCAGACCGTCGGCCTGAAAGCCGCCCCATACCGTGCCCTGCAGTTTTTCGGCACGGATGCCGACGCCGAACCACGACGGAATCTTGAACGCGGCAAACCGCAGGCCGGAATGGCTGCCGAGCAGCCAGACCAGGGCGGCGGCCAGCACCGCCACCAACAGCAGCAAAGTGAGCGCCAAGCGCCGCAGCCAGCGGCGTTTGCGCGGCGGCGCAGCGGTTTTGGCGGGCGGCGGATTGTTCGGAGTTTCGTCGGTCATAACGGGCAGTGCGGCTGGCGAAAAGGGCGGATTATATAGGTAAACGCCGCCGGCCGCGCGTTTGCACGGCAGCCTGAAAAGCATGAGGCAGCCTGAAAAATGTTTTCAGGCTGCCTTGGGCGTCGCACCTGCCAATAAGGCCGGCTGCTGCGGCAAGAAGCGGTATTGACGTTTCAGGCAGCCTGAAAAGACGGGCATGGGGTGGGCGCTTTGACTATAATGCCGCCCCGACCGTTTGATAGCGATTGCCGAAAGCAGCCTGAAATGACCCGCCAGAAAACCGAAAAACACCACGCCAAACACCGTAACCGCGTCCGCATTATCGGCGGCAGCTGCCGCGGCAGGCAGCTTGTTTTCGCCGATGCCGCCGGCCTGCGCCCGACTGCCGACAGCGTGCGCGAGCGGCTGTTTAACTGGCTGGGACAGGATTTGAGTGGCCTTGCGGTGCTGGATTTGTTTGCCGGCAGCGGGGCGCTGGGTTTTGAGGCGGCATCGCGAAACGCACAATCGGTCTGTCTATGCGAAATCCATGCGCAGACGGCTGCCGCATTGCAGCGTCAGGCGCAGGAGTTCGGCCTGCAGGATCGCTTGCGGGTAGTCAGGCAGGATGCGCTGCCGTTTCTGCAGCAAAGCAGCCTGAAATTTGATGTCGTGTTTCTTGACCCGCCTTTCGGCTGGGAAAAATGGCCGGAACTCTTTAAGGCTTTGGAAAACCGCCTGGCTGATCAGGCTGCGGTCTATATTGAAGCCGAGGCGCTGCCACCGCTGCCGCCGTATTTGGAAGTCCGCCGCGAGGGCAGGGCGGGCAAAAGCGTGTTTGTGCTGGCAAGGCAGCCTGAAATCGGAAATTGAATACATTTAATAAACATTCTCAAGCACTTAAGTGTAAAAAAATCTGAAATTTTCAAATTAAAGCGTGCTATAATGCCGCGCTTTTTAATTTGTTTGCGTGAGATTGTTGAAATGTCTCTATTTATTACCGATGAATGCATCAACTGCGACGTGTGCGAGCCGGAATGCCCGAACGATGCTATTTCGCAGGGGGAGGAAATTTACGAAATCGATCCCAATCTGTGCACGCAGTGCGTCGGCCATTACGACGAGCCGCAATGCCAGCAGGTCTGCCCCGTGGACTGCATTCTGATTGACGAAGAAAACCCCGAAACACACGAAGAATTGATGGCGAAATACGAAAGAATCATTACATTCCATCGCTAAATGTGTTAAATCGGCATGGTTTAAATTTTTATTAAAAATATTGTGTTGTCATTAACGGTGCTCGGTGGGGTTAAAATGCCCTTGACGGGCGCTGCTTGAAGCGGATATATTCCGCTTTCTCTTTGGTGGGATTCCCGAGCGGTCAAAGGGGGCAGACTGTAAATCTGTTGCGTGAGCTTCGAAGGTTCGAATCCTTCTCCCACCACCACTGGTTTCATTTTGGAGTGGTTAAATAAGCGGGTGTAGCTCAATGGTAGAGCAGAAGCCTTCCAAGCTTACGGTGAGGGTTCGATTCCCTTCACCCGCTCCAAATAATTTAGGCCCATGTAGCTCAGGGGTAGAGCACTCCCTTGGTAAGGGAGAGGTCGGCAGTTCAATTCTGCCTATGGGCACCATCTAATTTTTTCCCTTATTTTTAATTTTAGTGATACAGGAAATTTGCCATGGCTAAGGAAAAATTCGAACGTAGCAAACCGCACGTAAACGTTGGCACCATCGGTCACGTTGACCATGGTAAAACCACACTGACTGCAGCGCTGACCACCATTCTGGCTGAAAAATTTGGCGGTCAGGCCAAAGGCTACGACCAAATCGACAACGCCCCGGAAGAAAAAGCCCGCGGCATTACCATTAACACCTCCCACGTAGAATACGAAACCGAAGGCCGCCACTACGCCCACGTAGACTGCCCCGGACACGCCGACTACGTGAAAAACATGATTACCGGTGCCGCCCAGATGGACGGCGCGATTTTGGTATGTTCCGCTGCCGACGGCCCCATGCCGCAAACCCGCGAACACATCCTGCTGGCTCGTCAGGTAGGCGTACCCTACATCATCGTCTTCATGAACAAATGCGACATGGTTGACGACGCTGAGCTGCTCGAGCTGGTTGAAATGGAAATCCGCGACCTGCTCTCCAGCTACGAATTCCCCGGCGACGACATCCCGATCATCCAAGGTTCCGCACTGAAAGCCCTGGAAGGCGATGCCGCCTACAAAGAGAAAATCTTTGAATTGGCTGCAGCTCTGGACAGCTACATCCCCACTCCTGAGCGTGCCGTAGACAAACCCTTCCTGCTGCCGATCGAAGACGTATTCTCCATCTCCGGCCGCGGTACCGTAGTAACCGGCCGCGTAGAGCGCGGTATCATCCACGTTGGCGATGAAATCGAAATCGTCGGTTTGAAAGAAACCCAAAAAACCACCTGTACCGGTGTTGAAATGTTCCGCAAACTGCTGGACGAAGGCCAGGCAGGCGACAACGTCGGCGTACTGCTGCGCGGTACCAAACGCGAAGAAGTCGAGCGCGGTCAAGTATTGGCCAAACCCGGCAGCATCACCCCCCACACCAAATTCAAAGCCGAAGTATACGTACTGAGCAAAGAAGAAGGCGGTCGCCATACCCCGTTCTTCGCCAACTACCGTCCCCAGTTCTACTTCCGTACTACCGACGTAACCGGTGCCGTTACTTTGGAAGAAGGCGTGGAAATGGTAATGCCCGGTGAAAACGTAACCATTACCGTAGAACTGATCGCCCCGATTGCCATGGAAGAAGGTCTGCGTTTCGCCATCCGCGAAGGCGGCCGTACCGTTGGTGCCGGCGTGGTTTCTACTGTAATCGCTTAAAGCCCTAGGTCAGTAGCTCAATTGGTAGAGTATCGGTCTCCAAAACCGAGGGTTGGGGGTTCGAGACCCTCCTGGCCTGCCAAATAATAAACTAACCGGTTCTCGTAATCGGTTAGTTTTTCTTTATTTAAAATATCATTGTCCTAATAGTTTAATGAATCGAGAACATTATGAGTGAAAAAAGCAAGGGTTCTCCTTTAGAGATGTTGAAGTCAATAGTGGTTATTGCATTATTGGTTGGTGGTGCTTGGATCTATATGGGAGTGCCGGGTATTTCTCAGCAGCTTGGTATTTCTATTGCTTTTGCTGTTTGGCTGTTTGCTTTGCTTTTTTTCTTCTTTGTTTCGGCTAGAGGGAAGTGGACTAGGCAATACTTATCTGATTCATTTAAAGAAGTTAAGAAGGTAGTCTGGCCGTCAAGGCAAGAAACTATGAAGACAACTGTTTTTGTAATTATATTTTCAGTTGTTTTTACCGCCTTCCTTTATGGCATTGATAATTTGATTGCTTTTTTATTTAATATGTTGCTGGTTAAGGGGTAGTCATGTCAAAAAAATGGTATGTGGTTCAGGCTTATTCTGGTTTTGAGAAGAATGTACAAAAAGCATTAATCGAAAGAATCTCTCGAGAAGGTATGGGGGAGTATTTTGGGGAGATTCTGGTTCCTGTTGAAGATGTTGTTGATATTAAGAACGGGCAGAAGACGATTAGTGAGCGAAAAATCTTCCCAGGATATGTTCTGATTGAAATGGAAATGACTGATAGCTCATGGCATCTGGTCAAGAGTACTCCTCGAATTAATGGCTTCGTCGGGGGGACAAGTCATAAACCTTTGCCTATTTCCCAAAAAGAGGTGGATGCTATTTTGTCTCAGGTCTCAGGTTCTGAAACAGGTCAGAAGCCTAAGCCTAGGATTGAGTTTGAGATTGGTCAGCAGGTTCGCATTAATGACGGGCCTTTTATGGATTTTAATGGTTCTGTTAATTTTGTAGATTATGAACGTAGTAAATTGAGAGTAACGGTTCAGATTTTTGGTAGGGAAACCCCGGTGGAGTTAGATTTCTCTCAAGTTGAAAAAAGTGATGCATCAAGTTAAGTTACTCTTGCTTTCTTTTTGTTAGGTCTGGTAGAATCGCCGCCTTTGTGTAATTGGGGAGCGCTTTGCGCGATTACCCACGTTTGGAGTAAATACTGTGGCAAAAAAAATTGTAGGTTACATTAAGTTGCAAATACCTGCGGGAAAGGCTAATCCCTCTCCTCCTGTTGGTCCCGCTCTTGGTCAGCGTGGCTTGAATATTATGGAGTTTTGCAAAGCATTTAATGCGGCAACCCAAGGTGTGGAGCCTGGCTTGCCGATTCCTGTTGTGATTACCGCATTTGCAGATAAGTCGTTTACATTTATTCTGAAGACTCCGCCTGCTTCTATTCTCTTGAAAAAAGCTGCTGGATTGCAAAAGGGTAGTTCAAATCCGCTGACTAATAAGGTTGGCAAGATCAGCCGCGCCCAGTTGGAAGAAATTGCAAAAACTAAAGAACCTGACTTAACTGCCGCTGATTTGGATGCTGCGGTGCGTACTATTGCTGGTTCGGCGCGCTCAATGGGCTTAGATGTGGAGGGTGTGTAAAATGGCTAAAGTATCTAAACGTTTGCAGGGCTTGAGAAGTTCTATTGATTTTTCGAAAGTGTATCCTGTATCCGAGGCAATTACCTTGGTTAAGGGTGCTGCTACAGCCAAATTTGATGAGTCCATTGATGTCTCTTTTAACTTGGGTGTAGATCCTCGTAAGTCTGATCAGGTGATTCGTGGATCTGTTGTTATGCCTAAGGGTACTGGCAAGGTAACTCGTGTCGCAGTATTTGCGCAAGGCGCTAATGCTGAGGCTGCAAAGGAAGCTGGTGCTGACATCGTTGGGTTTGATGACTTGGCGGATGAAATTAAAAAAGGCAATTTGAATTTTGATGTGGTTATTGCCTCTCCTGATGCGATGAGAGTTGTAGGTCAGTTGGGTACAATTCTTGGTCCGCGTGGTTTGATGCCTAATCCGAAAGTTGGCACAGTAACGCCTAATGTTGCAGAAGCAGTAAAAAATGCAAAAGCGGGTCAGGTTCAGTATCGGACTGATAAGGCTGGTATCGTGCACGCAACAATTGGACGTGCATCTTTTTCTGAGGCCGATCTGCAGGAGAATTTTGCTGCCATTTTGGATGCGGTTGTGAAAGCTAAGCCTGCAACTGCAAAAGGGCTGTATCTTAAAAAGATTGCAATTTCCAGCACTATGGGTGTTGGCGTGCGTGTAGATACCGCGAGTGTTGCTTAATTTGTAAATTTGACCCATTGTTGGTCGATGGGTCAATTTTGGACTGCTTAAGCTTTATTTAAGCAGATGTCCGAGACCGTAGGGAACAATAGTTTTAATTTGAAATGCTTATCTAGGCATTGAAGCCCTACGCAGACGGTAGTCCTAGGTTTAAAGTATTCGGTTTTGCCAAATGTTTTTTATCAGGTTACCGCGCTGGGAGCATGCCTTATATTTAGGCATCGTTTAATGTAAACAGTAGGAGGTAGACCTTGAGTCTCAATATTGAAGCCAAGAAAGCGACAGTAGAAGAGATTGGTGCTGGTATCGCCAATGCTCAAACTATGGTTGTTGCTGAATATCGCGGTATCAGTGTTGCCAGTATGACTGAACTTCGTGCTAATGCTCGTAAAGAAGGTGTTTATTTGCGAGTATTGAAAAATACCTTGGCACGTCGCGCAGTTGAAGGAACTTCTTTTGCTGCATTGGCTGACCACATGGTTGGTCCTTTGGTCTATGCAGCGTCTGAAGATGCTGTAGCTGCAGCAAAAGTACTGCATCAGTTTGCGAAAAAAGATGACAAAATCGTTATTAAGGCTGGATCTTACAACGGAGAGTTGTTGGATGTAGCTAAGGTTTCCGAGTTGGCATCTATTCCGAACCGCGAAGAGCTGTTGTCTAAATTGTTGTTTGTTATGCAAGCGCCTGTTTCGAGCTTTGCTCGTGGTTTGGCTGCATTGGCAGAAAAGCAATCATCTGGTGAAGCTGCTTAATTATTTAATTTTATAGATTTTAATTTCAATATTTAGGAGTTTATAGCATGGCTATTACTAAAGAAGACATTTTGGAAGCCGTTGGCAATCTGACCGTAATGGAACTGAACGATTTGGTTAAAGCGTTCGAAGAAAAATTTGGTGTTTCCGCAGCTGCTGTTGCAGTGGCTGCTGGTCCGGCTGCTGGTGGCGCTGCTGCTGAAGCCAAAACTGAATTTGATGTGATCTTGGCTTCTGCCGGTGATCAGAAAGTTGGCGTAATCAAAGTAGTTCGTGCAATTACCGGCCTGGGCTTGAAAGAAGCCAAAGACTTGGTTGATGGCGCTCCCAAAACTCTTAAAGAAGGCGTATCTCAAGCAGAAGCTGACGATATCAAGAAACAGCTTGAAGAAGCTGGTGCCAAAGTTGAAATTAAATAAACTTTGGAAACAGCAACAGGCTGGCAGTAATTTACTGCCAGCCTTGTTGCGCTAACATAATAAGAAAATAGAATATTTAAATAGTTTTACAAATCAACAAAATATTTGGCTAAAATTTACCAAATATTTCAATCTTGATTTATGTGCTAACTTCCTGATGGCCGGCACAGCTCAAAGAATTTTCCTGAACCACAGGCAGCCTGAAAATTCACTCCCGATTTAAGAATCAGCCTTACAAATCTATTTGGAGTACCTGTAATGTCATATAGCTTCGCTGAAAAAAAACGTATCCGTAAGAGTTTTGCTAAACGCGAAACCGTTTTAGAAGTTCCCTATCTGTTAACTACGCAGCTTGAGTCCTATGGGAAGTTCTTGCAGCAAACCGCGGCACCGGAGCAACGCTCAAATGAAGGATTGCAGGCTGCTTTTAACTCCATTTTCCCTATTCTAAGCAATAACGGCTACGCAGAGCTGCAATTTGAGCAATATATGCTGGGCGAGCCGGTATTCGATATTGCCGAGTGCCAGCTGCGCGGTATTACTTATGCAGCTCCGCTACGGGCAAAAATTAAACTGGCCATTTTCAATAAAGAAGGCTCTAATAAACCCGAAGAGCGCGAGATAAAAGAAATCCGCGTCAATGAAGTGTATATGGGCGAAATCCCATTGATGACGCCGAGTGGTTCATTTGTTATCAACGGAACCGAGCGTGTGATTGTGTCCCAACTTCACCGCTCGCCCGGTGTGTTTTTTGAACACGATCGCGGCAAAACCCATTCATCCGGAAAATTGCTGTTTTCTGCACGTATTATTCCCTATCGCGGTTCATGGTTGGATTTTGAATTCGATCATAAAGATTTGTTGTATTTCCGTATCGACCGTCGCCGCAAAATGCCGGTAACCATTCTGTTGCGTGCTTTGGGCTACAACAACGAACAGATGTTGGAGATGTTCTACGACAAAGAAAACTATTACTTCTCCAAAGACGGTGTACAAACTGATTTGGTGCCCGAGCGTCTGAAAGGCGAAACGGCCAAGTTTGACCTGCTGGACAAAAACGGCAAGGTTCTGGTTCAGGCTGGCAAACGGATTACGGCCAAGCATGTGCGTGATATCCAAGCTACAGGCCTGACCCGCTTGAATGTCGAAGCAGACAGCCTGATCGGTAAAGTGCTGGCACGCGATGTGATCGTGCCTGATACCGGTGAAATTCTGGCGTCCGCCAACGACGAGCTGACTGAAGAATTACTGGCCCAATTCGATATTCACGGTGTGGCGCAGATTGAAACGCTGTTTATCAACGATATGGAAGCCGGCGGTTACATTTCCGCCACCATGCGCACCGATGAAACTACCGACAAAACCAGTGCCCGCATCGCCATTTACCGCATGATGCGCCCTGGCGAGCCGCCTACTGAAGAAGCGGTTGAAGCACTGTTTAACCGCATGTTCTTCCAAGAAGAGAGCTACGATCTCTCCCGTGTCGGCCGCATGAAGTTCAACACCCGCACTTACGAGCAGAAGCTGCTGCCGGTGCAAGAGGGCAGCTGGTACGGCCGTCTGCTGAACGAAACCTTTGTCGGTGCGGCCGAAAAAGGCGGTTTCGTGCTCAGCCAGGAAGACATCGTGGTAACCATCGCCACCTTGGTGGAGCTGCGTAACAGTCATGGCGAAGTGGACGATATCGACCACTTGGGCAACCGCCGCGTGCGTTCGGTGGGCGAGTTGGTGGAAAACCAGTTCCGTTCCGGTCTGGCGCGTGTCGAGCGGGCGGTAAAAGAGCGCCTGAACCAGGCCGAAGCCGACAATCTGATGCCGACCGATCTGATCAACGCCAAGCCCGTTTCCGCCGCGATTAAAGAATTCTTCGGTTCCAGCCAGCTGAGCCAGTTTATGGATCAGACCAACCCCTTGTCTGAAATCACCCATAAACGCCGTGTATCCGCGCTTGGCCCGGGCGGTTTGACCCGCGAGCGCGCTGGTTTTGAAGTGCGCGACGTGCATCCGACCCACTACGGCCGCGTCTGCCCGATTGAAACGCCCGAGGGCCCGAACATTGGTTTGATTAACTCGCTGTCGGTATTTGCCCGCACCAACGACTACGGTTTCTTGGAAACGCCCTACCGCCGCGTGGTCGATGGCAAAGTAACCAACGACATCGACTATCTGTCCGCCATCGAAGAAGGTCGCTATGTGATTGCCCAGGCCAATACCGATTTGGACAAAAACGGCAAGCTGCTCGGCGATTTGATTACCTGCCGCGAAAAAGGCGAAACCATTTTGGCGACTGCCGACCGCGTGCAGTATATGGACGTGGCCACCGGCCAGATTGTTTCCGTGGCTGCATCGCTGATTCCCTTCTTGGAGCATGACGACGCCAACCGCGCCCTGATGGGTGCCAACATGCAGCGTCAGGCCGTACCCTGTCTGCGTGCCGAAAAACCGCTGGTCGGTACCGGCATCGAGCGTTCCGTAGCGGTGGACAGCGCTACCGCCATCGTTGCCCGTCGCGGCGGCGTGGTCGAGTATGTCGATGCCAACCGTATCGTGGTGCGCGTGCACGACGACGAAACCAGCGCCGGCGAAGTGGGCGTGGACATCTACAATCTGGTGAAATTCACCCGTTCCAACCAGTCCACCAACATCAACCAGCGCCCCGCCGTCAAAGCCGGTGACGTGCTGCAACGCGGCGACCTGATTGCCGACGGCGCTTCCACCGACTTGGGCGAGCTGGCGCTCGGTCAGAACATGACCATCGCTTTTATGCCGTGGAACGGTTACAACTACGAAGACTCGATTCTGATTTCCGAAAAAGTGGCCGCCGACGACCGCTACACTTCCATCCACATCGAAGAGCTGAACGTTGTCGCCCGCGACACCAAACTCGGTGCCGAAGAAATCACCCGCGACATTCCCAACCTGTCCGAGCGCATGCAAAACCGCCTGGACGAGAGCGGCATCGTCTTTATCGGTTCCGAAGTCGAAGCCGGCGACGTACTGGTGGGCAAAGTCACCCCCAAAGGCGAAACCCAGCTTACGCCCGAAGAAAAACTGCTGCGCGCCATCTTCGGCGAAAAAGCCTCCGATGTGAAAGACACCTCGCTGCGCATGCCCACCGGCATGAGCGGCACCGTTATCGACGTACAGGTCTTCACCCGCGAAGGCATCCAGCGCGACAAACGCGCCCAGTCGATTATCGATGCCGAGCTCAAACGCTACCGCCAAGACCTCAGCGACCAGCTGCGCATTTTCGACAACGACGCCTTCGACCGTATTGAGCGCATGATTGTCGGCCAAAAAGCCAACGGCGGCCCGATGAAACTCGGCAAAGGCAAAGAAATCACCGCCGAATACCTGGCCGGCCTGCCCAGCAAACACGACTGGTTCGACATCCGCCTGGCCGACGAAGAACTGGCCAAGCAGCTCGAACTGATTAAAGGCAGCCTGCAAGACAAACGCGAAGAAGCCGACGCCCTTTACGAAGTCAAAAAGAAAAAAATGACCCAGGGCGACGAGCTGCCCCCCGGCGTGCAGAAAATGGTCAAAGTATTCATCGCCATCAAACGCCGCCTGCAGGCCGGCGACAAAATGGCCGGCCGCCACGGTAACAAAGGCGTGGTATCGCGTATTCTGCCGGTGGAAGACATGCCCTATATGGCCGACGGCCGCACCGTCGATATCGTCCTCAACCCGCTGGGCGTACCGAGCCGTATGAACATCGGCCAGATTCTCGAAGTGCACTTGGGCTGGGCCGCCAAAGGCATCGGCCGCCGTATCGAAAAAATGCTGGATGAGCAGAAGAAGGTAAAAGAAATCCGCGCCTTCCTCGAAAAACTCTACAACGGCAGCGGCAAAAAAGAAAACCTCAAATCGCTCAGCGACGACGAGATTCTCACGCTGGCCGAAAACCTCAAAGGCGGCGCCACCTTTGCCTCTCCGGTGTTTGACGGCGCCAAAGAGAAAGAGATCTACGAGATGCTCGAACTCGCCTACCCCAGCGACGATCCCGAAGTGCAGAAACTCGGCTTTAACGACACCAAAACCCAGATTACGCTCTACGACGGCCGCTCGGGCGAGCCTTTCGACCGCAAAGTAACCGTCGGCGTGATGCACTATCTGAAACTGCACCACCTGGTGGACGAGAAAATGCACGCCCGCTCCACCGGCCCCTACTCACTGGTTACCCAACAGCCCCTGGGCGGTAAAGCCCAGTTCGGCGGCCAACGTTTCGGTGAGATGGAAGTGTGGGCGCTCGAAGCCTACGGCGCCGCCTACACCCTGCAAGAGATGCTGACCGTGAAGTCCGACGACGTAACCGGCCGTACCAAAATGTACGAAAACATCGTCAAGGGCGAACACAAAATCGATGCCGGCATGCCCGAATCGTTTAATGTGATCGTCAAAGAGATCCGCTCGCTCGGTCTCGATATCGACCTGGAAAACAACTAGGCATCCGGGCAGCCTGAAAGGCGGAAAAACTTTTCAGGCTGCCTTCAAGGCCGTTTTCAGGCAGCCTGAAACGGCATGCCCAGATTTTCCGCTTCAAGTTTAAAGGCAGCCTGAAAACCGTTTCGAGAATCCCGCAATGACCGCAAACCGCCGCTTCATCTCCATCCTGACTTCCCTGCTGGCCACTGTCGCGCTGGCTGCTTGCACCGAGCAGGCACCGCAGCAGAACGATGCGCCCGCCGCGTCGGTTGCCGTT
This sequence comes from Kingella sp. SNUBH-2017, assembly GCF_028680565.1. Classification (NCBI taxonomy): domain Bacteria; kingdom Pseudomonadati; phylum Pseudomonadota; class Betaproteobacteria; order Neisseriales; family Neisseriaceae; genus Kingella; species Kingella sp. SNUBH-2017. The sequence goes on from NZ_JAPHVK010000001.1 coordinate 70,904, forward strand.
CAGGCTGCTTCGGCCGCCGACGGTTTTCAGGCTGCTTCCGCCGCGTCCGATAGCGCCGCATCTGATGCCGCGATGTTCGACGACGGCCACAATGCCGAAAACTCGCTCGACTGGGCGGGCATCTATCAGGGCGAACTGCCCTGCGCCGACTGCGCGAAAAACGTCGTTACCCTGCGCCTGAACGATGACAAAAGCTATGTGCTGACCACCGATTCGCAAGGCGGCAAACAACCGCTGAAAACCGAAGAAAAAGGCCGCTTCGAGTGGGAAAACGGCAGCATCGTCAAACTCGACGAAAAAGCCGCCCACGCCCGCTTTTTCGTTGCCGAAGGCCGCGTGCAGATGCTCGAAGCCGGTCAGAACGCCTTTCGCGAAGACAGCCGCTACAATCTGGAAAAGCAGCCCTAAGCCGCTGCCCGTCTTGCTTTCAGGCAGCCTGAAAGCCTGAAAAACCGTTTTCAGGCTGCCTCCTTAAAAATTTTTAGTTGAATCCAAACCGTCCCCCGGGCAAATCCCAAGGAGCAAAAATGAACCTAACCGATTTATTCGCCCCCCTGCAGCAGGCAGGTTCCGAAGAATTCGACGCCATCAAAATCGGCATCGCCTCGCCCGACACCATCCGTTCGTGGTCCTACGGCGAAGTGAAAAAACCGGAAACCATCAACTACCGCACCTTCAAGCCCGAGCGCGACGGTTTGTTCTGCGCCAAGATTTTCGGCCCGGTCAAAGACTACGAATGCTTGTGCGGCAAATACAAGCGCCTGAAATTCAAAGGCGTAACCTGCGAAAAATGCGGTGTGGAAGTAACGCTGACCAAAGTGCGCCGCGAGCGCATGGGCCATATCGAATTGGCCGCGCCGGTTGCCCACATCTGGTTTTTGAAATCGCTGCCCTCCCGTCTGGGTATGGTGCTGGACATGACCCTGCGCGACATCGAGCGCGTGCTGTACTTTGAAGCCTTTGTGGTTACCGACCCCGGCATGACCACGCTGCAACGCCGCCAGTTGCTGTCGGAAGAAGACTATTACGCCAAACTCGACGAATTCGGCGACGACTTTGAAGCCTATATGGGCGCCGAAGGCATCCGCGAGCTGCTGCGCGGCCTGGATGTGGAAAACGAAATCGGCATCCTGCGCCAAGAGCTGCAAAGCACCAATTCCGAAACCAAAATCAAAAAGCTGGCCAAACGCCTGAAAGTGCTGGAAGCCTTCCACCGCAGCGGCATGAAGCTCGAGTGGATGATTATGGACGTGCTGCCGGTGCTGCCGCCCGATCTGCGTCCGCTGGTACCGCTGGACGGCGGCCGTTTCGCCACTTCGGATCTGAACGATCTCTACCGCCGCGTGATCAACCGCAACAACCGCCTGAAACGCCTGCTCGAACTGAACGCGCCCGACATCATCGTGCGCAACGAAAAACGCATGCTGCAAGAAGCGGTGGACAGCCTGCTGGACAACGGCCGCCGCGGCAAAGCGATGACCGGCGCCAACAAACGCCCCCTGAAATCGCTGGCCGATATGATTAAAGGCAAGAGCGGCCGCTTCCGCCAAAACCTGCTGGGTAAACGTGTGGACTACTCCGGCCGTTCCGTGATTACCGTCGGCCCCTACCTGCGCCTGCACCAGTGCGGCCTGCCGAAAAAAATGGCTTTGGAATTGTTCAAACCGTTTATTTTCCACAAACTCGAACAGCGCGAGCTGGCCACCACCGTTAAAGCGGCAAAAAAACTGGTTGAGCAGGAAGTGCCGGAAGTTTGGGACATCTTGGAAGAAGTCATCCGCGAACACCCGATTCTGCTCAACCGTGCGCCGACCCTGCACCGCTTGGGTATCCAAGCCTTCGAGCCGATTCTGATTGAAGGCAAGGCGATCCAGCTGCATCCCTTGGTGTGCGCCGCGTTCAACGCCGACTTCGACGGCGACCAAATGGCCGTCCACGTGCCCCTGAGCCTGGAAGCGCAGATGGAAGCCCGCACCCTGATGCTGGCCTCCAACAACGTGCTGGCGCCGGCCAACGGCGAGCCGATTATTGTGCCCTCGCAAGACATCGTGTTGGGTCTGTATTACATGACCCGCGACAAAATCAACGGCAAAGGCGAAGGCAGCCTGTTTAGCGACGTGAAAGAAGTGCACCGTGCCTACCACACCAAACAGGTGGAACTGGGCACCAAAATCACCGTGCGCCTGCGCGAGTGGGAGAAAAACGAAGCGGGCGAATTCGAGCCGGTGGTTAAGCGTTACGAAACCACCGTCGGCCGTGCGCTGCTGTCTGAAATCCTGCCCAAAGGCCTGCCGTTTGAATACATCAACAAAGCGCTGAAGAAAAAAGAAATCTCCAAGCTGATTAACGCCTCCTTCCGCCTGTGCGGCCTGCGCGACACCGTGATTTTCGCCGACCACCTGATGTACACCGGCTTTGCCCTAGCGGCCAAAGGCGGCATCTCCATCTGCGTGGACGATATGGAAGTGCCCAAGCAAAAAGCCAAACTCTTGGCCGAAGCCAATGCCGAAGTGAAAGAAATCGAAAGCCAGTACCACGCCGGCTTGGTAACCAACGGCGAGCGTTACAACAAAGTGATCGATATTTGGGGCAAAGCGGGCGACAAAATCGCCAAAGCGATGATGGACAATCTGTCCACCCAGAAAGTAATCGACCGCGAAGGCAAGGAAGTCGATCAGGAATCGTTCAACTCCATCTACATGATGGCCGACTCTGGCGCCCGTGGTTCCGCTGCCCAGATCAAGCAGCTCTCCGGCATGCGCGGCCTGATGGCCAAACCGGACGGCTCGATTATCGAAACGCCGATTACCGCCAACTTCCGCGAAGGCCTGACCGTATTGCAGTACTTTATCTCCACCCACGGCGCGCGTAAGGGTCTGGCCGACACCGCGCTGAAAACCGCCAACTCCGGTTACCTGACCCGCCGTCTGGTGGACGTAACCCAAGATTTGGTGGTAGTGGAAGAAGACTGCGGCACCAGCGACGGCTTCGCCATGAAAGCCGTGGTGCAGGGCGGCGACGTAATCGAACCGCTGCGCGACCGCATTCTCGGCCGCGTTACCGCCGCCGACGTGGTTGATCCTTCCAGCCACGCCACCCTGATCGAAGCCGGCACCCTGCTTGACGAAAAACTGGTGGACATGATCGACAACTCTGGCGTGGACGAAGTCAAAGTCCGCACTCCGATTACCTGCCAAACCCGCTACGGCCTGTGCTCCAAATGCTACGGCCGCGACCTTGCCCGCGGCAAACTGGTGAACACCGGCGAAGCCGTCGGCGTGATTGCCGCCCAGTCCATCGGCGAACCCGGCACCCAGCTCACCATGCGTACCTTCCACATCGGCGGTGCCGCGTCCCGAGCCGCCGCCGCCAGCCAGGTGGAAGCCAAATCCAACGGCACCGCCCGCTTCAGCAGCCAGATGCGCTACATTGCCAACAACAAAGGCGAGCTGATCGTGATCGGCCGCTCCTGCGAAGTAGTGATTCACGATGCCGTCGGCCGCGAGCGCGAGCGCCACAAAGTGCCCTACGGCGCCACCCTGCTGATTAAAGACGGCGAAGAGCTCAAAGCCGGCCAAACCCTGGCCACCTGGGATCCGCACACCCACCCGATGATTACCGAATACGCCGGTACCGTGCGTTTCGAAAACGTCGAAGAAGGCGTAACCGTCAGCAAGCAGACCGACGACGTAACCGGCCTGTCCACTCTCGTCGTGATCGACGGCAAGCGCCGCACCAGCTCCAGCAAACTGCTGCGCCCCACCGTCCACCTGATCGGCGAAGACGGCGAACCGGTTACCATCCCCGGCACCGAAACCCCGGTTACCATGACCTTCCCCGTCGGTGCCGTGATTACCGTGCGCGAAGGCCAGGAAGTCGGCAAGGGCGACGTGATGGCGCGTACTCCCCAGGCCACTTCCAAAACCCGCGACATTACCGGCGGTCTGCCCCGCGTGGCCGAGCTGTTTGAAGCCCGCATCCCCAAAGACGCCGGCATGCTCGCCGAAGTTACCGGTACCGTCGGCTTCGGCAAAGAGACCAAAGGCAAACAGCGCCTGGTGATTACCGATTTGGACGGCGTCAGCCACGAAACCCTGATTTCCAAAGAGAAACAGCTGCTGGTGCACGACGGCCAAGTGGTCAATCGCGGCGAAACCATCGTCGACGGCGCCGTCGATCCGCACGACATCCTGCGCCTGCAGGGCATCGAAGCGCTCACCCGCTACATCGTGCAGGAAGTTCAGGAAGTGTATCGTCTGCAGGGCGTGAAGATTTCCGACAAACACATCGAAGTCATCATCCGCCAGATGCTGCGCCGCGTGAACATCACCGACCCCGGCGACACCGGCTTCATCACCGGCGAGCAGGTCGAACGCGCCGACGTGATGATCGCCAACGAAAAAGCCGAAGCCGAAGGCAAAGAGCCCGCCCGCTTCGACAACATCCTGCTCGGCATCACCAAAGCCTCGCTCTCGACCGACAGCTTTATTTCCGCCGCATCGTTCCAAGAAACCACCCGCGTGCTTACCGAAGCCGCGATTATGGGCAAGAAAGACGATTTGCGCGGTCTGAAAGAAAACGTCATCGTCGGCCGCCTGATCCCCGCCGGCACCGGCCTGAGCTACCACAAAACCCGCCGCGCCCAATGGGCGGCGCAGCACGGCCAGGCCGCTGCTGCGGCAGCGGAAGAAGCGGCAGAGTAAGTTTGAGCCGCAGCGGCAGCCCGAACAGGGCTTGCCGCAGAAAAAGCAGCCTGAAAACCGCGAATGCGGTTTTCAGGCTGCTTCGTCTTTCAGGCTGCTTCGTCTTTCAGGCTGCTTCGTCTTTCAGGCTGCTTCGTCTTTCAGGCTGCTTCGTCTTTCAGGCTGCTTCGTCTTTCAGGCTGCTTCGTCTTTCAGGCTGCTTCGGTGCGCGGTGCGCACCCTACGGCTGCTGCAGGTGTAACCCAACAAATAAAGTGAAATGTTGGGTTTGCCAACCCAACCTACACTCTGCAACGCACTCCCTACACGCCCCCAGGCAGCCGATAAATCGGATGAAGAAAGGCTACCTGAATTTCAGGCAGCCTTTGCGTTGCAGACAAGCGCGGCGGTTTAAAAGCGCAGGCCGGCGCGGATGCCGAAGCTGTGTGTGCGATCGCTGATCGAATCAAAATGCATGCCGGCATGGTCGCGGGCGCGGATTTTGAAATGCGCGTATCGGTAGTAGGGGCCGAAGGTCAGTGCCAGATTCGGGGTAAACTGCTTCTGCGCGTCCACGCCCAAGCCAATGCCGTAGCTGCTGCTCTTGTTGTGCGTTTCATCGGGTACGGCAAAAGCCTGCGACCATTTGGTTTCAGTTCTCTTACGCAGGCTGACCTGCGCTTCGCCCCACGGGGTGATGCTCCAGCCGCCGCCCAAGTCCTGCTCGTATTCCACCTGCGCCTTCAAATACAGAGTGCTGACTGTGCCGTCCACTTGATTCGGGTTGTGCACGGTGCGGTGTGCACGGGCTTTGTTGCTACCATAGCTATAGCCCAAGCCGCCGCCCACACGCAGGCCTCCCTGCTTGAAGCCGGACGGGGAATACAGGTAGCCGGCATATAGGTCGATTTCATCGACCTTGCCGCCGTCCACCTGGGTTAGGCCGTCCTCTTTAGAATCGTAGTTTCGGTAGGCATAGCCCATTTCGGCACGGATGGCGTGCTGTTGCGCCAGCGGGATATCAGCGCGGCCGCGCAGGGTAAAGCCATCACCACTGGCTTTGAAGCCACCGTTGCCTTTTTCGTTGTCATGCTCGTAGCCGGTGGTAACGGTATAGCGCCCGTCTTTAATCGGGTGCAGCGGGGTTTCTTGGGAATCGGGCGCGGCGGATGCGGCGGCGGCGAAGGAAAGGATGGCAAGGGCGAGTAGGGTTTTCTGCATAATTCGGTCTCCTTGGAATGGGGATTGAACGATGCTGCAAAAGCCCGAAAAAAAGGGCTGCACAGCGGGGCTGCACAGCGGGGCTGCACAGCGGGGCTGCACAGCGGGGCTGGGGCGGCAAACCTGCCTGCGGCGGTTTGCCGCCCCGGCCGAACGCATTATCAATCATCCGAGCCTAGACTTACAATTCTAGCGGCAGGTTTTGCCTTTATTAACAAAAGCCGCGTAGGTCGGATACTTGTATCCGACATTTTCCGTTTCTGTATGAATGCCACAATGCCGCCCTTACGGCCGGCCGTCGGATTCGAGAATCCGACCTACATGCTTAGGGCAAAGGTTTCAGGCAGCCTGAAAACGCCGGGGCTATCGCCCTTATTGTTGATAAGCATTCTTATTGGCAATAAGATGCAGGCTTTCCAGTTTCCCTAACGCCGCGCCATGACCGCCTATACTCTGTCCAATCTTACCGTTGCCTTTGCCATTGCCGCCGCTGCCGGACTGTTTACCGTGCTCGGTAGCGCGCTGGTGATTTTTTCCAAAACCCCCAACCCGCGCATTCTCTCTTTCGGCCTGGCTTTTGCCGGCGGCGCGATGGTGTATGTGTCGCTTACCGAAATTCTCGGCAAATCGTCCGAAGCCTTTACCCAGGCCTACGGCGCCAGCCGCGGGTTTGCCGCCGCCACGCTGGCCTTTCTCGCCGGCCTGGCTGCCATCGCCTTTATCGACCGCGTGATTCCCAACCCCCACGAAACGCTCGATCCCAATGATCCCGCCTTTCGCGAAAACAAACGCCGCCATATTGTCCGCGTCGGCATGATGGCCGCCGTTGCCATTACCGCGCATAACTTCCCAGAAGGGCTGGCTACCTTTTTTGCCACGCTGGAAAACCCTGCCGTCGGCATGCCGCTGGCGCTGGCCATTGCTATCCACAACATCCCTGAAGGCATCTCAATTGCCGCGCCGGTGTACTACGCCACCCGCAGCCGCCGCAAAACCGTGCTTGCCTGCCTGATTTCCGGCCTGGCCGAACCGCTGGGCGCGGTGCTGGGCTATGTCTTTCTCAAACCCTTTCTGTCGCCCGCCGTGTTTGGTGCCGTCTTCGGCATCATCGCCGGTGTGATGGTGTTTCTCGCGCTCGACGAGCTTCTGCCCGCCGCCAAACGCTATTCCGACGGCCACGAAACCGTGTACGGTCTCACTTCCGGCATGGGCGTGATTGCGCTCAGCCTGGTGCTGTTTCATTTTTAAACCGCACGGCGCGGTGGCGGCAAAACAAAAAGGCAGCCTGAAAACGGATTTTTCGTTTTCAGGCTGCCTTTTTGATGGATTACAGCCGTTTTGCGTTTTCAGGCTGCTTTGGGCCAGTTTAACCGCGCGTCCAGCTGGTGCCGTCGGCGCCGTCGCGCAGGGTGATGTTTTCGGCGGCGAGCAGGTCGCGGATGCGGTCGGATTCCGCCCAGTTTTTGTCGGCGCGGGCTTGGCGGCGCCGGGCGATCAGCTCTTCGATTTCTTCGTTGGACAGGCCGCCGGCGGGGGCGCCGCCGTGCAGGAACTCGGTCGGGTCGCGCTGCAGCAGCCCGATGGTGGCAGCCAGCGCTTTCAGGCAGCCTGAAAGTTCGGCGGACTGGGTTTTGTTGGCTTCGCCGGCCAGCTCGAACAATACCGCCATTGCTTCGACGGTGCCGAAATCGTCGTTCATCGCGTCGTAAAAACGGCGGGTGTAGCCGTTGGCATCGCAGGCAGCCTGAAAAGCGGCGGGCGGCACGTTGGCCAGGGTGTTATACAGGCGGGTGAGCGCGTTTTTGGCGTCGTCCAGATGCGCGTCGGAATAGTTCAGCGGGCTGCGGTAGTGGGCGCGCAGGATGAAAAAGCGCACGACTTCTGGGTCGTATTGTTTCAACACGTCGCGGATGGTGAAGAAGTTGCCCAGCGATTTGGACATTTTCTCGCCGTCCACTCGGATAAAGCCGTTGTGCAGCCAGTATTTCACATGGCTGGCCACGGGTTTGCCGTGGTGCGTTACTGCATGGCCGTGGCCGCAGGCATGGCCGCTGGCGCCGACGCTTTGGGCGATTTCGTTTTCATGGTGGGGAAACTGCAAATCCGCGCCGCCGCCGTGAATATCAAATGTGTCGCCGAACAGTTTTTCGCTCATCGCCGAACATTCGATGTGCCAACCCGGGCGGCCTTGCCCCCACGGGCTGTCCCACGCCGGTTCGCCCGCTTTGGCGGCTTTCCACAAAACAAAATCGAGCGGGTCGCGTTTGAAACCGTCCACTTCCACGCGCTCGCCCGCACGCAGATCATCGAGTGATTTGCCCGAAAGCTGGCCGTAGGCGGCAAACTCGCGCACGGCGTAATACACGTCGCCGTTGGCCGCCGGATAGGCTTTGCCGCGTGCAATCAGGCTTTCAATCATTGCAATCATCTCGGCGATGTTTTCGGTGGCTTTCGGTTCGAGATCGGGGCGCAGTACGCCCAGCGCGTCGGCATCTTCGTGCATCGCCGCGATAAAGCGGGCGGTCAAATCGCCGATGGTTTCGCCGTTTTCCGCCGCGCGGGCGATGATTTTGTCGTCGATGTCGGTGATGTTGCGCACATAAGTGAGCGGATAGCCGCACTCGCGCAGCCAGCGGGCAATCATGTCAAACACCACCATCACGCGGGCATGGCCGAGATGGCAGTAGTCGTAAACCGTCATGCCGCACACGTACATGCGCACGTTTTCGGGGTTGATGGGGGCGAAGGGTTCTTTTTGGCGGGTGAGGGTGTTGTAGAGGTTTAGCATAATGTGTTTTTCGTGTGAAAGGGCAGCCTGAAAAGGATTTGCGGTGTTTCAGGCTGCCTGAAAAGCGCGGATTGTAGCGGAAAAGCAGGGTTTTCCCTAGCGTTTTCCCTGCGGCAAGGCAGCCTGAAAACCGCCGGACCGTTTTTCAGGCTGCCTGTCGGGCGCGGCTTTAAAAAAGCGGGCGGGGCGCGTAAAATGCGCGCTTTTTCCCTGCCGAGAAGTCCCCATGACCGACCACCAGATTCCCGCCGAAGAGCCGCAAATCGACGAAAACCAAATCATCGCCATCCGCCGCGAAAAACTCAACGAAATCCGCAAGCAAGGCATCGCCTTTCCCAACGATTTCCGCCGCGACGCGTTTGCCGCCGATTTGCACGCGCGATATGGCGAAATGAGCAAAGAAGAGCTGGACCCGCAAGCCGTACCCGTGAAAATCGCCGGACGTATGATGCTCAAACGCCAAATGGGCAAAGCCAGCTTCGCCACCGTGCAGGATGCCACCGGACAAATCCAGCTTTATCTCAACAACAAAGGCGTGAGCCAAGAAACGCTGGACGCGTTCAACCATTGGGACATGGGCGACATCGTCGGCGCGGAAGGTACGCTCTTCAAAACCAACCACGGCGAGCTCACCGTGCGCGTGTCGCAAATCTGCCTGCTGAGCAAATCGCTGCGTCCGCTGCCCGACAAACACAAAGGTTTGAGCGATCAGGAAACCAAATACCGCCAGCGTTATGTGGACTTAATCGCCAACGCCGACAGCCGCGACGTGTTTATCAAGCGCAGCAAAATCATCCAAGCCGTGCGCAATTTTATGGTTTCCGAACAATATCTTGAAGTGGAAACGCCGATGATGCACCCCATCCCCGGCGGTGCAACGGCCAAGCCCTTCGTTACCCACCACAATGCGCTGGACATCCCGCTGTATCTGCGCATCGCCCCCGAGTTGTATTTGAAACGGCTGGTGGTCGGCGGCTTGGAGCGCGTGTTTGAAATCAACCGCAGCTTCCGCAACGAAGGCATGTCGGTGCGCCACAATCCCGAATTCACCATGATTGAGTTCTACGAAGCCTTTTGCGACTACAACCGCATGATGCAGATGGCGGAAGACACCATCCGCGCCGCCTGCCGCAGCGTTTCAGGCAGCCTGAAAATCCAATACAACGGCAAAGAAGTCGATCTGGAAAGCCCGTTTGAGCGCCTGACCATCCTGCAAGCGATCAAAAAATACAACCCGCACTACACCGACGAGCAGCTGAACGATGCCGAATGGCTGAAAAAAGAAATTGTGAAACACGGCGAAAGCCTGCCGCACGCCGCAGGGCTGGGCAGCCTGCAACTGGCGCTGTTTGAAGGCTGCGCCGAGAGCAAATTGTGGAACCCCACCTTTATCGTCGATTACCCCGTGGAAGTATCGCCCTTGGCGCGCGCATCCGACAGCAAGCAAGGCTTAACCGAGCGCTTTGAATTGTTCGTCGTCGGGCGCGAGCTGGCAAACGGCTATTCGGAATTGAACGACCCCGAAGACCAAGCCGCCCGCTTCAAAGCGCAAGTGGCGCAAAAAGACGCAGGCGACGACGAAGCCATGCACTACGACGCCGACTACATCCGCGCCATGGAATACGGCCTGCCCCCCACCGGCGGCTGCGGCATCGGCATCGACCGCTTGGTGATGCTGCTGACCGATACGCAAACCATCCGCGATGTGATTTTGTTTCCGCAGATGCGGCCGGAATAGGGCGTATCGAAGTGAAAAAGGCAGCCTGAAAACCAGTCAAACGGTTTTCAGGCTGCCTTTTGGTTTGGCTGCATGTTTTTAGCTTCGCAACTTCGCTGCGCTACGCAGGCTGCTTTTGCGACGCCCGAACAAAGGCAGCCTGAAAACGGTTTTCCCGCTTTCAGGCCGCTTTGTCTTGCATCGGCAGCAGCGTTTTCAGGCTGCTTTAAATCTGTTTGCCGACAGGCGTGTTACCAATAGCCCAGCGATTTCCACCACAGGGCGCCGACGATGCCGAAGACGAGAATATTGACCACGCTCATCACAAAGCCGGCTTTCCACCATTCGCCCAGCGTGGTGTAGCCGGAGCCGAAAATCACGGGCGAAGTGCCGGTGGCGTAGTGGGTGAGCGTCATCATAATGCTGGACGCGGCGGCCATCATCAGCGCCATCAGCATCGGCGGGGCGTGCAGGGTGATACCGGCGGTGAGGAAGGCGGCAAACATGGCGGTGATATGGGCGGTGGTGCTGGCAAAAATATAGTGGCTGTAAAGATAGGCCAGCGTCAGCAGCACGGCCACGGTGATGCCGCTCAAACCCATGTGGCCGATGCCGCTTTCCAGCACACCGGAGAACCATTTGATCAGACCGAGTTTGTTGAGATAACCGGCCATCATCACCAGCGCGGAGAACCAGATGACGGTGTCCCACGCGCCTTTTTCTTTGAGCACGTCGTCCCAAGTGAGCACACCCGAGAGCAGCAGCAGCGACAGGCCGATAAAGGCGGTGGCGGTGGCATTGACGGTAAAGGCCTTGCCCAGCAGCAGCGACGGCAGCCCCGCCCACAGCACCAGCAGCACGGCGAAGATGGCGAGCATGATTTTTTCGTCGCGCTTCATTTTGCCCATTTCCGCCAGCCGGTCTTTGGCAAACTGCGCCGAGTTGGGCGTTTCCTTGATTTCGGGCGGGCAGACGAAATACAGCACCAGCGGCATCAGCGCGAAGGCTACCAGCCCGGGCACCAGCATCGCCCACGCCCACGTGCCCCACGAGAGGCGGAACTCGCTGCCCACGGTTTCGGCAATCAGGTTGACCACCAGCGGGTTGGGCGCGGTGGCGGTGATGAACATCGCCGAAGAAATCGGGTTGGAATGGTAGTTCACCAGCGCCAGATATTTGCCCATGCGGTTTTGCGTGCCCTTTTCCGGATCGGAATCGTAGCTGGAGGCAATCGCCTTCATCACCGGATGGATGATGCCGCCGCCGCGCGCGGTGTTGCTCGGCGTAACCGGCGCCAGAATCAGCTCCGAGAGCGCCAGGCTGTAGCCGATGCCCAGCGTGCGCTTGCCGAACAGGGCAATGAAGTAATAGCCGATGCGCGCACCCAGCCCCGTTTTCAGCAGGCCGCGCGAAATCATAATCGACACCCCGATCAGCCAGATCAGCGGATCGGCCAGCGACGAGAGCGCGTCTTTCATCGCAGCGGCGGTGATTTTGTCGGGCGTGGTGAGTTTCGGGTCGGTCAGATCGACGGTAACGCCGGTAACCGACACCAGCATGATGGCGACAATGGAGAGCGCGCCGATCGGCATTGCCTTGCCGATAATCGCCGCGATGATGCCGACGAACATCGCCAAGAGCTGCCACGCCTGCGGTTTGACGCCCGCCGGCGCGGGAATCAGCAGGATGACCACCGCAATCGCCACCGCCACGGCGGCGGGGATGGGTTTGAAACCGAGCTTGGCGGCCGGTTTCGGATCGGGTTTTGGATCGGACTTGCTCATGATGTTTCCTTTCTATGTGCGGCAGCTTTCAGGCTGCCTGAAAAAACATGGCAGGATTTGTGCGGGTGGTATTGTAGCCCCGCAAGCGGGCGCGGGCAAAGGCAGCCTGAAAACGCCGGCATGCCAAAAAGCAGCCTGAAAACCGGTTTGGGCGGGCTTTCAGGCTGCCTGCGAAGCCTTGTAAATCCTGAAAAGCGGACGGCGTTTGCGCTATAATCCGCGCCGTTCGTTTTTTATTTTGGGAAGGGATACGGCCATGACCGTCAAATACAAACGCATTCTGTTGAAACTCTCCGGCGAAGCCCTGATGGGCGGCGACGCTTTCGGTATCAACCGCGAAACCATTATGAGCATGGTTCGCCAGGTGAAAGAAGTGGCCGATATGGGCGTGGAAGTCGGCATTGTTGTCGGCGGCGGCAACATCTTTCGCGGCGTGTCTTCGCAGGCCGAAAGCATGGACAGGGCCACCGCCGACTACATGGGCATGATGGCCACCGTGATGAACGCGCTGGCGCTCAAAGACGCCTTCGAGAGCATCGGCACCAAAGCCCGCGTACAGTCCGCCCTGTCCATGCAGCAGATTGCCGAAACCTACACCCGCCCCAAAGCCATCCAGTATCTGGAAGAAGGCAAAGTGGTGATTTTTGCCGCCGGTACCGGCAACCCCTTTTTCACCACCGACACCGCCGCCGCCCTGCGCGCCGCCGAAATGGGCTGCGACGTGATGCTCAAAGCCACCAATGTCGACGGCGTCTATACCGCCGACCCGAAAAAAGACCCCGCCGCCACCCGCTATCCCACCATCACCTTCGACGAAGCCATCAACAAAAAACTCAAAGTGATGGACACCGCCGCCTTCGCCCTGTGCCGCGAGCGCAGCATGAACATCGTCGTGTTCGCCATCGCCAAAAACGGCGCGCTCAAACGGGTGGTGCAGGGCGAAGACGAAGGCACGCTGGTGCACAGTTAAACCGCCAAAATTTCCAAACCGCTTTTCAGGCTGCTTTTGCGCTTCTTTCGCAGGCAGCCTGAAAAACACTGAGCAACCCGTCCCACAGGCAGCCTGAAACATGACCGAATCGCGTTTTGCCTTTCTCGAGCGTTATCCCCATTTCCCCGCCGCGCTGGCGAAAAAAGCGCGCGAAGCCGAAGCGGACTATCCCGAGCGCTACGGCGCTTCGCTGGCTGCCTGCCGCACCGCCGCCGAAAAAATCACCGAATTTCTGCTCGCCCAAACCGGCCTGCCGGCCAAAGGCAGCATCGCCAATCCCTTTTTCAGCCGCGACAACCCGCGCTCCAAGCCCGAGCTGGATTTGGCCAGGCAGACCGACCGTTTGTTTGTGCTGCTCAAAGAAGATTTGATCAGCTATCAGGACAAAAGCGAGCGCTTTGACTTTATCCGCGCCAAAGGCAACGCCGCCGCCCACGAAGATAGCGACAACCCCTACACCGAAGCCGATGCCGCCGCCGCACTCGAGCATCTGCTGGTTTTGTGCCGCCAGCTGGCCGAACGCTATCCGACGCCGCAGCCGCCGCGCGCGCCGCGCTGTTTCCGTGCGCCCGATGCCCGTTCCGCCGCGCCTGCCGCACGCCGTGGGGGCGGCGTGCGCATCGGCAATGTCGCCACAATACTCGCCATTTTTATCGGCGCCGCCATCATTATTCCGCTGCTGATTTACGCTTTCTTCGCCCTGCGCGACGGCAGGCAGCCTGAAACGCCGTCCGGCGCCTTTCAGGCTGCTTCCGCTCCCGCCGCCAACGTTCTGCGCTATGCCGACGGCAGCGTGTATCAGGGCGAAACCGTCAACGGCAAAGCCGAAGCGGCGCACGGCAAAATCACCTATGCCGACGGCAGCGTCTGCGAAGGCCGCTTTGCCAACGACCGGCTCAACGGCGACGCCCTGTGCCGCTATGCCGACGGCAGCAGCTATCAGGGCGGCTTTACCGACGGCATCCGCAGCGGCCAGGGCAGAATCGTCTATGCCGACGGCGGCAGCTACAGCGGCGGTTTTGCCAACGGCGAGCCGGCCGGCATCGGCGAATTATCATCCGGCACCAACAGCTACACCGGCCGCGTGTCCGGCCGCAGCCCCGCCGGCGAAGGCGTGCTGGCGGTATCCAACGGCGAACGCTGCACCGGCAGCTTTACCGCTGCCGCCGCCGACTGCCGCTTTGCCGACGGCAGCCGCTATCAGGGCGGTTTCGACGCCCAAAGCCTGAATTTCCACGGCCAGGGCAGCCTGAGCGATGCCGCCGGCAAACTCCGCTTCAAAGGCGAATGGCAGCAGGGGCAGCCGGTGCAGAGCGCGCTGTCCGAGTTTGAGCGCATCCGCAGCCAGGCCGAAGCGGGCGACGCCGAAGCGCAAAACGAGCTGGGGCATCTCTACTGGCAGGGCAAAGACGTCCCCAAAGACGACAAAATGGCGGCGCTGTGGTACCACAAAGCCGCCAGCCAGGGCTACGCCGCCGCCCAATACAATCTCGGCGTGCTCTACGAGCAGGGGCGCGGCGTCAGCCAGGACAGCGAACAGGCGCTGCTGTGGTACCGCCGCGCCGCCGAACGCGGCAACGAACGCGCCGCCGCCCGCCTTGCCGCACTCGAGCGCCAAAACGATACCCCGCCCGCCGACGCGCCCCGCCGCAAGCCGGAAGGCGATGCGATTGACGAATTGTTCTGAACATCGCCCCGCGCGCGGCAAAAAAGCAGCCTGAAAAGATTTTCAGGCTGCTTTTGGTTTGTGCTGCGCGGTCGGCGTTTAGATTTTGCAGGCGCCGCCGGGGCAGGAATCGTCGTCTTCGCCGTTGAAGCCACCTTCCACGGTGATGCCGTCAAAAGCGTCGAGCGCGTCGTCGAGATTGTCGAAAGCGTTGTCCAGATTGGTGTCGTCCATGGTTGCTCCTTCGGGGTCGGATAAAAAGGCCGGCATTCTAAGCCGGCCGGCCGGTTTTGGCAAAGGCAGCCTGAAAAAGCGTTTTGCGGCTTTCAGGCTGCCTTGTATCAGGTTTCAAACCGTCAAAGCTGTATCCGCATGATCCTCATATCCAGGTTTTCGCGTCCCCAGCGGGTTTTTAGCAGCAGGCGCAGGATAAAGGGATAGCGCGGCGCGCAGATGCTGCTCAGCCCGATTTCTTCAACCAGGCGGCTGCCGGGGGCGAGTTTGAGCACGTCATCGGCACTGCCCACGCCCCAGCGGAATTCGGGCGGCGTTTCGCCCATTTGCCGCAGCGCGTCGTGCTGCTGGGCGCGGCCGACCATTTTTTTAAACAGCGCATCCAGCACAATCTGCGTGCCGGGCAGTTTGCGCTGCACCATTTGGAAAAACGCCTGCACCTGCGCTTCTTCAAAATACATCAGCACGCCTTCAATCACCAGCAGCACGGGTTTGCCGTGCGCGGCTACGGTGTCCGTCCAGCTCTCGTCAAACATGGACACGCCCAGATAATGGTTGCTCGATTCGGGCAGCAGCATCCGCCGCACGTCGATTACTTCGGGCAGGTCAAGGTCGTACCACGCGGTAACGTTCGGGCGACCCATGCGCTCGTAGCGCGCGTCCAAGCCTGCGCCAAGCTGCACCACCACGGCATCAGGGTGTTCGTCGATAAACCGCTGCGCCATTTCGTCAAGCAGCCGCGCCCGCCCGCAGCAGCCCACTTGCGATGCTTTGGCTTTGGCAAACGGGGTAAAGTCGTAATCAATCATATCCAGCATCCGCGCGGCTTCTTTGTCGTGCAGGATGGCATCGGGGCGCTCGTATTCCACGGCTTTTGCCCACAGCGGAATCAACATGGTGCTGGACAAAACGGTGATGTCTTTGGGGGAAATTTTTTCAATCATGGCACTTCTCCTTAAGGTTGCCGGCAAAGGCAAATGCTTTGCGTTTACACGATTTACTATACGCCTGCGCGCAGGCGCTGCCAATAGCAAAGGCAGCCTGAAAGCCGGTTTTGGGCGTTTCAGGCTGCCTTGGGCAAACGGAAAAACGGTTAGGCGGTGCGGTGGCGGCGGCGCAGCAGGCGCACCAGTATGCCGCTTTGCGCGCCAAACAGCACCGATGCCAGATACCACAGCCCGCAAAACAAAATAATCGTGGGGCCGGACGGGATATTGGCTGGATGGTGGTAAGACAGCAGCAGCCCGGCATAGCCGCACACCAGCGCGCTGAGCGCCGCCACCGCCATCAGCGCGCCGATGCCGCGCACCCACAGCCGCGCGGCAATCGCCGGCAGCATCATCAGTCCCACCGACATCAGCGTGCCCAGCGCCTGAAAACCGGCCACCAGATTCATCACCACCAGCACCAGAAACACCACATGCCACACGCCGCCGCGGCCGCCGACCGAGCGTAGAAACAAAGGGTCGATGCTCTCGAGCACCAGCGGCCGGAAAATCACCGCCAGCGCCACAATGCTCACCGCCGCCACCGCGCCCATCAGCCGCAGTGACAGCAAGTCCATCGCCAGCACCGAGCCAAACAGCAGATGCAGCAGATCAACGCTGTTGTTGCCCAAACTCACCAGCGTTACCCCCAGCGCCAGGCTGCTCAGATAAAACGCGGCGAAATTGGCGTCTTCCTTCAATTCGGTAAACCGGCTGACCAAACCGGCCAGCAGCGCCATCAGAATGCCGGCGGCAAAACCGCCCAGCCCCATCGCCGGCAGGCTCAGCCCCGCCACCATATAGCCGACGGCCGCGCCCGGCAGCACCGCATGGCTTAAAGCGTCGCCGATCAGGCTCATGCGGCGCATCACCAGAAACACGCCCACCGGCGCGGCGGAAAAGGCTAAAAACACCACCGCTGCCAGCGCGTAGCGCATAAAGGAAAATTCGGTAAAGGGTTCGATAAGGATTTCGTACATAATCGCAATCGGAAAATAAGGATCAGGCCGTCGCCGGCGCGGCGCAACCGTTTTCAGGCTGCCGGCGCGGCTTGGAGCACGCGCCGGCGAAAAGTGCCGATTATACTGCCTTGCCCGCCGCTGTGCGCCGCCGATTCTGCCGTCGGAGTAGGGTGGGCAAACCCACGGCAACTGCGGCAAACTGCGGCGAAAACCGTTTTCAGGCTGCCTGATGCCAAAAAAGCACAAACAAAACTTGACGCTTTTAAAGAAATATCTAACAATCCACCCCTTGTTCAACCACCCGTAGTAAAAAGCGAGAAAAATATGAAATTATCTTCACTGTCCGCCCTTCTTCTGACTGCGTTTGCTCTGGCTGCCTGCGGCGGCAATTCCGGCGACACCGGTGCTGCTTCCGCTCCTGCCGACGCTTCTGCCGTAGCTGTCGACACCGCTGCCGGCGGTTCCGTATGCGAACAGTACGAAAAAGCTTTCAACGACATGCTGCAGACTGCTCCTGAAGCCAACCGCGAACAGTTGAAACAAGCGTTCGAACAAAGCAAGAGCGCCATGGCCAGCTTGTCTGACGACCAACGCAACGCCATGTGCGAAGAGTCTCTGAAAGCGCTCAAAGGCGAAGCCACTGCAGCCGACACTGCCGAAGACAAAGCTGAAGAAGCCAAAGAAGCTGCTGAAGAAGCTAAGGAAGCTGCCGAAGAAGCCAAACAGGACGCTAAAGAAGCAGCTGAAGAAGCTAAAGAAGAAGCCAAATAATTACGGCACTTCCGATATTGCAGCCGCCTGCAGCCGCAGGCGGCTTTTCCTATTTACCGTTTCCCGCTGCCAACTTTCAGGCAGCCTGAAATCCACCGCAACGGCAAAACATGAAAGCAGACATTATCGGCGCCACCGGCTCCACCGGCAGAGTCTTGCTGGCGCAGCTTTTGAACGACGAGCGCTTTGACGAAGTGCATATTTTCGTCCGCCGCGCGCCCGATTTTGCCCACGACAAACTGCATGTGCATCTGATCGACTTCTCCCGCCCCGACACCTGGACGGACAAACTGCGCGGCGACGTGCTGTTTTCCTGCCTGGGCACCACGCTCAAAGACGCCGGCAGCCAAGAAGCGCAGCGCAAAATCGACTATCAGGCGGTACTCGATGCCGCCCGCGCCGCCCGCAGCAACGGCACGCGCATGATGGTGCTGCTCTCGGCCGCCGGCGCCGATGCGCAGTCGCGCATCTTTTATTCCCGTCTCAAAGGCGAGCTCGAGCGCGACATCGGTGCGCTGGATTTCCCGCAGCTGCTGGTTTTCCGCCCGCCGCTGCTGCTGCGCCCCGGCAGCACCCGCGCCGGCGAAATCTGGAGCGCGCGCATTTTGTCCGCGCTCAACGCCGTCGGCATTTTGCGCAGCCAGCGCCCGCTGCCGGTTGCCGATCTCGCCCGCGCCATGATTGCCGCCGCCGTGCAGGCCGCAGGGCAGCCTGAAAACATCCGCCGCGTGCTGGCGCCGCAGGATATCCGCCAGCTGCTGGTGCAACAGCCTTAGGGTGTATTGACATTCGGCTTTTGAAGCGGATTTTTCGTCAGAAAATGGCAGATGCAAGGCAAAAATGCGAGCCTATGCCGCCCATAGGCGAGTATTTTTAACGCGGCAGATGCCGTTTTATGGCGGAAAAACCGCCAAAACGCTGATTGTCAACACACCCTAACGCCGCCGCAAAAAAAGCAGCCTGAAAACGGAAAACCCGCTTTCAGGCTGCTTGTTTTGCGTTTGCCGGTTTGATTTGCCGGTTTGAAACCTTTGCAAATACCCGGGTTTTGTCTAAACGGCGTCATTCCCGACTGAACGGGAATGACGGCATATATGGCGATTTCTTCGATTTGTACGCCGGTCGGCGCTTGCGCGGCGATGTATTCGGCGGCGCTGCGGTTGAGCGAAGGGCGGTTGAGGCTGCCGACAATCAGGGCGATGCGGGTCATGGCGTATCCTTTTGTGTGAAAAATAAAGGCGCGCAGTGTAGCCCAAACGGCAGCGGCGGGAAATGGGAAGATTTTTCGTTTGCTTTTTCAGGCTGCCCTGCGCGCCGTGCGCCATGCGCCAAAGAGAAACACCGCCACGCCCAGCCACACCCATGCGTAGCCCGCCAGGCGGCCGCCGTCGAGCGTTTCGCCGAACAGCGCCAGCCCCAGCAGCAGTTGGATGGTGGGCGAGAAATATTGCAGGATGCCCAGCAGCGACAGCGGGATGCGCTTGGCACCGGCGGCGAACATCAACAGCGGCAGCGTGGTCGCCGCGCCCGAGCCGAGCAGCACGGCGCTTTGCAGCGCGTTCAGGCTGCCAAAGCCGACCAGCGTGCCGTTTGCGCCGCACCACCACAGATAGGCAATGGCAAAGGGCAGCAGCAAAAAGGTTTCCAAAGCCAGCCCGGGCAGCGCGCCGATGGGGGCGAGTTTGCGGATCAGTGCGTAGCAGCTGAAACTGGCGGCCAGCAGCAGCGACACCCACGGCACCTGCCCCGCCGGCACCGCCAGCCACAGAATGCCCGCCAGCGCGAGCAAAATCGCCAGCCACTGCGTGCGGTTCAGCCGCTCTTTAAGCACGACAAAACCGAGAAACACATTGCACAGCGGGTTGATAAAGTAGCCCAGGCTGGCATCGAGCACATGGCGGTTGGTAATCGCCCACAGATACACCAGCCAGTTCGCGCCGATTAGCAGCGACGATGCGGCAAACACCGCCAGCAGGCGCGGACGGCGCAGCACCGCCAGCACTTCGCAGCCCTGCCGCCGCCCAAGCAGCACCGCCAGCGCAAACAGCGCCGACCAGGCCACGCGCTGCGCCATCAGCTGCATGGCGGGCATCGTACCTTCGAGCGGATACCAGTAAAGCGGAAACAGCCCCCACACCGCATAGCAGCCCAGCGCATAGCGCAGGCCGCGGCGGCGTTCGGCGGCGGAATCGGCAGTTTCGGTGGTCATGGCGGCATCTTTCAAAGTGGAAAAAAGCGCGGATGGTACGCCTGCGGCAGGCGGGCGGCAAGGCAGCCTGAAAGGGACGGACAAGGGCTTTCAGGCTGCCTTTGCCGTGAAACAGGCAGCCTGCGTAGCGAAGCTAAAAACCCTTATCCGGCTTTCAGGCTGCTTTTTAGCTGCGCCGCCATTGAATCGGCGGGCAAAGCGTGTTAAACCGCGTTTTTTCGGTTTTCCTACACAGGAGCCCGATATGCCCACCCGCCGCGAATTTATCCTATCCGCTGCCGGCACCGCCGTATTACTCAGCGTCGGCGGCTGCGCCGCATTGGGCGGTGTGTCTGACAATGCCGTCGAATTGGCCGCCGCCGTTACCCGCGTGTTTGGCGACGGCATGCGGCTGGTAGCCGTGCGCCTGACTTTCCGCCACTGGGTTGATGCCAAAACACTGTCTATCGGACAATTCAAAGTAGCGGGGCGCACCATTACAGGCTTAACTGTTTCCAACAGCGAAGATGGCCGTGAAACTGCGAGAGGGCATTACGTTACACTTGCGCTCAATCCCTATGACGAAGGCGCACTGCTGACCGTGAAAAAAGGCCGCCCCGCCAACAAGCCTGCCAACGCCGCCCCTGCCAAAAACGGCCCGGGCAAGGCGGGCGACAAGGGCGACAGCGCGCCCACGCTCAAAGCCGCCGCTGCCGAAGTAAACATTGGCGGGAAAACCGTTCAGACCAGCGCCGTGATCAACCAAGTGTTCGACGATTTCGTCCAGCGCGAATACGCCGACAAGCAAACGGGCAAAACCGTGCGCTACAACCTGTTTGCGCCGAAGAATATCGAAGATGGCAAACGCTATCCGCTGGTACTGTTTATGCACGATGCGGGCGTAACCGGCACGCTCGTCAAAGCGCCGCTCTATCAGGGTAACGGCGCGACTGCGTGGGCGTCGCCCGAATTTCAGGCTGCCCACCCGTGTTTTGTCATTGCGCCCGAGTTTGACGAAATCATTGTTGACGACACCAGCACCGCGTCGCCCTATCTGGATGCCACCATTAACCTAATCAATCACTTGCAAACCAAGCTGCCGATTGACGGCAATCGCCTGTACACCACCGGACAGTCGGGCGGCGGCATGATGTCCATCGCCATGAACATCAAATATCCCGACTTTTTCGCCGCGTCCTATCTTGTCGCCTGCCAATGGAATCCCGCGCTGCTCACGCCGCAGATGAAAAACGTGAAATGGTGGATTACCGTGTCGCAGGACGATGCCAAAGCCTATCCGGGCGAAATCGCCATCACCGAAAAACTCGCCGCCTTCGGTGCCAAAGTCGCCCGCGCCGACGATTGGAACGCGCAATGGCCGGCCGATAAGTTTCAGGCTGCCTTCGACAAAATCGCCGCGCAAAACGCCAATGTGAATTTCGTTGCCTTTGCCAAAGGCACGGTGTTTAAAACCGCAGCAGAAGCTAATGCCGGTGGCGCGTCGGGGCATACGTCCACTTGGAAATACGCCTACAACATCGCGCCGCTGTTGGATTGGATTTTTCGGCAGCGCAAAGGCTGATGCTGCCAAAACCAAAAAAGCAGCCTGAAAACCGGTTTTCCGCTTTTCAGGCTGCTTTTGCATGGGCGGCTCAATGCCGCAGGCGGGTGAAACCTAGCGCGCGCCGCCGATCAGATCAAGGCCCGGCACACCAGCCACAGCAGCAGCGCCAGCACCAGCATCACATGCACCGTGGCGCATACAAAAGCCCACAGCGCCGGTTTCCTTTTGCCGGCGCCGGACAGGCAGTAAACAATGACATAGATCGCCGACAAAGGCGCCACGCCCATTGCCGGCATCCAGCCGAACCATCCCCAGAACATCCCCAAATTACGCCCGGGCCAGGGGCTGGCGTTAAAAATAAAAAACGGAACGGAATACACCAGCACCGTCATGGCGCAGCCAAAAAACAGCGCGGCCAGCACAAGCGCAACGATAACGGGCGTTTCGCGCGCATCTCTGGTATCGGAAATAAATTTCACCATTTTTCACTCCTTGCTGATTGGCGGCAGCCTGAAACTTTCAGGCTGCTTTGGGCTGATGAATCGGCTGTTTTGCCGGTTATCCTTCGTCCAGCGCCTGCAGGCAGCCTGAAAGCGGCAGCAGCAGGTTTTCGGTCAGGTGTCGGAAGGCGTCGCTGCGGTAGGGCGGCTCGTCGCCGTCGCGGCCGTAGAGCAGGCGGCTTTCGGGGTAGTCGGCTTGGGCAAAGCCCTGATAGCCTTTGTGATAAACGGCGGCGGCCTCGGCGCGGGCGGCGTCCCAGTCGTTTTTTTTCAGTAGGCTGCGGGCGGCGGCGAGATTGAGACGGGGCAGGAAGGGCAGCGGTGCGTGCTGCCCCTGCCGGTAGGCGGCAATCCAGCCGGCAAGGTTGGCGCGGGCATCGTCCTGCGCCAGCGGCGGCAGCGCCAGCGGCTGCGGCAGCGTGAGAAAAACGGTGCTGCCGGCGTTGGGGGTGGCGGCGCTGTAAATCAGGTGGCGCAGCAGCAGTTCGATTTGGTCGGTGGCGGAGAGTTTGGCGCGGGCGTGGGGGAAGTCGGCCAGCGTGAATATCTGCCCCTGCGGATACAGGCTGCCCAGATGGTAGTTCAGGCTGCCGGCATCGGTGTCGATGCGCCCGCTTTGCGGGGGCAGGCGGCGGGCGGAAACCAGCGAGCTGTCGAGCATTTTGGCCTGGGCGGCGTAGTCCTGCCCCACCAAATTGCCGATGGCGCCGGCGGGCAGCTGGCTGCGGGCGCTCAGTTCGGCGGCGGTGTCGGCAAAATCCTGCTGCCGGCGGCGGGCGTCGATATAGGCGGCGGACAGGGTGCGGTGGTCGGCGGCAAAAGGCTCGGCAGACTCCCAGTCGCCGCCGATATGGGGCTGCTGCCAGTTGAGCTGCTGCTGCAGCCAGGCGCGCGGGGGATTGCGCCAGAAGCGCAAAAAACGGTGCTGCTGCAGCGCTTCGCCGTCTTTCAGGCTGCTTTCGCCTGCGGTGTCTTTCAGGCTGCCGATAAAGGGGGCAGGCGGCGGCTGCGGGTGGTTTAGGGCGTCGGCGTAGTCCCGGCGGGTGCCGGCCACGGGGGGGCGTTCGCCGAAATAGCGGCGCGAGAAGGGCTGCAGCGGATGGCTGATGATCCATTTTTGCGCCAGCTCGGTGCTGCCGATGCCGGCCAGGGCGGCGATGCAGTCGGTCAGGCCGTTGAGCAGGGTGGACGGCGCGCGTTCTTCGTCGCTGCGGATGTCGCGGCCGACGTAGGACAGATACAGCATTTCGCGGGCGCTGAGCAGGGCTTCGAGAAACAAATAGCGGTCGTCGTCGCGGCGGGTGCGGTCGCCGGCGCGCGGGCGGCGGGCGATTAGGTCGAACTCGGCGGCTTTGGTGTTGCGCGGAAATTCGCCGTCGTTCAGGCCGAGCAGGCACAGGACTTTAAAGGGCAGCGAGCGCATCGGCACCATACTGCAAAAAGTGATGCCGCCGCGCAGAAAGCCGGCTTCGCTCTGGCCGCCGAGAAAGCGGGAAAGGTGCAGCACGGCGGTTTGCAGCGACAGGCAGCCTGAAAAACCGGCTTCTTCGGTTTGCTCCTGCCATTGGGCGAGCGCCTGCTCGAGCTGCTGGGCGGCGGCCAAATCGTCGTCGGCCGGGGTGAACAGGCCGGCGCACAGGCTGCGCACGCGCCGGCACCATTCGGGCACGGCGGCGGGCGTTTCCCATTCACGGCGGGTGTCGGCCAGCAGGCGCAGCAGCGCGGCGAAACGGCCGAGCATTTCGAGATGGGCGTCATTGCCCGGCCACGGGCTGACGCCCTGCCACAGGCCGGCGCCATCGGGCATCAGCCAGCCCAGCGCCAGCCGCTCGATGCCCTGCTGCCAGGTAAACAGGCTGCCCGCGTCGCCGTAGCGGGCGCGCATTTCGCTGTCGCTGCCCCAGCGGATATTGAGACCGGCCACCGTGTCGTGCAGCAGCGGCAAATCTTCGCGGCTCAAACCGAAGCGCTCGAGCACGATGCTGCTTTCCAGCAGCGGCAGCAGTTTTTCCGCTTCAAAACGGCTCTCCAGCAGCGCCAGCGCGGATTCGAGCGCATACAGCAGCGGCTGGCGGCGCGACAGGCGCACGTCGGACACCGAATAAGGCAGCGGCCAGCCGTCGGCGCTGCCGCCGAACACCGCTTCGATAAAGGGCAGATAAGGCTCAATATGCGGCGTGAGCACGGCGATATCGTAAGGCTGCCAGTCGGGATGTTCCGCCAGCAGCGCCAGCAGGCGGTCTTTCAGAATCTGCAACTCGCGCAGCGGGCTGTGGGCGCTGTGGATTTCGATGCCGGCATCCGCGCGCAGATGCGCGATAACGGCGTTTGTGTCTTTGCCCGCCAGCCCGTTTTTGTCTAACCAGTCCGCGCGGCCGTCCTGCGGCAGAATCTGGCTTTGGATGTGAAACTGCAAAGTGTGCAGCAGGCCGGGCGACTCGGGCGCTTCGGCGTAGGAGTCGATGTCGGCGCCGATATCGGCTTCGGCCAGCGCGTCGAAAAAATCGCGCCCCTGCTTGCCCAGCGCCGCCAGCAGCGGATGACCCTGCTCCGACAAATCGGCATCCGGCCGCGACAGCAATTCGCCCGCCGACACCGTTTTGCCCCAATACAGCCGGCTGGGATTGAGCGCAAACAAATGCACTTCGCAATGGCGCGCCGCCAGCTGCAGCAGCTGCAGATACACCGGCGCCAGCGACGAAATGCCGAACACCAAGAGCCGCGGCGGCAGCGCGTGCGGCGGTTTTTCCGCCGCCAGTGCCGCCGCCAGCCGGTGCCACAAAGCCGCGCGGTGGCGCCCTTCGGCTGCGCCGCTGTCGAGACTGCGCCACAATTCGGCCTGCCACAACTGGCTCTCGGGCAGATCAGGCAGCGTTTTGCCCTGCTTCCAAGTCTCCAGCCAGTCGGCACGGTAAACCAGATACTGGTCGAACACATCGGCCAGCTGTCCGGCCAGCGCATAACGCGCGCTCTCGCCCCGCTGCAGATAAGCGCCCAGCGCCCCGCGGGCAGCCTGAAAGCGCTCATCCGCCGCAAACTGCGGCCGGTCAAACAAGGCCAGCAGCCGCCAGCGCATAACTTCCGGCGCAAACGGATCGTTTTCCGGCACCGCGCCGACCTGCTCGCGCAGCCAACGCCACATCAGCTGCGCCGGCAGCACAAAGCGCATATTGGCGGCAATGCCGGTTTCGCGGGCAAGATAATGGCTGAGAAAACGGCGCATCCCGTGGCTGGGCACTACCACTTCTTCGGCGGCAAAGGGATCGGGCAGCGGATTTTGACGGCGCACCGCCGCCAGCAGCGCGGCAAGGTCTTCCAGATGGTCGGATTGGTAAAGATGGAACATGGCGCGGCAGGAAAGGGGTAGGGAAAAGACGGATTATAGCCGCGCCAGGCAGCCTGAAAAGTTTTCAGGCTGCTTTGCTTGGGCTGGTTTGAAAGGCAGCCTGAAAGACGGCGGACAAGTACACGCCAAAGCGGGGCGGCGCTTGCGGCATCAGCAACAAAAAAGCAGCCTGAAAACCATTCCAAACGGTTTTCAGGCTGCCTTTTTGCCGGTTCGATCTGCTGCAGTACGTTCACTCCGCCACATCCGCCCATTCCAAACCGAAGCGGCGCAGGTATTTGCGCAGGCGGTCGCTGTCGTTGGGGGTGCTGCGTTTGCGGCGGGAGGCTTGGTAGAGGGCGCGGCCGGCGGCTGCAAGGGTTTTGTGGCGGCGGCATTCGGCGGCGACGGCGGCCAGTTGGAGTTGGTCGAAGCGGTCGATGTCGTCCCAGCTGCGGCCTTTGGCTTCGAGAATGCGGCGGATGCATGCGGCGGGGGTTTCAGGCTGCCCTTTATTGTCCGCAGGCAGCCTGAAAGCGAGATCGGACGGGTTTTCAGGCAGCCTGAAAACGCTGTCGCTCGAGCCGTCCTGCCACTGCCATTGCAGGCGGGCGATTTCGGCGGCGACGTGTCCGTTTTGGATGCGGCCGTGGCCGGCGAGAGTGGCCAGGCGCATGATGCTGGCGGCAAGGTCGCGGAAGTTGCCGCGCCAAGGGGCGTGCTCGGAGAGGGCGTAGGCAAGGTAGGCGGCGCGGGCTTCTTTGTTGAAGCGGGTGGCGCGGCCGAGTTCTTGCGAGACGACGGCAAGCTGGTGGTCGATATTGGGTTCGATGTCTTCGCGGCGCTCGGCGAGCGCGGGCAGGCGGTAGTGCCAGATGTTGATGCGGGCGAGCAGGTCTTCGCGGAAGCGGCCGGCGGCGGCTTCGCGGCGCAGGTCGCGGTTGGTGCCGGCGATGAGTTGGAAGCTGCTTTCGCTTTCGCGGTCGCTGCCGACGGGATAAAAGCGTTTTTCTTCGATGGCTTTGAGCAGCATGGCTTGTTCGTCGAGGCCGAGTTCGCCGATTTCGTCGAGAAAGAGCAGGCCGCGGTCGGCGGTTTTGAGATAGCCTTCGCGTTTTTCGGCGGCGCCGGTGAAGGCGCCTTTTTTGTGGCCAAAGAGAGCGGAAGCGGCGCCGTCGCCGCGCAGGGTGGCGCAGTTGACATCGACAAAGCTGCCTGAAAGCTGGCGGCGGGCTTTTTTCAGCTCGTAGATGCGGCGGGCGAGCATGGATTTGCCGGCGCCGGTGGGGCCGGAAAGCAGGATGGGGGCGGGGGAATTGAGGGCGACTTGTTCGATTTCGGCGATCATGCGGTTGAAGGCGGCGTTGCGGGTGGCGATGCCGCTTTTGAGATAGCGCACGGCGTCGTCGCTTTCGGCGGCAAGGCGGCGGGCGATGGCGTCGTAGCGGGCGAGATCGAGGTCGATGATTTCGATGGTGCCGAAGTCGCCCTGCTCCATGCTGTGCCGCTGGCGTTTGGGCGGGGCGGTTTGCAGGAGAAAGCTGGGAATGCGGCGGCTTTCAACCAGCAGAAACAGGCAGATTTGGGCGACGTGGGTGCCGGTGGTGATGTGGGTGAAATAGTCTTCGGCTTCGGTGTCGAAAGGGTAGGCGGCCGCCCAATCGTGCAGCTTGGTATAGACTTCGCCGAAGTCCCAGGGGTTGGCCAACTCCAGCGGCACGAGATTAACGGCAAGATGCGGTGCGGCCTGCGCCAAATCGCTGCGGACAAGTTCGGCCAGATTGCGGAATTTTTCGCTGTAAAAGAGCTCGAGCCGGTCGAAACGCTGCGCGGTTTGCTGGTGCAGGGCGATGTTCGGCCGCCACTTCTGCCAGCGCCCC
This sequence comes from Kingella sp. SNUBH-2017, assembly GCF_028680565.1. NCBI lineage: Bacteria > Pseudomonadati > Pseudomonadota > Betaproteobacteria > Neisseriales > Neisseriaceae > Kingella > Kingella sp. SNUBH-2017. The sequence goes on from NZ_JAPHVK010000001.1 coordinate 98,163, forward strand.
GCACCGCGCGCATTGTCGAGCACGGTACCGAGAAAGCTGATAACGGTGCGGGTTTTGGGGGCGGGGGACGATGCGCTCATGGTGTTTTCGCTTGCGGATTGGACGGGCAGACGGATTGTAACCCGCGGCGCGGAATGTGGGGAAAGCAGCCTGAAAGCGGGCAGGGTAGGGTAAAGGCAGCCTGAAAACCGGCAGAACCGCTTTTCAGGCTGCCTCCAATGCCGCCAAATAGTCTTTTACCGCCGCCGCATCGTCCAGCAGGATTGTGCCCGCCGCCGCCATTTCGGCCCACGCGCGGGCGATGCTGTCCGCAGCGATGCCCCTGCACGCGGCACGGTTGACCAGCACCCGCCAGCCGCCCGCCTTTGCTAGTTGCAGCACTGACTCTTTCACGCAGAAATCAGTCGCCAGCCCGCCCACCACCAGCACCTGCGCCCGCACATCGCGCAGCCACTCGATCAGCCCCGTACTCAGCCGCCCTGCGTGGTCGTGGTAACACGCGCCGTAGGGGTGCATATCGGGTTCGATGCCTTTCCACACGCAAAAATCGTAACCGCGCACATCGGGCAGTCCGTCCAGCAGCTCAAACCCACGGCTGCCAATCATCGCGTGCGCCACCCAGCTTTCGGGCGCGTCGGGCAGCCCCGTGGGGCGCAGAATTTCGGCATGGCTGGCGCACAGCCATTGCGCGGCGGGGCTGTGCGCGTCTTTGCTGACGGCGCGGTAGTCCGCCAGCGCGGCTTGGGCGTTCAATTCCGCCACGATTTCATCGCCGAACGGCACGGGCAACTCGCCGGCGCACACGGGCGTAAAGGTTTTTTGCGGGTCGATATCAATGGCAACAACGGTCATTTTGTTTTCCAAAAAAAACAGCATTTTAGCAGCAGCCTGAAAACAAAAACAGCTTTGCCGCCGTTTCAGGCTGCCTGAAACTGCCAAACAGCCAATTTCACAAGAGTTGATTTCCGTCAAATCCGACAGGTTTATGATTTGCAAATGCAATAATATAATTAACAAAAATTAATAATGATTTTTAATAAAATGGAATTTCAAGCAATCCGCATCAAGTTGAAGCACGTTTCGCCGTATGGGTTTTCCGCCCGCGCGGCTTTTTTCAATCTGACGAAAATGAAATGAGAGGAAAAATATGTCAGCCGTTCCCTTATCGCAACTCAAAAAAGGCGCCACCGCCCACATCGCCGAAATCGTGCCCAACCCCGTTTTCGGCGAGCTGGATCCGCTGGTTGCGCGGCGTTTGGCGGATTTGGGCTTTTCGGACGGCATGCCGGTGCAGGTGATTGCGGTCGGTATTTTGGGCAGGGGGCCGTTTGCCGTGCGGCTGGGCAACCAGTCGCAGTTTTCGCTGCGCAAGGACGAGGCGCAGAAGGTGATGTGCCATGTGGTTCAGGCAGCCTGAAAACGAGGTCTGCCAAAAGAAAACCTGCCAACGGTGTTTTCAGGCTGCCTGAATAAGCGAAACGCTGCGGCAAAACCGATTTTCAGGCTGCCTGAAACGGTAAAAAACACTCAAAACATAAGGAGAAATATTGATGGAACTCAGCTATTTTGCGCTGGTCGGCGCGCCCAACTGCGGCAAAACCGTGCTGTTCAATGGGCTGACGGGCGCGCATGCCAAAGTCGCCAATTATCCGGGGGTTACGGTGGACAGGCGCGAGGGCGCGCTGTTGGACGACCCTGCGGTGCACATCATTGATTTGCCGGGCACATACAGCCTACGCACCACCAGCCCCGACGAAGCGGTCGCCCGCGATATGGCGGTGGGCAAGCTGGGCATTCCGCCCGATGCGATTATCGCGGTGGCGGATGCGACCAATCTGCGCATGACGCTGCGGATGATTTTGGAACTGAAAACGCTGAACCTGCCGATGGTGGTGTCGCTGAATATGAGTGATGTCGCCCGCAATCGGGGCTTGGCGATTGATGCGGAAAAACTGAGCGAGCTGTTGGGCGTGCCGGTTTTGGAAACGGTGGCGGTGAGCGCGTCGGGCATTCATGCGGTGCGCGAGGCGGTGAAAAAGCTGCCGCGCAAGCGCACTTTCCCCGCCAATCCCGCCGGTGCGGAGCGCAAGTTGGAAGAGCTGGACAGCAACGCGCTGTATCACGAAGTGGAAAATATTCTGAAACAAGTTGTCCGCACCGAAATGACACTGCCTGCGTGGCACAAAAAACTGGACGAAATCGCGCTGCACCCCGTGTGGGGCATGGTGATTCTGTTTGCCATTTTGTTTATGGTGTTCCAAGCCGTTTACACTTGGGCGGCGCCGGTGATGGAGCTGATTGAAGGCGCGTTCGGCTCGCTGGGCGAATGGGTGGGCGCGAATATGCCCGAGGGCGTGCTCAACAATTTGATTGTGAACGGCATTATTGCGGGTGTGGGCAGCGTGCTGGTGTTTCTGCCGCAGATTACCATTCTGTTTGCCTTTATCCTGCTGTTGGAAGACTCGGGCTATCTGCCGCGCGCGTCGTTTTTGCTGGACAACATGATGGCGAAAAGCGGGCTGTCCGGCCGCTCGTTTATCCCGCTGCTGTCGAGCTTCGCCTGCGCCGTGCCCGCCGTGATGTCCGCCCGCACCATCCACGACCCGCGCGAGCGGCTGGTAACCATCGCCATCGCGCCAATGCTCACCTGCTCCGCCCGCCTGCCCGTGTATGCGCTGATTATCGCCGCGATTATTCCCGACCGCACCGTCGGCGGCGTGTTCAATTTGCAGGGGCTGACGCTGTTTGCGCTGTATGTGCTGGGCATCGCTTCCGCCGCGCTGGTTGCCTACATCATGAAACTGCTGGCGCGGAGGCAGGGCAGCGTGCAGCAGTTTCCCCTGCTGATGGAACTGCCCACCTTCCGCACCCCCAATTTTAAACACATCCTTACCAGCCTGTGGGACCGCGTGAAAGCGTTTTTAAAACGCGCCGGCACGATTATTTTCGCCGTGTCCGTGGTGTTGTGGGCGCTCGTTAGCTGGCCTGCCGCCCCCGACGGCGCAACGGGCGCAGCAATTGATTACAGCTTGGCCGGCACCATCGGACGCTTTATCCAGCCCCTGTTTGCCCCGCTGGGTTTCACTTGGGAAATGTGCATCGCCATGATCCCCGGCATCGCCGCCCGCGAAGTGGTCGTTGCCGCGCTGGGCACCGTGTACGCCGTCGGCGGCTCGGAAGACGAAATCGCCAACGCGCTGATCCCCATCATGCACAACCGCTGGGGGCTGCCCACCGCCTTCGCCTTCCTCGCGTGGTACATCTACGCCCCGATGTGCGCCGCCACCCTTGCCGTGATCAAACGCGAAACCAAATCGCTCAAAACCACGCTGCTGATTACCGGCTATTTGTTCGCGCTCGCCTACCTCGCCGCGCTGGTCGTCTACCAAATCACTTCAAGGATTTTCTGATATGGCTCAATATATTATTGTCGGTCTGATTATTGCCGGCTCGGTGTTTTACCTGCTGAAAAAATACCTGTTCAAAGCCAAAGCGAAAAAGGCGGATGGCTGTGCGCCGTCGTCTAATTGCGGCAAATGCGGCGGGTGCGGGTGAGTAGGCTTTATTTCGCAGAAGTTTGCAAACGCACTTTCAGGCTGCCTTGGGCTGGTGTTGATGCAGCCTGAAAGATGGTTTGGAACAAGATTCCCGTCTGAAACGGCGAAGCAGTAAAAAGCAGCCTGAAAACCGGTTATCGGGGTTTCAGGCTGCTTTTTGATACTTGCGGGCGGGCGTTTATTCCCACTCAATCGTGGCGGGCGGTTTGCCGCTCACGTCGTACACCACGCGGTTGATGCCTTTGACTTCGTTGATGATGCGGTTGGACACTTTGCCCAAGAGCGAGTAGGGCAGCTCGGCCCAGTGGGCGGTCATGAAGTCGCTGGTAATCACGGCGCGCAGGGCGACGACGTAATCGTAGGTGCGGCCGTCGCCCATTACGCCGACGGATTTCACCGGCAGGAACACGGCAAAGGCCTGGCTGGTGAGGTCGTACCATGAAGTGCCGTTTTCGTCGGTGGTGTTGCGCAGCTCTTGGATAAAGATGTCGTCGGCCTGGCGCAGGAGGTCGGCGTATTCTTTTTTGACTTCGCCCAAAATACGCACGCCGAGGCCGGGGCCGGGGAAGGGGTGGCGGTAGACCATTTCGCGCGGCAGGCCGAGCGCCACGCCCAGTTCGCGCACTTCGTCTTTGAACAGGTCGCGCAGCGGCTCGAGCAGCTTGAGTTTCATGTTTTCGGGCAGACCGCCGACGTTGTGGTGCGACTTGATGGCGTGGGCTTTGTTGGTTTTCGCGCCCGCGCTTTCGATGACGTCGGGGTAAATTGTGCCTTGCGCCAGCCATTTGGCGTTGGTGAGTTTTTTCTCTTCGGCATCAAATACTTCGATGAATTCCGCGCCGATGATTTTGCGCTTGCGCTCGGGGTCGGTAACGCCGGCGAGTTTGTCGAGAAACTGTTTTTCCGCATCGACATGAATTACGCGCACGCCCAAGTTGCGGGTAAACATGTCCATCACCATTTGGCCTTCGTTTTGGCGCAGCAGGCCGTGATCGACGAACACGCAGGTGAGCTGGTCGCCGATGGCGCGGTGAATCAGCGCGGCGGCCACGGAGGAATCCACGCCGCCGGACAAGCCCAAAATCACTTCGTCGCTGCCGACCTGCTCGCGGATTTTGGCCACGGCTTCGTCGATGTAGTTGGGCATCGTCCAGCTTGGTTTGGCTTCGCAAATGTCCAAAACAAAGCGGTTGATGAGGGCGCGGCCTTGTTTGGTGTGGGTAACTTCGGGGTGGAACTGGATGCCGTAAAACTGCTTGGCGGCGTGTTCCATCATGGCGATGGGGCAGGAGGGGGTGTCGCCGATGATGCTGAAGCCTTCGGGCAGCTTGGAGACTTTGTCGCCGTGGCTCATCCATACGTCGAGCGTGTTGGGTTGGCCGTCTGAAATGCCGCGCGTCAGTTCGCTGTCGATGGTTTTCACTTGGGCGTAGCCGAATTCGCGCTGGTTGCCCGGCTCGACGTCGCCGCCCAGGTGGTAGGCCATAAACTGCATGCCGTAGCAGATGCCGAGCACGGGAATGCCCAAATCGAAAATGCCGGTGTCGGCCTGATAATCGGAGTTGTAAACGGAATTGGGGCCGCCGGAGAGAATGATGCCTTTCGGATTAAAGGCTTTGATGTCGTCAAGCGGCATATCGTAGGGGTGCAGCTCGCAGTAAACATGGGCTTCGCGCACGCGGCGGGCGATAAGCTGGGTAACTTGCGAACCAAAGTCGAGAATAAGGATTTTGTCTTGGGTCATGGCGGTTTTGGATATATAGGAGGGTGTGGGAAAGGTAAATTTTGTGGCGGCTGTTGTTAAAATGGCCACAGCGCAAGGCTTGTTGGCGGCGGATTTTAACATATTCCGCATGGCAGCCTGAAACGGGCATTATGCGTTCGCCGGCCGGCTGCTGGCCGGGTTTTGTTTATTTATCTTGTTGTATATAAAATAGTTAAACGGATTTTTGCTGCAAAGCGGCGCAGGCGTGTATCGGGGAGGGGAAGCGGCGAAGCAGGTGCTGCTTGTGTAAAAAATACGGACGGAGATTGTCGATAACTTTACTAAAGATTTTTGGGGTCATATAATTATCGGCACTATCGGGCGGCTAAGACAAACCTGAGAACAGTCATTTGCCCGTGCGACCCGGTAACATCGCGTGGCAGCATTTGCGCACGCAAATTTTGTTATTTAAGGAGCTTAAGAATGAATTACGATAAAACAGTAGCCGAAATGTTGAACGTTGACGGTGCTTTGGCTGCCGCCGTTGTGGACTACGGCAGCGGCATGCTGCTGGCCGGCGGCGGTTCTGCTGCCATCGATTTGGAAATCGCTGCTGCGGGCAACACCGAAGTGATGCGTGCCAAAATGAAAACCATGGGCATGCTCGGTCTGAAAGACAGCATCGAAGACATCCTGATCACTCTGGGCAAACAGTACCACCTGCTGCGTCCGCTGTCCAAACACGAAGGCCTGTTCCTGTACTCCGTACTGGATCGCTCCAAATCCAACCTGGCTCTGGCTCGCCGCTCTTTGGTTGATGCCGACCGCCATCTGGACTAATCCTGGGGGCAGCTGCCGCTAGGAATGTTTTAAAAAACCGGAAAGGTTCGCCCTTTCCGGTTTTGTTTTTCAGGCAGCCTGAAAAGAAAAAAACCGGAAAACATCAAAAGCAGCCTGAAAGCCGGACTGGCGGTTTTCAGGCTGCTTTTTTGTCGGCGGCATTGGGTGTTTGTTGCCAATATTTACGGTTGGTGCTCGGAAAAACGGTGGTGCCGTACAAAATCCTTGTCCGCCGCCGCGCTTTGGGCATATAATGCGCGCCTTTCGGAATGTAGCGCAGTCTGGTAGCGCACTTCGTTCGGGACGAAGGGGTCGGAGGTTCGAATCCTCTCATTCCGACCACATTTTTCAGGCAGCCTTGGGGCTGCCTGAATGCTTTTTCGCGGTGCCGTCGGCGTGGGTTCGTTTGCCCGAACCTGCATCCGACTGTTTGTCCGCACGTATTCTGGCGGGCGCGCTAAGGCAGCCTGAAAACGGTTTGTCGCCGCGCTGTCCGTCGAAACCTTATTGAAACAAGCCTATGTTTACTCCCAAATACCAACTGAACGACCGGCAGATGGCCGTGCTGCTGGCTTCGCTGGTGGCGGTGATGCCGTTTTCGGTCGATGCCTATCTGCCCTCCACGCTCGATATTGCCAGGGCGCTGGGCGCGCAGACCCACGATATCGAACGCAGCCTCAGCGCGTTTATGCTCGGTGTGGCCATCGGCCAGCTTTCCGGCGGCTCGCTGTCGGACATTAAAGGCCGGCGCAATATCGCCCTGAAGGGGCTGTTGGTTTATGTGGTCAGCAGTCTGGCGCTGGTGTTTGTGCAGACTGCCGACCAGCTTTTGCTGTTGCGGTTGGTGCAGGCTTTGGGGGCGGGCATGGCTTCGGTGGTGGTGGGCGCGGTGGTGCGCGATAACTACCGCGGCAACCAGGCGGCGCAGATGTTCGCGCTGATCGGCATCATTATGATGGCGGCGCCGATGCTGGCGCCGCAGCTGGGCGCGCTGTTGAACAAAATCGGCGGCTGGCGTTCGGTGTTCGCGTTTTTGTTTGTTTACGGCTCTGCCGTTGCCGCGGCGCTGTATGCCTTTTTGCCGCAGCACAAGCAGCCTGAAAAACTGAAGGCGGCGCATTTGCGCGAAGTGGGTGGGCGCTACCGCCATATCGTCGGCTGCGCGCCGGCGATGGGGGTGATGTTTTTTCAGGCTGCCTCGTTTGCCTCGATGCTGGTGTTTCTCAGCGAATCGCCGGCGGTGTATATGGAATTTTACGGCTTGAGTTCCACCCAGTATGCGCTGGTGTTCGCCTGCAATATTTTCACCATGATGTGCTTTAACCGCATCACCGCCTGGCGGCTCAAGCGCGGCAGCCATCCGCGCAACATTCTGAATTTCGGCATCGCCCTGCAGTTGGCGGCCAACGGCGGCATGCTGCTGGCGATACTTTTGTCCGGCGGTCATCCGCCGCTGGCGCTGCTGGTGCTGTTTGTGATGGTGTCGGTGGGCACCCAGGGTTTTGTTACCGCCAACACCCAGGCGCTGTTTATGGGTTATTTCAAACCCGAAATCGGCGGCGGCGCCAGCTCGCTGCTGTCGGCTTTCCAGTCGCTGATAGCCGCCTGCGCCGGCTTTGCCGCCAGCAAGCTGCACAACGGCACGCCCTATGTGATGGCCGGCATGATGCTGGCGATGACGGTTGGCGGCTTCGCCCTATTGAGCCTGCTGACGCCGAAGCAGCCTGAAAACAAGGCTGCCTGAAAAGTAAAAAACACCGCCCAAAAGGTAATTTAGCGTTAAGCCCGCCGCCTTTGCACGGCGTTTGGGCTATATTCCGCGCTTTCAGGCTGCCTTGTCGGGCTGCCTTTGAACAACCGTTTCAGTAAAGGAAATCCAAATGCGTGTATTCAAAAGCATGACCGTCGCCGCTACCATCGCCGCACTCGGCCTGAGCGGCTGCATTACCGATCCGAGTACCGGCCAGCAGCACATGAGCAAAACCGCCATGTACGGCCTGGGCGGCGCGGTAACCTGCGGCATCATCGGCGCCATCAGTCACGGCGGCAAAGGCGCGCGCAACTCCGCGTTGGCCTGCGGTGCTATCGGTGCCGGCGTCGGCGGTTATATGGACTACCAAGAGAAAAAACTGCGCGAGCAGCTGGCCAACACCGGCGTGGAAGTGGAACGCAAGGGCAACCAGATCAAGCTGACCATGCCCGAAAACGTAACCTTCGCCACCGGCAGCTACGCGCTGTCGCCGCGCGCCCAGTCTTCGCTGTCTGAAGCCGCCAAAACGCTGGCCACTTATGTCGATACCAACATTTCCATCATCGGCCACACCGACAGCACCGGCAACGACGCCATCAACAACCCGCTGTCGCGCAACCGCGCCCAGTCGGTTGCCGACTATCTGAACCGCCAGGGCGTTGCCGCCAACCGCATGAGCGTGTCCGGCCAGGGTTCGCGCCAGCCGATCGCCAGCAACAACACCGACGAAGGCCGTGCGCAAAACCGCCGCGTCGAAATCCTGATTACCCCCAACCAGCAGGCTGCCGCTGCCGCCCGCTAAACTTGCTTTCCCCCTTTGCCGCAGGCAGCCTGAAAACTCCGTTTGGACGTTTCAGGCTGCCTGCGGCACATTGGGTGCAGGCGAATTTATAACCATAAACGTTTACAACGGAGCACAAGCATGAACGCCCCCGCCGCCGAATCCCGGCCGTTTCCGCCGGCCGCCGCACCGCAGGACGACAGCGAACACGCCGCCGGCCTGCTGAAAATCCTTGCCCATCCCGAGCGCCTGCAGCTTTCGCGCCTGCTGCGCGAGAGCGAGCGCAGTCTCGACGAAATGACCGCGCTCACCGGCCTGAGCGTCGGCACGGTATCCAAACATCTGAGCCGGATGCGCCGCTTCGGCATGGTGGATTTTGTCCGCTACCACAGCGTGCTGCTCTACCGGCTGACTTCCGAACCCGCCCGCCGTGTGCTCGACGCCCTTTACCCGCCGCCCGCCGCCAAAACGCCTGCCGGCAGCCTGAAAGAGCAGGGCGCCGCCCCTATTGTCCGCAACCGGAAGCGCAAAACATGAAAATCGCCACTTGGAACGTCAATTCCCTCAATGTGCGCCTGCCGCAGGTCAGCGACTGGCTGGCCGCGCACCAGCCCGACATTCTCGCCCTGCAGGAGCTGAAGCTCGATCAGGACAAATACCCCGCCGCCGTGTTCCGCATGAGCGGCTGGCACACCGAATGGAGCGGCCAGAAAACCTATAACGGCGTCGCCCTGATCAGCCGCCATCCGCTCGAAGACCTTGCTATCGGCCTGCCCGCACTGCCCGACGACCCGCAGCGGCGCGTGATTGCCGCCACCGCCGCCGGCGTGCGCGTGATTAACGTTTACTGCGTCAACGGCGAAGCGCCCGACAGCGAAAAATTCGCCTACAAACGCCACTGGTTTGCCGCGCTCACTGAGTTTGTGCGCGCAGAGCTGGCGCGCTATCCCGAGCTGGTGCTGCTGGGCGACTTCAACATCGCCCCTGCCGACCAAGACGTGTACGCGCCGGAAAAATGGCGCGAAAAAATCCTGTGCAGCAGCGAAGAGCGGCAATGGTTCGCCGCGCTGCTCGAATTGGGATTAAGCGACGGCCTGCGCCACATCCACCCCGAAGGCGCCCACTACACCTGGTGGGACTACCGCGGCGCGATGTTCCAGCGCAATCAGGGGCTGCGCATCGACCATATTCTCGTGAGCGCGGCGCTGAAAGAAAAACTGCGCCAAGTGGCGGTGGATCAGGACGCCCGTGCCCAAGAGCGCCCCAGCGACCACGCCCCCGTTTACGCCGAATTCGCCTGATTCGGGTGCGCAAAAAGCAGCCTGAAACGGCAAAAAACGTTTTTCAGGCTGCCTGAAAACCGCCGCCCAAGCGATGCCGCGCTTATCAAAGGGCGTCGCTTTTTGTTATGATGCCCGCCGGATCACTTCAGGAATTGCAACCATGAAAAAATACACCCTGCTTGCTTTGGCCGCCGCGCTGTTTGCCGCCGGCTGCTCGGAAAAAGCCCCCGTTGACGAAACCGCCAAGCTCAACTGCACCCATCCCGCGCTGGCCGAAGACGTGCAGTCCGGCCTAATCAAAACCATCAAAGGCGAAGGCGAAAACTTCGTGCGCAACGACGTGCGCGAATTCGTTTCCGGCGAAAAACTCGATGCCGCCGTTTCCGGCCTGGTGGTTACGGTAAACGACCCCCGCCCCGACACCAGCGCCACCGGCTGTACCGCCCAAGTGAGCATCGCTATTCCCGAAGCCACTTTCCGCTTGGCGCAAACCAACGCGCCGCTGCTGCAAAGCGACGACCCCGCCGCCATCATCAACCGCCGCATCCAAGGCGGCACCGCCAGCTTCCAGGGCTTGGCGCTGTCTTTCCCCATCCGCTACAGCGTGTCGGTGGACGGCAGCCAGCAGGCCGCGTTTACCTATAACGACAGCAGCCTGAACGACGGCGCCCACCTGCTTGCCACTGTGCTGCTGCCCGCCGGCGTGAAAGACCTGCTCAAAATCGACGGCAAAACGGTCAAACGCGAAGACGCGCTGCGCCGTCTGGCCAACGCCGAGCCCGAAACCGCGTCCGAACCCGAAGCCAAGCCGGTAAAACCGCTGGAAAATCCGGATCCGATTGCCGACGTGCTGGAGAAAAAACAAGAGCAGGCCGCGGAAAAACCGGAAGACAAACCCGCCCCACCGCCGGCCAAAGCCGAAACCCCGTCCGCCAAAGAAGCCGAAGCGCTCAGCCCCGAAGAGCCGGAAAGCCGCATCAGCCAGGGCGAAATCGACCAAGCCCGCCGCGCCCACGCATCCGCCGGCCAGTCGCTCAAATCGGCATGGAAAAACATCGACCCCGCCGTGCAGCAGAGCCTGGTGGACGAACAGCGCGAATGGGAAAGCAAGAAAAACCGCAACTGCGCCAAAGCCGCCGCCAAAGGCGGTAGTACCGCCGAAAGCCAGTATCTGGGCATGCAGTGCGACACCCGCATGACCAAAGAGCGCATCGAATACCTGCGCGGCTACAGCATCCAGTAAAACGCTGTTTGACGGTAAAAAAGCAGCCTGAAAAGTTTTCAGGCTGCTTTTGTTTGGGAATTGCCTGCGGGATATTGGCGGATTGGCGGTGATGGGCGCGGCAGCCTGAAATTTTGCTTAAGTCCCAACCGGCCGTCTGCCGATGCCGTCAGCCGTCACCGAAAGCAGCCTGAAAATTCCGCGCCGGCCGCGCCGGAATGTTGCGCCGGATGCGCTGCCGCCGGCGATTTTAAGCGCGCCCCCTGCCGCCGCACGCCGCGGCTTGGTACAATGCCGCCCGTTTTGCTTCCCGTTTCCGTTTGCGGTTTTCAGGCAGCCTGAAAGCCGCGTTGCCGTTTGGGGTGTTTTTATGTCCGACATTCTGCAGAAAATCCTTGCCACCAAAGCCCAGGAAGTGGCCGCCGCCCGTGCCGCGCTGCCTTTGAACGAAATCAAAGCCCGCGCCGCCGATGCCGCTGCGCCGCGCGATTTTGTCGCCGCCATCCGTGCCAAGCATGCCGCCAATCTGCCTGCCGTCATTGCCGAAATCAAAAAAGCCAGCCCGTCCAAAGGGCTGATACGGCCGGACTTCCGCCCCGCCGACCATGCTCGCGATTATGAAGCCGCCGGCGCGGCCTGTTTGTCGGTGCTGACCGACGAGCAGTATTTCCAGGGTTCGCCCGACTATCTGCGCGCTGCACGCGCCGCGGTGTCGCTGCCGGTGCTGCGCAAGGATTTTATGATTGACGAGTACCAGATTTATCAGGCGCGCGCCTGGGGGGCGGATGCGGTGCTGCTGATTGCGGCGGCGCTGGACGAAGACACCCTGCGCCGTTTGGAAGACGCCGCCCATCAGGCGGGCATGGCGGTGCTGCTGGAGTTGCACGAAGAAGCCGAGCTGGAAAAATGCCGCCGGCTGAACACGCTGCTGCGCGGGGTGAACAACCGCAACCTGCGCACTTTTGAAGTGAGCCTTGAGCAGACGCTGCGCCTGCTGCCCGCGCTTTCCGGCCATATTGTCGTAACCGAAAGCGGCATCCGCAGCAAGGAAGATGTGGACTTTATGCGCGGCCACGGCGTTGAGACTTTTCTAATCGGCGAGAGCTTTATGCGCGCCGACGACATCGAAGCCGCCGTGCGCGCGCTGTTTTAAACCCGCAAGGCAGCCTGAAAGATGAAAACATTTGCGCCGCTTGTCTGTGTGCTGCTGCTGGCCGCCTGCGGCGGCAAGGAAAAAGCCGCCAAGCAGAACGCTGCTTCGGCAGCGGCAGCTTCCGCCGCATCGTCCACCGCCGCCGACGAGATTCTCAACAGCGCGCAGCACGAAGACATCCTGACTTTGGACAAACACGCCGAAGCCGATGTCGATGCCGGTTTCGCGCCGCCCGCCGAAGGGCAGCCTGAAAGCGCATCCGGTTTTCAGGCTGCTTCCGACGGCGCCGAGCCGCCGCTGCCGCCGGCCTGCGAAGCGCATTACCGCCGCGTGGAAAAATGTTTTGCCGCGCAGGGCGCCGATGCCGAAGCGCTGCTGGAAATGAACCGCGAAGCCCGCGCCGATGCCGCTTACGACCACACCGATGCCGCCGCCTGCCAGGCACTCGACCGCAGTTTCGATGCGGTGGCGCAGACTTTGGGCTGCTACTAGCTGCCAAACCGTTTTGCTTGTCCGCCGGCCTTTCAGGCTGCCTTTTCCCGTTTACCACCCGTTTCAGGCTGCTTTCGCCGGCCTGCCGCAATCAGGAGACCCCATGAAAATATCCGCCCATCTGGAAAAACGCTATGCCCGCGAGCAGCTTTCCGCCGGCGCCGCCCAAAGGCTGGCGCAGGAAATCGCCTTCGGCCCTATAGTGTTCCAAGTATCGCGGCTGATGGTGAAATTCGGCATACTCGAGCACCTGAACAACAGCGAAAACGGCATGACGCTTAACGAAACCGCCCAAGCCGCCGGCCTTAGCCGCTACGCCGCCCAAGTGCTGCTCGAAGCCTCGCTTTCCATCGGCACCGTGCTCTTGCGCGACGGCCGCTTTTACATCAGCAAAGCCGGTTATTTCCTGCTGCGCGACAAAATGGCGCGGGTGAATATGGATTTCGTCCACGAGATTTGCTATCAGGGCATGTTCGACTTGGAAGCCGCCCTGCTCGAAGGCCGCTCCGCCGGTCTGAAAGCGCTGGGCGAATGGCCGACCATCTACGAAGGTCTCTCGCAACTCGAACCCGAAGCCCGCCGCAGCTGGCTGGCCTTTGACCACTATTATTCCGACAACGCTTTCGACGAAGCGCTGAAAGTGGTGTTTTCCCGCCCGATCAAACGCCTGCTCGACGTGGGCGGCAACACCGGCCGCTGGGCGCTGCGCTGCGTGGCGCACCATCCCGAAGTCGAAATCACCATTATGGATCTGCCGCAGCAGCTCGCCCTGATGCGCGAAGCCGTGGCCGGCAAGCCCGGCGCCGAACGCATCCACGGCCATCCCGCCAATCTGCTCGACGACAACACCGTTTTCCCGCAGGGCTTTGACGCGGTGTGGATGAGCCAGTTTCTCGACTGCTTCTCCGAAGACGAAGTTACCGCCATTCTCCGCCGCGCCCGCGAAGCGCTCACGCCCGAAGGCACGCTCTACATCATGGAACCCTTTTGGGACCGCCAGCAGTACGAAACCGCCGCCTACACCCTGACCCAAACCAGCGTTTATTTCACCGCGATGGCCAACGGCAACAGCAAAATCTACCACTCCGCAGACATGCTGCGCTGCGCCGAAAACGCCGGTCTGACCATCGAGAAAATCGACGACGGCATCGGAGTCGGCCACAGCATCGTCCATTGCCGCAGGGTAGGGTGTTGAACTGTTTTGTTTTGTTTTTCAGGCTGCCTTGGGTTTCAGGCAGCCTGAAAACTATTGACGGCAGGATAGGTTGCCGTATGCGCTGCTTCACGCAGCCAAGCGCCGGCGCGGATAGCGGTAATAGGGCAACACAAGCCCAATGCCCGCCCAGCAAAAAAGCAGCCTGAAAACCGAAAAACCGGTTTTCAGGCTGCTTTTGCGTTTCGGACTTAATGCGCTTCAATAAACGCTTTCACTGCGTCTTCGGAAACCAGCGCGGTGCAGACGGCGGCTTTGTCGATGCGTTTGGCCAAGCCGGCCAGCACCTTGCCCGGGCCGCATTCGGCCGATTCGGTGATGCCTTCGCGCACCAGCGTTTCCACAGTTTCCGTCCAGCGCACGGGGCGGTAGAGCTGGCGCACAAGCGCGTCTTTGATTTGCGCGGGATCGGTGTAGGCGGCAACGTCCACATTGTTGATCACGTGGATTTCAGGCTGCCGCACTTCGACCGACTGCAGGGCTTGGGCGAGTTTGTCGGCGGCCGGTTTCATCAGGCTGCAATGCGAGGGCACGGACACCGGCAGCGGCAGGGCGCGTTTGGCGCCGGCGGCTTTGGCCGCTTCCATCGCGCGGCCGACGGCGGCGGTTTCGCCGGCAATCACCACCTGGCCGGGCGAGTTGAAGTTTACGGCTTCGACCACGCCGCCCTGTGCGGATTCGGCGCAGATGCGGCGCACGGTGTCGTCGTCCAAACCCAGCACGGCGGCCATCGCGCCTTCGCCCTGCGGCACGGCGGACTGCATCAGCTCGGCGCGCAGGCGCACCAGTTTGACGGCGTCGGCAAATTTCAGGCTGCCTGCGACCACCAGCGCGCTGTATTCGCCCAGGCTGTGTCCGGCCACGGCGGCGGGCGCTTTGCCGCCGGCTTCAAGGTAGGCGCGCCAGGTGGCGATGCCGGCGGCCAGCATCAGAGGCTGGGTGTTGACGGTTTGGCCGATGAGTTCGGCGTCGCTGCCGTTCATCATCGCCCACAGGTCTTGGCAGAGGGCGGCGGAGGCTTCGTCGAATGCGGCTCTGACGGCGGGGACGTTGTCGAATCCAGCCATCATGTTCAGGCTCTGCGAGCCCTGGCCGGGGAAGAAAAAGGCGAAAGACATGGGGTTTCCTTGTGATTGCGTCGGACAAAATAAGGCTGCCGGCAGCGGCAGTCGATGTGTTATTCTATATGAAAATTCCCGTTTCAGGCTGCCTGGGGCGGGTTTGCCGCTTTAACCGCCATTTGAGGAGAGTGTTATGGAGTTCCCTTTTCGCCAAGTGCCCGCCAGCCGCCTGCGCCGTATGCGCCGCGACGATTTTTCCCGCCGTCTGATGCGCGAAAACGTGCTGACGGCCGCCGATCTGATTTATCCGGTGTTTGTGCTGGAAGGCGAAGGGCGCGAGCAGGAAGTGCCGTCGATGCCGGGCGTGAAGCGGCAGAGTCTGGACAAACTGCTGAAAACCGCCGAAGAAGCGCTGAAACTGGGCATCCCGATGCTGGCGCTGTTTCCGGTGGTTACCCAAAACAAAACCGCCGACGCGGCCGAAGCCTACAATCCCGACGGTCTGGTGCAGACGGCGGTGCGCGCGCTGCGCCGCGAGTTGCCCGAATTGGGTGTGATGACCGACGTGGCACTCGATCCCTACACCCTGAGCGGCCAGGACGGCCTGACCGACGATAGCGGCTATGTGCTGAACGACGAAACGGTGGAAGTGCTGATCAAACAGGCTCTAAGCCACGCCGAAGCCGGCGCGCAAGTGGTGGCGCCGTCGGACATGATGGACGGGCGCATCGGCGCCATCCGCGAAGCGCTGGAAGAAGCCGGCCACATCCACACCCGCATCATGGCCTATTCGGCCAAATACGCATCGGCCTTTTACGGGCCGTTCCGCGACGCGGTGGGCAGCAGCGGCAACCTGGGCAAGTCGGGCAAGGAAAGCTACCAGATGGATCCGGCCAACAGCGACGAGGCGCTGCACGAAGTGGCGCTCGACATTCAGGAAGGCGCGGACATGGTGATGGTCAAACCCGGCCTGCCGTATCTGGACGTGGTGCGGCGCGTGAAAGACACCTTCGGCGTGCCGACCTACGCCTATCAGGTCTCCGGCGAATACGCGATGATTCAGGCTGCCGTGCAAAACGGCTGGCTGGACGCCGACAAAGTGGTTCTGGAAAGTCTGCTCGCCTTTAAACGCGCAGGGGCGGACGGCATTCTGACTTATTTCGCCATCGACGCCGCCCACCGCCTGCAGGCAGCCTGAAAACGGGCAGTTGTGCTAAAATCCGCCGCCGTTATTTCCATAATCCGCATCCCGCGAGAACAGCATGAACATAACCGTATTGGGCACCGGCGCATGGGGCAGCGCATTGGCCATCCATTTTGCCTTGCACGGCCACCGTGTCGCCATGTGGTCGCACAATGCCGAACACGCCCGCGCCATGCAGAAAATCCGCGAAAACCAGCGCTATCTGCCCGGTTTCAGGCTGCCTGAAAACCTGAGCGTGCACGCCGATATCGGCGAAGCGCTGGAGGGTAGCGAACTGGTGCTGGCGGTTACCCCCGTCGTCGGCCTGCGCGGCAGCATCGAGCTGCTCAAGCAGCACGGCGGCGGCCGCCTGCCGATACTCACCGCCTGCAAGGGTTTTGAATTGGACAGCGGTCGGCTGACCTTTGAAGTCGTCAAAGAAGTGTTGCCCGATAACGACAAAATCGGCGTGCTTTCCGGCCCCAGTTTCGCGCAGGAATTGGCCAAACAATTGCCCTGCGCCGTGTGTCTGGCTTCGGAAAACTTCGAGTGGGTCAAAACGCTGGCCGCCGAACTGAACACCAATGTGATGCGCCTGTATGCCAACGACGACGTAATCGGCGTGGCGGTGGGCGGCGCGGTGAAAAACGTGATGGCCATCGCCACCGGCCTGTGCGACGGTTTGGACTGCGGCCTGAACGCCCGTGCCGCGCTGGTTACCCGCGGGCTGGCGGAAATCACCCGCCTGGCCGTTGCCATGGGCGCGCAGCAAAAAACCATGATGGGGCTGGCCGGCATGGGCGACTTGATTCTGACCTGCACCGGCGCACTTTCGCGCAACCGCAAAGTCGGTCTCGGCCTGGCCGAAGGCAAAAGCCTGCACCAGGTGCTCAAGGAGATCGGCCACGTTGCCGAGGGTGTGCCGACCATCGAAGAAGTCCACAACGCCGCCTACCGCCATCAGATCGAAATGCCGATTACCGCCATGCTCTACCAGCTGGTGCGCAACGAATTGTCGGTAAGCGATGCCGTCAGCCGCCTGATGCAGCGCGAACCAACAAGCGAATAAAACCGTATTTCCCTTTTCAGGCAGCCTGAAAACCCTTTTCCCCCAACCTGCGGCGAGAACGATATGAATCCGTCCCTGACAAAACTAGAAGACAAACTGCACGAACTGGTACAACGGCTGCGGCATCTGAACGGCGAAAACCGCCGTTTGAATGAAGAGCTGGCGCTTTCGCGTGAAGAATACGTCCGCCAGAGCCGCTTGCTGGAAGAAGCCGAGCGCAGCAAAGAAGCCGAAAGCGCCCGCGTCAGCCTGTTGGTGCACGCCGAAAAAAGTCAGGAAGAACTCAGCAGCAAAATCCAGTATCAGGAGCAGCAGATCCAACTGCTGGAAAAAGAACGCCTGAATCTGCGCGACCAAATCGCCTTTCTGCAAACCACCGTGCAAAACAAAGAACGCGAGTGGAAAGAGCGGCTGACCGAAGCCGAAACCGAGCTGGAAGGCAAAGAGCGGCTGCTGGAGCAGTACCGCGAAGAGAGCAACGCCCAAGGGCGGGAAGCGCAAAACGTGCGCCAAGAGCTGCTGTCGGAGCAGGACAAAAGCGCCAAACTCGAGCAGCAGCTGGCCGAGCAGCAGGATCTGCTGAAAATTGCCCGCAGCGATTTGTCGCAAAGCAACAGCGAAATCGAAGCGCTCAAGCAGGAAATTCAAAGCGGCCAAAGCAGCCTGAACGAAAAAGAAAGCCACTTTGCCCGCCAGCTTTCCGAGCGCCAGCAGGAGTTTGACCGCCGCATGGCCGAAGAAGCCAAGCGTTTCAGTGAAGAATATGCACTGCTGGGCAAGCAGCACGAAAACAGTTTGGAAAGTCTGAAGCAGGCACAGCTTGAAGAAATCGCCGATTTGAAAGAATCGTGGCTGAACGAAAAAAGCCAGTTCCAAGAGCAGATTCTCAAACTGAACAGCCAAAACCAGCAATACCGCAGCCTGCTGCTGCAAAGCGCGCAGGAAATCCGCCGCCTGCTGTCGCGTCTGCCGCAGCCTGAAAACGATCCCGCCAGTGAGGAAACCGCATGAGCATCGAACAAATCAGCGTCGATATCCTGAACCGCCAGTTCACCATCGGCACCCCGGAAAGCGAACGCGGCACGCTCTTGGAAGCTGTCGAACTGCTGAACCAGAAAATCCACGCCATCCAAAGCAGCGGCCGCAATATGGAAACCGAGAAAATCGTGATCATGGCCGCACTCAACCTGACCCACGACCTGCTCAAACGTGCCGATGAAAACGGACGCCAGCAGCAATTGTCAGAACGCGAGTTCGAGCGTAGAATAAAAACCCTTGAAGACTTTTGCGATCAGGCGCTTTCCGAAAGCAAAGCAGCCTGAAACCAGTTTCCCTGCGGTGTTTGCAAAGGCATATATTCCTTTGAACCAATAAAGTTTGCTTAGGTTGCCGGGAGTCGTAGCAGGTGCGCGCGTTCCTATCGGAATGTACCCGAAGTTACCCGAGGCAGCCACCTTGTTGACAAGGTTCAAGCGGACTCAGCCCGAGCGGCATTCGCGGGGTTCCCCACAACCGGCTATCCGTATTTGAGGACGGCCGGTTTTTTGTGTCTGCACAGTGCCGAAAAACGCTTTCAGGCTGCCCGGGCGCATTGACAGGACGCCTGCAAACACCTACAATCCGCGGTTTCTATAAATAGATTTGGACTAATCCCCATGAAAACCTTTTCAGCGAAACCGCACGAAGTGCAACGCGAATGGTTTGTCGTTGACGCTACTGACAAAGTGCTCGGCCGCCTGGCTGCCGAAATTGCCAGCCGTCTGCGCGGCAAACACAAACCCGAATACACTCCCCACGTTGATACCGGCGACTACATCATCGTCGTAAACGCCGAAAAAATGCGCGTAACCGGCAACAAGGAAACCGACAAAGTTTACTACCGCCACACCGGCTTCCCCGGCGGCATCTACGAGCGCACTTTCCGCGAAATGCAAAACCAGTTTCCCGGTCGCGCTTTGGAAAAAGCCGTAAAAGGCATGCTGCCCAAAGGCCCGCTGGGTTACGCAATGATCAAAAAACTGAAAGTCTATGCCGGTGCCGAGCACCAGCATGCCGCCCAACAACCCAAAGTTTTGGAAATTTAAGGACACGACAATATGAACGGAAAATACTACTACGGCACCGGCCGACGCAAAAGTTCAGTTGCCCGCGTGTTCCTGCAAAAAGGCAGCGGTCAGATTATCGTTAATGGCCGTCCGGTAGACGAATTTTTCTCCCGTGAAACCAGCCGCATGGTGGTTCGCCAACCTTTGGTTCTGACCGAAAACGTTGAAGCGTTCGATATCAAAGTGAACGTTATCGGCGGCGGCGAAACCGGCCAGTCCGGCGCCATCCGCCACGGCATTACCCGTGCGCTGATCGATTACGATGCCGCGTTGAAACCTGCGCTGTCCCAAGCCGGCTTCGTTACCCGCGATGCCCGTGAAGTGGAACGTAAAAAGCCCGGTCTGCGCAAAGCACGCCGTGCCAAACAGTTCTCCAAACGTTAATCGGACGTTTTCAAAAAACCGGATTCATTGCGAATCCGGTTTTTTTTGTTTTCAGGCTGCTTTGCCCTGTATGGACGATATTGCGGAATGGCGGTTCCTTGGGTGTGAGAATATCCGCTGGTGATTAAAATGCTCACAAGGCGCCAACAAATCTGCTGTGCTTTCCCTTCCATTCGGATATTTCTCACCCAAGCACCGCTTCGCCAGCCGCATGTCGGCACCCAGAGCGCAAACAAAAAAAGCGCTGCAACCCGATGATGCCGGATCACAGCGCTCCCCCCAAGTAAGAATTTTTTCAGGCTGCCTGCCATTCAGGCAGCCTGAAACCGTTTAGCGGCGGGTGCGGACTTGGCTGCCGATAACGCCGCCGAGTGCGGCACCGCCAAGTGTGGAACCGGTGTCGCCGCCGATCACATTGCCGGCCACGCCGCCGAGTGCGGCGCCGACTGCGGTATTGCGTTGCTGTTGGGTCATACCGCCGGCACAGCCGCCGAGTGCGGCAAACAGGCTTACCATCAAAAGGGTTTTAGACATAGTTTTCATATCATGCTCCATTTCGGTTGCGGGAAAACGACTTCAGTATGGCATATAAGTGTGTGAATGTTGTATTTGTCGCGTGAAAATTGTTTAAAGTTTGGAAAAGCAAACGGGGCTTTATTCTTTTTCTTTATTTATTATTTGTTTGCGTGCATTTGGGTTAAAAAACGTTGTTTTTGCGAGCCGGTTTTGTTTGCGGCAGTTTGCTTGAAGGCCGCTTAAAGCGGCAGACGGCGGGCTTTCCCGTTTCCCATGTCGCTTTAATCCTTTCTGACCCGTAAAAACGTGGCAAAGCGCGGCGTGCCTTTCTGGGTAAAACCGCGGTAGCGGTAGGTGATAACGCTGCCGACGGGTGGCGGGTTGTCGCGGTCGGCATCTTTGAAACCGCTGCCGATGCGAAATTCGCCGTGCTGGTTTTTGCAGCTGACGGCGCCGAGTTTGCCCGCGTATTTGCCTTTGCCTTCGTGATGGCGAGTAACGGTGCATTCTGCGTCGTATTGGCTTTTCAGTTTCAACAGATTGCTGCTGCGCCCGCCGTGGTAAGGCGTATTTGGGTTGCGCAGCATTACGCCTTCGCCGCCTTTGGCTTCGATTTCTTTCAAAAACGCCTGCACCTGCGCCTGATTGCGTATCGGTGTTTGCGCGATTACGTTAATCGGTGCTTGGGGGTGCTGTTTCAACCAGCCTGAAAGCACAGCCAGCCGCTGGTAGAGATTGCCTTGCGCTTTGGGAACGTCGAAAACGTGCAGTCGGATGTTTTTCCAATCGCCGTTTTGCGTGCGCACGGCGGCAGAAATCTGCTCGAATTGACCGCGGCCGCTGTAGAGTTCGCCGTCCAGCGGGTAGGGCGGGAAATGGGCGGTATAACCGGGCGGCGGCTGGAAGGCATTGCCCTGGCGGCTGATCAGGCGTTTGCCGTCCCAATAGGCGCGCACGCCGTCGAGTTTTTCGCTCATTGCCCAGCCGTTTACGTCTTGCCCTTTGAATTCCTGTGCCAGCAGCAAATCGGGCGCAGCGCTGCAAACGGCGGCGGCACAGCTAAGGGGCAGTAAAAACAGAATTTTCATTGGAAACCCGCCTTTCGGTTTTTCAGGCTGCCTGCGTGTGGCGGCGGCCTGATGGTGGAAAATGCAATGGCGGGGTTTGTGTGGGGCAGCCTGAAAGCGTCCGGTTGCCGGTTGCGGCTGCTTATTATGGTGATGGCGGCTTGGTATGCCGTTTTTGAATGGATGCTTGGCTTTTCAGGCTGCCTTTGGGTTTTCAGGCAGCCTGAAAAGGTAGGGACAACGGTTTTACATGCTGGAGAAAGTGTTGCACTGCTCGATATCGCCGGTTTGCAGGCCGCGCTGCAGCCATTGTTTGCGCTGGGCGGATGTGCCGTGGGTGTAGGTGTGCGGCACGGTGTAGCCTTGCGCGCGCTCCTGCAGGTGGTCGTCGCCGACAGCGTGGGCGGCGTTGAAGGCTTCTTCGATGTCGCCGCTTTCAAACAGGCCGTCTTTCTCGGCATAGTGCGCCCACACGCCGGCATAGCAGTCGGCCTGCAGTTCGAGCCGCACGGAAAGCTGGTTGGCCTGCTTCTGATCCATGTTTTGCTGGGCGCGGTGAACCTTTTGGATGGTGCCGAGCAGGGTTTGCACGTGGTGGCCGACTTCATGCGCCAGCACATAGGCAAAAGCCGCATCGCCGCTGGCGCCCAGCTCGTTGGTCATGGTGTTGTAGAAGGAAAGGTCGATATAGAGTTTTTGGTCGCCCGGACAGTAAAACGGGCCGGCGCTGGATTGGCCGGTGCCGCAGGCGGTGGCGATGCGGTTGCGGTAGAGCGTGAGTTTGGGCGCCTGGTATTGGCGGCCGATTTTGCGGAAATAGGCTTCCCACACTTTTTCGGTGTCGCGCAGCACCACCGAGCTGAACTGCACCAGCTGTTTTTCTTGGGCGCTTTCTTGCAGCGGCGCGGCCTGTTGCTGTTGCGAGCCGAGCGAAAGGCCGCTGTCGTTGGCGACCAGCCCGCTTAGATCGACGCCGAAATAGGCGCCCACCAGCACCACGATGATGCCGGCCAGTCCGCCGAATCCCCTGCCGCCACCGCCGCCGGACGAACCGCGACGGTCTTCGATATTGCTGCTGCCTTCCCGGCCTTGCCAACGCATAGATTGTTCCTTTCGTGTTTGTGTGTGCGTACGGCCGCCGTCTGCAGGCAGCCTGAAAGCGGCGAATATAGCAAAGAAACGGCAGAAATCCTATGCTTTGCGGCAGATGGGCGGCGCAGACGGCGTGTTTTCCGCGCCAAATGGCGGGTTGGCGGTTTTAGCTTCGCAACTCCGCTTCGCTACGCAGGCTGCTTTGGTCTGGCGGCAGACGATGCGGGCAAACGGCAGCGCCGCCTTCCATGGCATATATATGAAAGGCGGCGCCGGTGTTTTTCAGGCTGCCTGAACGGGCAGGCAGCCTGAAAAGTGTTTTAGTAGAGTTCGCGGTACAGGTCGTTCAACCATTTTTCCGCTTCGGGGCCGGTGTAGGGCTTGCCGAATTGGTCGAGCAGGTGGATGCGCTGGCCGTTGCCCGCGTCTTCCAATGCCACAAACATCTGCGGCGCCTGTTCTGCCGGTTTTTCCTGCTGTTTGTTTTTGCCGAAACCGAACACGCGGCTGAGCAGGCCGGGTTTGGCTTGGACGGTTTGGCTTTCTGCCGGCGCGGGGCGGACGACGAACATGCCGCGCTCGCTGACAAACTGCTGCACGGTCAGACCGACGCGGTCGAGCGCGGAAGCGATGCGGTTCACATTGCGCTCGGCGCTGCCGTACACCAGCACGGTGTTGCCTTCGCGCTTGGCGAACTGGCTGCCCTGCTGGGTTTGTTTCTGCGCGCTCAGCTGCTGGGCAACGGTGGCTTCGTCCACGCCCAGATACTGCATGAAGCGGGCGAGCAGCGCGGCTTCAAGATTGGGATCGCTGGCGCGCGGCTGCCATACGGTCTGCTCTTTTTTGCGGTCGGTATAGACTTCTTCCAAGCCTTTGTGGGTGAAGAAAATGTCCAGGCCGCCGTTTTCGTTGTGTTCGATGCGGATCAGGAATTTGTCGCGCTCGCTGGTGGTGTAGCTGTTGCCCAGGCCGATTTTGTCGAACAGCTTGCGCAGGCCCTGGTTCGGCAGCTTGGCGCGGTTTTCCGCCCAGTCGGTTTCCATCAGGCCGGCTTTGGGCTCTTCGGAATAGATGGTGAAACCGCTTTCCTGCCAGAAGGCGCGCAGCAGCGGCCAGATTTGGGCGGCAGTTTTGCCTTTGACGGCCAGCCAGCGCTGGTTGCCGCGCCGTTCGATGCGGGCGTTTTCCACTTTGGTCAGCACGCGGCTGCCGGAGGGTGCTGCTTCGGACAGGGCATCGGGATTGGCGCGTACGCCGGCGGGCAGCGAGTAGAGATCGCCGTTGCGTGGATCGTTCAGATCGGGCGGAATCTCAAGGCTGACGATTTTTTTGTTGGTGCTTTGGTAATCGAGTTTGTCGTTCGCCTTTTTCGACGAACAGGCGCCCAAGGCCAGTACGGCCAGCGCCAATGCGGTGATTTTCGTGTAGTTCATAAGAACCTTCCGTTGGGTGTGAAACTGCTCAAATCAAACCAGCCGCGCTTAAGGCAGCCTGAACTTTTTGCTGACCGGCGGGGGTGAGCGGCAGCATCGGTAGGCGGATGTGGGCGGCGCAGATGCCCATTTTTTCCAGCGCCCATTTCGGGGCGGCGGGGCTGGGCTCGCAGAACATCGCGCCGTAAAGCGGCATCAGTTTGTCGTTCAGCGCGCGGGCGGCGGCAATGTCGCCGTTGATGGCGCTGCGGCACATCTGCGAGAAATCTTTGGGCGCGACGTTGGCGGCAACGGTAATCACGCCGTGGCCGCCGCACAGTAAAAAGGGCAGGGCGGTGCCGTCGTCGCCGGAATATACGGCGAAATCCTGCGGGACGGTTTTAAAGAGCTCGAGCGCGCGCTCGACATTGCCGCTGGCTTCTTTGACGCCGACGATATTGGGAATTTCGGCCAGGCGCAGGATGGTGTCGTTGTTCATATCGACCACGGTGCGGCCGGGAACGTTGTAAACAATCATCGGAATCGCGCTGGCTTCAGCGATGGTGCGGAAGTGGCGGTAGATGCCTTCCTGCGACGGGCGGTTGTAATAGGGAACGACCGACAGGGTGTAATCGGCGCCGATGCGTTCGGCTTCCTGCGACAGCGCAATGGCTTCGCGGGTGTTGTTGGCGCCGGTGCCGGCGATTACCGGAATGCGGCTGGCGGCGTGTTTGACGGTGGCTTCGACCACGGCCAGATGTTCGTCCACCGAAAGCGTGGCCGATTCGCCGGTGGTGCCGACGGCGACAATGGCGTCGGTGCCGTTGGCGATATGCCAGTCTATTAAGGCGCGCAGGCGGTCGAAATCGACGCTGCCGTCTTCGTGCATGGGCGTAATCAGGGCGACAAGGCTGCCTGTAAGCATGGTGTAACCTTTTACTTGAAGTAGTGGTGCAAAACGCTTGGCGTTTGCAGCCGCGCACGGCGGCGGCAAAACGGGCGCGATTGTAGCTTACTTTGCCATCTGTTGCACAACCGCACTTGCGCGCAAGCCTTTCAGGCTGCCTGCCAACGGGCTTTCAGGCAGCCTGAAAGGCAGATTTTGCCGCAAATTGCGTAAAATAATGTAAATAAAATTGCGCGCAAAAAGTCCGTTTAACAACAAGCAGCAATCACTATCAAAGCACTGATTTGATTTTTTTATGGAATCTGCCAAAGAAAAACGCATCCTATTTGTGCTTGCGGAGATGCTTATCTTTGATAATTGTTTGTATTTTAATGTGAATTTTGCGCTTTTTTTTCGCCATCGCTATAATCCGCCCCGTTTTCACAACACACTTTAAGTAAAGGAAAAATTATGCAAGGCGATAAAGCAGTCATCGACTATATGAACTTTTTGCTGGCCGGCGAACTGGCTGCCCGCGACCAATATTTCATCCACTCCCGCATGTATGCCGAATGGGGTTACACCAAACTGTTCGACCGCATCGGTCATGAAATGGAAGACGAAACCCTGCACGCGGAAAACTTCATCCGCCGCATCCTGATGCTGGGCGGCACCCCGCAGATGGTTCCCGCTGCCGTTAATGTCGGCAAAACCGTGCCCGAGATGCTGCAGCTTGACTTGAACACCGAGTACGAAGTTCAGGCCAACCTGAAAAAAGGCATCAAACTGTGCGAAGAAAAGCAGGATTACGTTACCCGCCAGATGCTGATCGACCAGCTCAAAGACACCGAAGAAGACCACGCCCACTGGCTCGAACAGCAGTTGCGCCTGATCAAACTGGTCGGCGAGCAAAACTACCTGCAAAGCCAGCTGTAAGCTGCACGGCCAAGAGAAGGAGACCTTTATGAAAGGCAACCGCGACGTTATCCGTCAGCTGAATAAAAATCTCGGCCTGCTGCTGGTAACCATCAACCAGTATTTTCTGCACGCACGCATCCTGAAAAACTGGGGTTTCGAAGATTTGGGCAAAAATTTCTACAAGCAGTCCATCGTAGAAATGAAAGCCGCCGACGAAATCATCGAACGCATCCTGCTGCTGGAAGGCCTGCCCAATCTGCAAGAGCTGGGCAAGCTGCTGATCGGTGAAAATACCGAAGAAATCATCAGCTGCGATTTGGCCAAAGAGCGCGAAAAACACGCCGCATTGGTAGAAGCCATTGCCGTGTGCGAAGAGCAGCAGGACTATGTCAGCCGCCAGCTTCTGGAAAAACAGAAAGACGAAAACGAAGAACGTATCGACTGGCTGACTACCCAGCAGGAGCAGATCGAGAGCATCGGCCTGCAAAACTACCTGCAAAGCGGGGCGCAAAAGGACTAACACAAACCACCACTAAAACACACTACCAAAAGTCCTAATAAAAACGGGGCGGACAAGGCGGCAGCAATGCAGCTTTGTACCGCCCCGAATAATTTTTGAAGGGTGCGCCTGCATAGGCGCTTTTCGGGTTTTCAGGCTGCCTTTCCCATTTTCAGGAAGGCAGCCTGAAAAATATGGGGCGGCATTGTTTGGCAAACGGCGCGGCGTTTCCTTATCCCTATTTAAAGAATGTCGGAGCGGGAAAAGCAGCCTGAAAACCTTTCAGGCTGCTTTGGTTTGGATGGGCGGTATTAGGGGTGGGCAGCCTGAAGCCGCAACGGGTGCATGGCACGCGGGGTATGTTCCGGCGATGGAAGCAGCCTGAAAGGTTTTCAGGCTGCCCAAACCAAACCCCGTTTCAGGCAGCCTGAAACGGGGTTTGGCGTGATGGACGGATTATTTGCCGCGCATCGACTCGAAAAAGTCGTCGTTGTTTTTGGTCATCTTTACTTTGTCCAACAGGAATTCCGCGGCTTCCAAATCGTCCATCGGGTGCAGCACTTTGCGCAGCAGCCACATCCGCTGCAGCTGTTCTTTGGAAACCAGCAGCTCTTCGCGGCGGGTGCCGGAGCGGTTAATGTTGATGGCGGGGAACACACGTTTTTCCGCCAGGCGGCGGTCGAGATGCAGTTCCATATTGCCGGTGCCTTTAAACTCTTCAAAAATCACGTCGTCCATGCGGCTGCCGGTATCGATCAGCGCGGTGGCGATAATGGTGAGCGAGCCGCCTTCTTCCACGTTGCGCGCGGCGCCGAAAAAGCGTTTCGGCCGGTGCAGCGCGTGTGCATCGACGCCGCCGGTGAGAATCTTGCCGGAAGTGGGGACAACGGTATTGTAGGCGCGGGCCAGGCGGGTAATCGAATCGAGCAGAATCACCACGTCTTTTTTGTGTTCGACCATGCGCTTGGCTTTTTCGATCACCATCTCGGCCACCTGCACATGGCGCTGGGCGGGCTCGTCAAACGTGGACGCCACCACTTCGCCGCGCACCGAGCGGGTCATCTCGGTTACTTCTTCCGGCCGCTCGTCGATTAGCAGCACAATCAGTTCGACATCGGGATAATTGGCGGTAATCGCGTGGGCAATGTTTTGCAGCATCACGGTTTTGCCCGATTTGGGCGGAGCGACCAGCAGCGCGCGCTGGCCGAGGCCGACGGGGGAAATCAAATCGATAATGCGGCCGGTGATGTTTTCTTCGGACTTGGTGTCGCGCTCCAGCTTGAGCTGGCGGTTGGGGAACAAGGGCGTGAGGTTTTCAAACATCACCTTGTGGCGGCAGGCTTCGGGGTGGTCGCCGTTGATGCTGTCCAGCCGGACCAGCGCGAAATAGCGCTCGTCGTTTTTCGGCACGCGCACCGTGCCTTCGATGGTGTCGCCGGTGTGCAGGTTGAAGCGGCGGATTTGGTTGGGCGAAACGTAGATATCGTCGGGGCAGGCCAGATAGGAAGTAACCGAGCTGCGCAGAAAGCCGTAGCCGTCGGGCAGGATTTCCAGCGTGCCGGAGCAGGAAAAGTCGGTGCCTTCCTGCATCATCTGGCGGACGATGGCAAACACCAAATCCTGTTTGCGCAGGCGGTTGCCGTTTTCGATGCCGTTTTGTTCGGCCAGTTCTAAAAGTTTGCTGATATGTTGGGTTTGTAGTTCGGAAACGTGCATGGTTTGATGATGGGCAATGGTTGCAGGCAGCCTGAAAAATTTCGGCTGCGGCTGGGAGTGGGAAATCGGATAATCGGGGATTGGAAAGGACGGATATAAAGAGAGTTTGACTTGCGCCGCAACGGGCGCGCGGTGAAACGAGACGGGCGCGGATTCTAGTTAGCGGCGCCGGCGCTGTCAAGAAGGGGCGCGGAAGGATTTTCAGGCTGCCTGTGTCAAATCAAACGGCAGGCAGCCTGAAAGGGGGAGGGCAGGTTTACAGGGCGGCGTTGATAAAGGCTTCGAGCTGGGCTTTAGCCATGGCGCCGACTTTGGTGGAAACGTTTTTGCCGTCTTTAAACATCATCAGCGTGGGGATGCCGCGCACGCCGAAACGGGCGGGGGTTTCCTGGTTTTCGTCGATATTGATTTTGACGATTTTCACTTTGCCTTCCATCTCGGCGGCCAGTTGGTCAAGCAGCGGGCCGACCATGCGGCAGGGGCCGCACCACGGCGCCCAGAAGTCGAGCAGCACGGGTAGGGGAGACTGGAGAACGTCGGCATCAAAAGCGGCGTCGGTGGTGTGGATGACTTGATTGCTCATTTTGGGTTCCTTCTATAAAGGTGGTAAAAAGTTTTCAGGCTGCTTTTAAAGGCAGCGGATACGGCTTCAGGCTGCCGTTGCGCGGCATTTGCGCCCTTGGCTATAATCGCGCTCGCCCTGCAGCCTGAAGATTCAGACGGCGGCAGGTCGTTTTTATTTCAACCCGTTTCAAAAATTAAGGAGTTTATCCGATGAAAAGTTTTGGCAGCACACTGGCAATTTTGGGCATTCTGGCAATCGTGCTGGATTTTGTGAATATGGTGCCGAAAGTTTTGGCTTGGATCTACTCTTGGGGCGACGGCGTGGCCTGGGGCATTAAGATCGGTCTGATTGTCGGCGGCGGCCTGCTGTGGCTGCTGGGTGGCAACGAGTCCGATGCTGCGGCTGAAGCCGACGACTAATATAAAGCGCCTCAATGTAGAATTCAAGCAAAGCGGCGGATTATAGTTTTTTGCTATGGGCAGCATCGTCCGCGCCGGACAAAAAGCCTTGTGATCGCGCCCGACTCTGCTTCAGGCAGCCTGAAAACCCACTTTCAGGCTGCCTGAATCTTGTGCGATAATCGCCGCCGCATTTCAACAGGGACAAGCATTCCCGCAACCGAAAGAACATTATGGCAGAAAAGAAACCCCTTACCAGAAGCGAAGCCCTGCAGGCGGCTTTGGAGCAGATTGAAAAGAATTTCGGCAAAGGCGCCATCATTAAAATGGACGGCAGCAACCAGCAGGAAAACCTGCAGGTGATTTCCACCGGTTCGCTGGGGCTGGACTTGGCGCTGGGCGTCGGCGGTCTGCCGCGTGGCCGTATTGTCGAAATTTTTGGCCCCGAGTCTTCCGGTAAAACCACCCTGTGTTTGGAAACCATCGCCCAATGCCAAAAAGACGGCGGCATCTGCGCCTTTATCGACGCCGAGCATGCTTTTGATCCGGTTTATGCCCGCGCTTTGGGTGTGAACGTCGAACAACTTTACCTGTCGCAGCCCGATACCGGCGAACAGGCGCTGGAAATCTGCGATACGCTGGTGCGCAGCGGCGGCGTCGATATGGTGGTTATCGACTCGGTGGCAGCGCTGGTGCCTAAAGCCGAAATCGAAGGCGATATGGGCGACAGCCACGTCGGCCTGCAGGCGCGTCTGATGAGCCAGGCGCTGCGCAAGCTCACCGGTCACATCAAAAAAACCAATACGCTGGTGATTTTCATCAACCAAATCCGCATGAAAATCGGCGTCATGTTCGGCAGCCCCGAGACTACCGCCGGCGGTAATGCCTTGAAATTCTATGCTTCCGTCCGCTTGGATATCCGCGGCAGCACGCAGATTAAAAAAGGCGACGACAGCCCCATCGGCAAAGAAACCAAAGTCAAAGTGATTAAAAACAAAGTCGCGCCGCCCTTCCGCCATGCCGAATTCGACATTCTCTACGGCGAAGGCATCAGCTGGGAAGGCGAGCTGATCGAGCTGGGTACTAATCTGAAAATCATCAACAAATCGGGCGCCTGGTACAGCTACAACGGCGAAAAAATCGGTCAGGGCAAAGACAATACCCGCGTCTGGCTGAAAGAAAACCCTGCCGTTGCCGCCGAAATCGAAGCCAAAATCCGCGAAGCCGCCGGCATTCAGGTGCAGATTACCGAAGGCCAGTTGGACGAAACCGACGGCGAGCAACCGGAAGAGTAATTCCAGCAAAAACCGATTATGTTAAAAATCCCTTGTTTTGGCAGGGGATTTTTTATTTTGGTAAGGTTTTATGCTTTCAGGCTGCCTGAAACGAGGCGATTGTGTGGATTATGGTCTTTATCGTTAATTCGTGTAAAAAGAAAAAAACGGCACGATTTATTTGGCTGAAAACACGGATTTAATAGCCCGATTTAAATTGGTAGTAAATTAAATAATGTTTAAAAACAAATAGTAAATTCAATGCTGGCGAAAAATGTCAGAAATCGACAAAAAACGTTTGCTTTTGGCGGTTAAGTTGTGTAACATCCGCTTCAAGTTTTCGAGTGCGTGAGCCAGTGCTCATGTATTCAATTGCTTCTTGTTTTCTTCTTATCTCCTTGCTTTAAGCGTTTCGGGCGTTGATTTCTATCCGCCGAAACGTTTTTTTTTGCCCGAATGCCGCGCGACCGCGCGATAAAGGCATTAAAATACGCGCGTCGATAAATGCAGCCTGAAAGCCCGAAAATGAACCCTTTGATGACCGATTACCCGCTGAAAACCGATCCCAAACCCGTGATTGTCGCTTTGGACTTCGCCGGCGAGCAGGATACGCAGGCTTTTGTCCGCCGTCTCGATCCTGCGCTATGCCGCCTGAAGGTGGGCAAAGAGCTGTTTACCGCCACCGGCCGCGCCCTGGTTGAAAAACTGGTCAATCAGGGCTTTGACGTTTTTCTCGATTTGAAATACCACGATATTCCCAATACCGTTGCCCAAGCGTGCAAAGTGGCGGCGCAGATGGGCGTGTGGCTGGTGGACATGCACGCCGGCGGCGGACGGCGGATGATGGAAGCCGCCGCAAATGCTGTGGCCAATTTCAGCCGGCGCCCGCAGCTGCTCGGCGTAACCGTGCTGACCAGCATGACTGAAGAAGACCTGCGCGAGCTCGGTTTTGATCTGAGTGCGCCGCAGCTGGTGGAAAAATGGGCATCGCTGGCGCAAAGCTCCGGCATGGACGGCGTGGTGTGTTCCGCCCAAGAGGCCGCCCTGCTGCGGCAGAAGCTGGGGCAGGATTTTCTGCTGGTTACGCCCGGCATCCGCTTGGACACCGCCGCCAACCAAGACGACCAGCGGCGGATTATGACACCCGAGCAGGCGCTGGCCGCCGGTTCGAGCTATTTGGTAATGGGGCGGCCGGTTACCCAGGCCGCCGATCCCGTTGCCGTGTTGCGCGCGGTCAATGAAAGCGCGCGTCGTTTGAACAGCGGCGAAGCGCAATAGATTCCGGGGCGGCAAACGGCTTTCAGGCAGCCTGAAAAGCGGGCAGGGCGGTTTGCCGTTTTGCCAAAACTCCATTCAAACCGCAGGCAGCCGGATTTTCAGGCTGCCTTTGCTATTGGCGCCGCGCACGGATTGCTGCATACTGGCGGCCGTTTGTCTTTGCCCTTTTCGCCGCATACTGCGGCGCTATCAATTACCACTAACCGATAAGGACTGTTTATGCTGAACCAAGATCTCTCCCAGCGCATCGCGCTGGTTACCGGCGCATCGCGCGGCATTGGCGCTGCGATTGCCGACACGCTCGCCCAAGCCGGTGCCACCGTTATCGGCACCGCCACTTCCGAAAAAGGCGCTGTCGCCATCGGCGGGCGTCTCGCCCAATGGGGCGGTCACGGCCGCGTGCTCGACATCAACGCCGAAAACAGCGTGGAAGAGCTGATTGCCGGCATCGAGCAGGAATTCGGCAAACTCGACATTCTGGTCAACAACGCCGGCATCACCCGCGACAACCTGCTGATGCGCATGAAAGAAGAAGAGTGGGACGACATCATGCAGACCAATTTGAAATCAGTTTTCCGCGCCAGCAAAGCCGTGTTGCGCGGCATGATGAAGCAGCGCAGCGGCCGCATCATCAGCATCACTTCCGTGGTCGGCGCGATGGGCAATGCCGGCCAGAGCAATTACGCCGCCGCCAAAGCCGGCCTGATCGGTTTTTCCAAATCGCTGGCGCGTGAGGTCGGCAGCCGAGGTATCACGGTAAACTGCGTTGCCCCCGGCTTTATCGATACCGATATGACCCGCGCCCTGAGCGAAGACACCCGCAAAACCTTTGCCGACCAGACATCGCTGGGCCGCTTCGGCGAGGCCGACGACATTGCTGCCGCCGTACTGTTTTTAGCTTCCGAGCAGGCGCGCTACATTACCGGCCAAACCCTGCACGTGAACGGCGGTATGCTGATGCCGTAAGCGGCTTGGCGTGTCATCCACTGCCATTTTCAGGCTGCCTGTACGCTGTCAGGCAGCCTGAAAACAATTGTTGCAGGAAAATCATTGTTTTTCGGCAAAATCCCGCCCAACGGCTTGCCATCTGCCGCCAGCCCGTGCATAATCCGCGCTTTCCCGCCGGTGTAGCTCAGTTGGTAGAGCACCTGACTTGTAATCAGGGGGTCGCGAGTTCGATTCCTGCCGCCGGCACCAATTTGAAAACGACCGTTGCTAACGGTCGTTTTCTTTTTGCCAAAAAGCAGCCTGCGTAGCGAAGCGGAGTTGCGAAGCTAAAACCCTTTCTACGGTTTAAGGCTGCTTTTGCTTTGTTTTCTGTTGGTTGAGTGGCTTTATATTGGATTTTTGACGAGTAAGGCAGCCTGAAAGCATGGCGCGTTTCCGGCTGCCTGAAAACGGATGACAACCGCGAGCACAAGGGTGCGGCCGGTTTGGGCAAAAAAATGCGCACACCCGAAAGGGTGTGCGCCAAGTCTACAAAGGAGAAATAGAGGAGAAATATCCAACCGCTCTCACGGCTGAACGGCGCGGATTATGCCGACTTCTTTGATGCCTGTCAAACTTTCCTAACATTAAGTTATGTAAAAAAATTAGAGCGGATAATCGGTGCAGGCGGCGAAGCTGGCACGGGTTTTATTTCAGCCCGAGCTTGTCGAGCAGGCCGAGGGTGTGGGCGAATACCAGCAGAATCGCCAGCGGGGCGATGTAGCGCAGCGCCCAATACCACAGGCGGATCAGTGCATCGGGCACGGTGGCGCCTTCGCGTATATGCGCCAGAACCTGCTCGCGCGGCTGCACCCAGGCGGTGAAAACGGCGGTGAGCAGGGCGCCGATGGGCATGATCCACGAAGTAATCAGATAATCCCACCAGTCAAACACGGTGCGGTCGAGCAGTTTGAAATCGCCCAGCAGGCCGAAGGACAGCGCGGAGGGAATGCCGATCAGCAAAATGGCCAGGCCGGTGATCCAAGTGGCGCGGCGGCGGCGCGGTTCGTTGTTGTGGATGGTGGCGGCAATCACGGTTTCCAGCATGGAGAAAGCCGAGGTGAGGGTGGCGAAAGTCACCAGCACCATAAACACGGCAAACAGCGCGGTGCCGAAAGGGATTTTCTGGAATACGGCGGGCAGCACCACGAAAATCAGCCCCGGCCCCTGATTGGGTTTGAAGCCGAGGGCGAACACGGCGGGGAAAATCACCAGGCCGGCCAACAGCGAAACCAGCATGTTCAGCCACATCACGCTGTTGGCCGAGCGCAGCATATCCTGCTTGCGGCTCAGGTAGGCGGCGTAGGTAATCATCGTCGACACGCCGAGGCTGAGGGCGAAAAAGGCCTGCCCCAGCGCGGTGAGCATGGTGCTGGGGGTAACGGCGGAGATGTCCGGTTTCAGCAGGAAAGAGACGCCGGCCATCGAGCCGGGCAGCAGCAGCGAGCGCACCGCCAGCACCAGAAACATCACAAGCAGCGCTGGCATCAGATAGCGGCTGGCTTTTTCGATGCCGGTAGAAATGCCGTTTTGCACCACCAGTATCGTCAGCAGCATAAACAGCGCCTGATAGCCGATGGCGGTGGCCGGGCTGGCGATGGTATCGACAAACAGCTTGTCGAAATCGGTTCCGGCGTGGATGGCGCCGCTGAAAGCGTGCACCACATAGGCCAGCACCCAGCCGCCGACCACGCTGTAAAACGACAGCAGCACAAAGCAGCCGGCCACCCCCATATAGCCGACCGCCGCCCACTGCCGCCGCTGCGGCGACAGCTCTTTAAAAGCATCGACGGCGTTGCGTCCGCTTTTGCGGCCGATATAAAACTCGGCCAACAGCACCGGCAGGCCGACCAAAACGGTAAACAGCAAAAACAGCAGGAAAAACACCGCCCCGCCGTTGGTGCCGGCGGTATAGGGGAATTTCCAGATGGCGCCCAGGCCGATGGCGGAGCCGGCGGCCGAGAGAATAAAGCCGATTTTCGACGACCAGTGTGTGGGTTGGGACATAAAAACCTGCCAATCAATCAGAAAACAGAAAAAACGGTGGTTCGGGCAGCCTGAAAATGCCGCCGCAGCCATGCCGTTTGGACGGGCGTGGCGGATAGCGGGCTGCTGTCGGATTAGAGTGGGAAAAACGCAAGCACAGAACCAAAACGGCCGCCACTATAGCCCAAAGCGCCGCCGTCGGCAGCTTAATTGTGGTGCGGTACGGCTGCCAAGCAGCCTGAAACGGTTTTCAGGCTGCTTTGGGTTGGTGCTCAGGGCGCACCCTACGGCGATGCTTTGGACTTTCAGGCTGCTTTGGGTTGGTGCTCAGGGCGCACCCTACGGCGATGCTTTGGACTTTCAGGCTGCTTTTGATGCCGGAGCAGATAGTGCGGCCGTCCAAACCGCTTTCAGGCTGCCTGACAAAAGGCAGCCTGAAAACAGAAACCCGCCCGCAGCGGCAAAGGCTGCGGGCGGACGGGCGGGGTGCTTATTTCACGCGCATATCGCCGGTTTCGA
Organism: Kingella sp. SNUBH-2017; assembly: GCF_028680565.1. Taxonomy (NCBI): domain Bacteria; kingdom Pseudomonadati; phylum Pseudomonadota; class Betaproteobacteria; order Neisseriales; family Neisseriaceae; genus Kingella; species Kingella sp. SNUBH-2017. The sequence continues at coordinate 133,074 of NZ_JAPHVK010000001.1, forward strand.
CGAAACGCTGGTGCCACGACAGCGCTTCGTTCAACAGGTGCGGCGTATGCAGACCGCCACCGGATTTCTCGGCGCGATCGAAGTAATCGCGCAGCTGATCGCGGTAGTCGGGGTGGGCGCAGTTTTCAATGATGAGGCGGGCACGCTCGCGCGGGGATTTGCCGCGCAAGTCGGCCAGGCCCTGCTCGGTTACCAGCACCATCACGTCGTGCTCGGTGTGGTCGTGGTGGGAAACCATCGGCACGATGCAGGAGATTGCGCCGCCTTTGGCCACCGAGGGCGATACGAAGAAGGACAGGAAGGAATTGCGGGCGAAGTCGCCGGAACCGCCGATGCCGTTCATCATTTTGGTGCCCATGATGTGGGTGGAATTGACGTTGCCGTAGATGTCGGCTTCGATCATGGCGTTCATGCCGATGATGCCGAGACGGCGGATCAGCTCGGGGTTGTTGGTCACTTCCTGCGGGCGCAGGATGATTTTGCTGCGCAGCGCGTCGATATTGTCGTTGAAGCGTTGCAGCGCGTCGGGGCTGAACGACAGGGCGGTGGCGGATGCGGAGAGCATTTTGCCGCTCAGAATCAGGTCGAGCATACCGTCCTGCAATACTTCGGTGTAGCCGACCAAATCGTCAAACGGGCCGTCCTGCAAACCGGCCAATACGGCGTTGGCAACGTTGCCGACGCCCGACTGCAGCGGCAGCAGGTTTTTCGGCAGGCGCCCCATTTTGACTTCGTGCGAGAAGAAGTCGATGATTTTCGCGGCGATGCTCTTGGACATTTCGTCCGGCTCGGCGAATTTGCTGTTGCGGTCGGACGCGTCGGTCAGCACGATGCCGACGATTTTGTCCAAATCGCAGGCGAGATAGGGCGAACCGATGCGCTGGCCGGCTTCGGTAAGCATCAGCGGCTGGCGTTTGGGCGGCAGGCCGATGCTGTCGTAGATGTCGGCCATGCCTTCGAGTTTGGCGTTTTGCTGTGCGTTTACTTCCAGAATGATTTTTTTCGCGTATTGCAGCCAGGTTACGTTGGTGCCGACCGCCAGCGAGGGAATCAGTTTGCCGTCGGCGGTGATGCCTGCCACTTCAACAACGGCAACGTCCATCTCGCCGAAGAAGCCGGCGCGCACCTGCGGTTCGATATGCGACAGGTGCACATCCATATAGGCCGCGTCACCCGCGTTAATCTGGTTGCGCATGGTGGGGTCGGACTGGAAGGGGCTGCGGAAGGAAATCGCATTGGCACGGGCGAGTACGCCGTCGCATTCGTCGGCGGTGGAGGCACCGGTAATCATGCGGATTTTGTAGGATTTGCCGGCGGCATGTGCGGCTTGGGCTTTTTCGGCGATGGCGGTGGGAACCGCTTTCGGATAGCCGGCGCCGGTAAAACCGCTGATGCCGACGGTCATGCCGTCGGCGATAAATTCCGCGGCTTGGGCGGCCGACATAATCTTGCCGCGCAAACCTTCGTGTTGGACGCGTTCTGCTGCTGTGCTCATGGTGTATCTCCTTAACCGTTTTGGTAATGATGCCCGCCGGCGGCGGGGAAGCTGGCAGGCATCGGCCTGCCGTAGAAAATGGGACGGAATATATAGTAAAGAACCTGCTTTGTAAAACGGCGCAAATATCGGTTTACACGGCAGCAGGCGCGGTTTTCAGGCTGCCTGAAACGGGCGCGGTGTGAAGGATTGGCAGCGCGCGGCAGCAGCGTTTGGCGGCAAAGGCAGGCTGTCGGCGGCTTTAATGTTTTCAGGCTGCCTGCCGCCGCTGCCGCCATCGGCGCGGCAAATGGAGGGCATCACGGTTTCGGAAGGGCAGGGCGGATGTTTTTTTCAGGCTACCTGCTGCCGATAAGGCAGCCTGAAAACCTTTCTATCGGCACGGCGGTTGTCGCCAAAATGGCGATTGACAAAATGCCCAATCTTGCCCGCAGCGCAAATTGTGATTATTATCGCGCGCTTTCAAACGCCCGCCCGGGCGGCCGCAGGCAGTCTGCAAGAAATGCCCGGCTCTGCAAACACACTGCTAAGGATTTGATATGGCAAAACTTACCGAACAAGACATCCTGAATTGGAACGGCCCGGAAAGCGATTATATGAACGAAGACCAGCTTGCTTTTTTCCGCGAAACGCTGGTTAAGATGCAGGACGAACTGATCGCCAAAGCGTCGGTTACCACCGACCATCTGCAGGATCACGAAGCCGCCCCCGATCCGGCTGACCGTGCCTCGCAAGAAGAAGAATACGCGCTGGAATTGCGTACCCGCGACCGCGAACGCAAGTTGCTGGTAAAAATCCAGGCTTCCATCCGTGCCATCGACGAGGGCGAATACGGCTTCTGCCAGGATACCGGCGAGCCCATCGGCCTTAAGCGCCTGCTGGCGCGCCCCACCGCCACCTTATCGGTAGAAGCGCAGGAGCGGCGCGAGCGCATGAAAAAACAGTTTGCCGATTAAGCAAAGCCCCGACCCGATAAGCCGCTTATCGGGTTTTTCCGTTTTCAGGCAACACACAACATCTTTCAGGCAGGGGATGTTTTCAGGCTGCCTGCCGTTTCAGGCAGCCTGAAAGCCCCGCCGGCCAACCAAATGCAAATATGAGCGCAAGCACCGACCATTACGAAAACTTCCCCGTCGCCTCGCTGTTACTGCCGCGCCGCCTGCGCCGGCCGGTGAAAGCGGTTTATGCCTTTGCCCGCACCGCCGATGATATCGCCGACGAAGGCGATGCCGCCGATACCGAGCGCCTGGCGCAGCTGGGCAGCCTGAAAGCCGAACTCGACCGCATCGGCAACGGTCAGGCGCCGCAAACCGAGCTGGTGCAGCGCCTGCAGCGCGAAGCGCTTGCCCCTTTCAGGCTGCCTTTGCAGCCGTTTTACGACCTGCTCGACGCTTTTTGCCAAGACGTGCGCCAAACCCGTTACCAAAATTTCGGTGAGCTGGTGGACTACGCCCGCCGTTCGGCCAATCCCGTCGGCCGCATCATGCTGCACCTTTACGGCGAAAACGATGCCCGCAGCCTGGCGCAGAGCGACGGCATCTGCACCGCGCTGCAACTGATCAATTTCTGGCAGGACGTGGCGCTGGACTGGCAGAAAGGGCGGGTGTACCTGCCGCAGGACGATATGGCGCGTTTTAGCGTTACAGAAGCCGACATCGCCGCCGGCCGCAACACTTTCAATTTCCAGCGGCTGATGGCCTACCAGTGCGAGCGCGCGTTCAAAATGCTGCGCGCGGGCGCGCCGCTGGCCAAAACGCTTAAAGGCCGCATCGGCATCGAGTTGAAAATGATTGTGCTCGGCGGCCAGTTTATCGTGCAGAAGCTCGACAAAACCCATTACGACGTTTTCCGCCAGCGGCCGGTGCTCGATTGGAAAGACCGCATGATTATGCTCAAACGCGCGCTGTGGAAATAGGCGCCGCCGCCTTTTCAGGCTGCCTTCTGCCCCGTTTTCGCTTTCAGGCTGCCTGCCTTTTGCCGGCAGCCTGAAGGCGGCAGCGGCGGACAGACGGCGGCTTTTGCTATACAATCGCGCCGCGACAGCGCAAGCGCTGTATCAGAACAATTTATCCAGACAAACGACTGCAAAGAAAGACCGAATCATGGACGAACATTTAAAAGAAGCCGCCCTGCATTTTCACGAATATCCCAATCCCGGCAAAATCCAAGTCGCCCCCACCAAGCCTTTGGCCACCCAGTATGATTTGTCGCTGGCCTACTCGCCCGGCGTGGCCGCGCCGTGTATGGAAATCCATGCCGACCCGCTGGCTTCCTACAAATACACCGCCCGCGGCAATCTGGTGGCGGTGATTTCCAACGGCACCGCCGTTTTGGGCTTGGGCAATATCGGCGCGCTGGCCGGCAAGCCGGTGATGGAAGGCAAGGGCGTGCTGTTTAAAAAGTTCGCCAATATTGATGTGTTCGACATCGAAATCAACGAAACCGACCCCGACAAGCTGGTCGATATCATCGCGTCGCTGGAACCCACTTTCGGCGGCATCAATCTTGAAGACATCAAAGCGCCCGAGTGTTTCTACATCGAGAAAAAACTGCGCGAGCGCTGCAACATCCCCGTTTTCCACGACGACCAGCACGGCACCGCCATCATCACCGCCGCTGCGGTGCTCAACGGCCTGCGTGTGGTGAATAAAGACATCGCCGACGTCAAACTGGTGTGCTCCGGCGCCGGCGCCGCCGCCATCGCCATTCTCGATCTGCTGGTGGCGCTGGGCATGAAACGCGACAACATCACCGTGTGCGACTCCAAAGGCGTGATCTACCAAACCCGCGAAGACCGCGAGCGCATGGACGAGAGCAAAGTGCGCTACGCCATCGCCGACAACGGCCAGCGCGTACTCGGCGACGCCGTGGCCGGCAAAGACATCTTCCTGGGCGTGTCCGGCCCCAACGTGCTCAAGCCCGAAATGCTCAAAACCATGGCGGAAAAACCGATTGTGTTCGCCATGGCCAACCCGCAGCCTGAAATCTGGCCGCCGGAAGCCAAAGCCGCCCGCCCCGACGTGATTATCGGCACCGGCCGCTCCGACTTCCCCAACCAGGTCAATAACGTATTGTGCTTCCCCTTTATCTTCCGCGGCGCATTGGATGTGGGCGCCACCACGATTAACGAAGAAATGAAGCTCGCCTGCGTGCACGCCATCGCCGATCTGGCGCTGGCCGAAGCCAACGACGTGGTGGCCGGCGCCTACGGTTCCGAAGAACTCAAATTCGGCCCCGAATACCTGATTCCCAAGCCTTTCGATCCGCGCCTGATCGCCTGCGTTGCCCCGGCCGTGGCCAAAGCCGCGATGGATTCCGGCGTCGCCACCCGCCCGATTGCCGACATGGAAGCCTATGTCGAAAAACTGAACCAGCAGATTTACAAAACCAGCCTGATTATGCGGCCGGTGTTCGTGCAGGCGAAAAAAGACGTCAAACGCATCGCCTTTGCCGAAGGCGAAGAAGAGCGCGTGCTGCACGCCGCGCAGCATCTGGTCACGCACAAACTCGTGCAGCCGGTGCTGGTCGGCCGCAAAGAAGTCATCCTCGAGCGCATTCAGGCGCAGGGGCTGACCATCCAGCCGGGCAAAGATTTCGAGCTGGTGGATCTGGAAGAAAACCCGCACTACGAAGAGAGCTGGAAACTCTATTACAGCCTTACCCAGCGCCGCGGCGTAACTGCCGAAATGGCGCGCCGCCGCCTGATGGCCAACCCCACCCTGATTGCCGCCGCCATGGTGCATCTGGGCCATGCCGACGGCTTGGTGTGCGGCACCGTCGGCCGCTTCCGCGACCATTTCAAAGTGCTTGAAGACGTGATCGGCTACGACAACAGCGAGCGCAACGCCTTCGCCATGAACGCGCTGCTGTCGAACAAAGGCACCTTCTTCATTGCCGACACCTATGTCAACCACAACCCCGACGCCGAAAAAATCGCCCGCGGCACGCTGATGGCCGCCGAAGAAATCAAACGCTTCGGCATCCAGCCCAAAGTGGCGCTGGTCTCCAATTCCAACTTCGGCTCGGTGGTGAACGAAGACGCCGTCAAAATGCGCCATGCGCTGGAAATCGTCCGCCGCGAAGCGCCTGATTTGGAAATCGACGGCGAAATGCAGGCCGATTTGGCGCTCGATCCCGAGCTGCGCCGCCACATCTTCCCCGAAAGCACGCTCGAAGGCGCCGCCAATCTGCTGGTGATGCCCAATGTCGAAGCCGCCAACATCAGCTACAACCTGCTGCGCGTTAATGCCACCAACGGCGTAACCGTCGGCCCGATCCTGATGGGCATGAAGCGTCCCGTCCACATCGTTACCCCGCAGTCCACAGTGCGCCGCATCATCAATATGGCCGCGGTTGCCGCAGTCGATGCCCAAACCAAAAAAGAAGGCTACTAAGCGTCTGCTGCCCGTAGCCGCCAGCCCGCCGGAAACGGCGGGCTGTTTTTACAGCGGCGGGCAGGTGCTTTTGCCTGTTTTTCGCCGCCCGTCCGGCTTTCAGGCTGCCTTTGGCACCAATCAAGGCAGCCTGAAACCTTTTATCTGCCGCCTTATCCGCCGTTCGGCACAGGGCACCGGTTTAAGCGTGCGGGCAAACTTTCAGGCTGCCTGCGCTTTCAGGCAGCCTGAAAGCCGCCGGCATGGCAATTTGCAGGCAGTTTCACTATAATCCGCGCACGATTTTTATTCCCGAAAGGAAAACCGATGAACCGCTTTTACCCGCACCCCATTATCGCCACCGAAGGCTGGCCGTTTATCGCCGCCGGCCTGGCGCTGAGCATCATCTTCAGCTGCTGCTGCGGCTGGTGGTCGCTGCCGTTTTGGCTGTTCACCCTGTTTTCCGTCCAGTTTTTCCGCGACCCCGCGCGCGACATTCCCGCCGATGCCGATGCCGTGCTCTGCCCCGCCGACGGCCGCATCGTGGTGGTAGAAAAAGCCACCGACCCCTACCGCCAAACCGAAGCGCTGAAAATCAGCGTGTTTATGAACGTGTTTAACGTCCACTCCCAGCGCGCGCCGGTGGACGGCATCATCAGCCGCGTCGAATACAATGCCGGCAAATTCCTGAACGCCGCGCTCGATAAAGCCAGCACCGAAAACGAGCGCAACGCCGTGCTGCTCACCACCCGCAGCGGCCGCGACATCACCTTCGTGCAGGTGGCCGGACTCGTCGCCCGCCGCGTGCTCTGCTATGTGAACGCCGGCGAAAGCATGGTGCGCGGCGAGCGCTACGGCTTTATCCGCTTCGGCTCGCGCGTCGATGTCTATCTGCCGGTTGATGCCGTGGCCAACGTCGCCATCGGCGACAAAGTGCGCGCCAGCGAAACCATCCTTGCCCGCCTGCCGCTCACCGCCCCCGCCGCCACGCAGCCTGAAAGCGAAACCTCCGCCGCCGCGAAAGACCAACAGCCCCAGCTGCCCGCCGCCGCGGACAAGCAGCCTGAAAGCACCGCCCAAACGGAAAGCGCCCAAGCGGCAGAAAAGCAGCCTGAAACTGCTGAAACTCTGGTTCAAGTCGAAACCAAGCAGCCTGAAAACGACGCCGACGAAGACAAACCGGCCAAACCCAAACGCAGCCGCAGCAAAAAACAGCCGCCCGCTGAAAGCGAATAAACCCGTTAACGGACTGCCGGAGGTTGCTCCGGCAGTCCGGTTCTTTATCCGCCGCCTGAACCAAAGGCAGCCTTTGGTTGTAGGCTGGGTCGGAACCCGGCAATACGGCATAACACCTTGCTTATGTTGGTTTTGGCAACCCAAACCGCGTTCTGTAAACAGTTAAAAGCAGCCTGAGACCTTTGCAAAATACCTCTCTTCACCTTTTCGCTGACAGCAGAAACCCAAACACAGGTTTTCGGCTGTTTCTGCCCCCAATCACTCCTAATTCTACCCAAATACCCCCCCTTAATCCCCCTTGGATACCTGATTATCAGGCATCCAAGGGGGATTAAGGGGGGGTATTTGGGTAGAATCAGTGGATATTTGAAACAAAAACAGCCGAAAATCTTTATTTAGATTTCGGCTGTCGGAGAAAAAGGAATTTTGCAAAGGTCTCGGCCTTTTTTTCTCAAAAATCTTATCATATAAACAATAAAATGCTATATAATAACATAATAACAGTCTTTCGAAATATGATGAGAAACTAAAATGACACAAACCACACTCAAACCCATTGTTTTATCTATTCTTTTAATCAGCACCCCCATCCTCTCCCAAGCGCATGAAACCGAGCAGTCGGTTGACTTGGAAGAGGTTACCGTCGTCGGTAAAAGCCGTCCGCGCGCCACTTCGGGTCTGTTGCACACTTCGACCGCCTCCGACAAAATCATCTCCGGCGATACCTTGCGCCAAAAAGCCGTCAACTTGGGTGATGCTTTAGACGGCGTACCGGGCATTCATGCCTCGCAATACGGCGGCGGCGCATCCGCTCCCGTTATTCGCGGTCAAACAGGCAGACGGATTAAAGTATTGAACCATCACGGCGAAACGGGCGACATGGCGGACTTCTCGCCCGACCATGCCTTGATGGTGGACAGCGCCTTGTCGCAACAAGTCGAAATCCTGCGCGGTCCGGTTACACTCTTGTACAGCTCGGGCAATGTAGCCGGTTTGGTCGATGTTGCCGATGGAAAAATCCCCGAAAAAATGCCTGAAAACGGCGTATCGGGCGAAGCCGGATTACGTTTGAGCAGCGGCAATTTGGAAAAACTGACATCCGCAGGCATCAATATCGGCTTGGGCAACAACTTCGTGCTGCATACTGAAGGCTTGTACCGCAAATCAGGCGATTACGCCGTACCGCGCTATCAAAAAGAAGAAGGCCGTCTGAAACGACTGCCCGACAGCCATGCCGATTCAAAAACAGGCAGCATCGGCCTGTCTTGGGTTGGGGATAAAGGTTTCCTCGGCGTGGCGTACAGCGACCGTCGCGACCGCTACGGCCTGCCTGCCCACAGCCATCTCTACGACGACTGCCACGCCGACATCATCTGGCAGAAAAGTTTGATTAACAAACGCTATTTGCAGCTTTATCCGCACCTCTTGACCGAAGAAGACGTCGATTACGACAATCCGGGTTTGAGCTGCGGTTTCCACGACGATGATAATGCACACACCCATGTCCACAACGGCAGACCGTGGATAGACCTGCGCAACAAACGCTACGAAATCCGCGCCGAATGGAAGCAGCCGCTCCCCGGTTTCGAAGCCCTGCGCGTGCATCTGAACCGCAACGACTACCGCCACGACGAAAAAGCGGGCGATTCAGTGGAAAACTTCTTCAAAAACAAAACGCAAAACGCCCGCATCGAATTGCGCCACCTGCCCATAGGCCGTCTGAAAGGCAGCTGGGGCGTGCAATATTTGGGACAAAAATCCAGCGCGCTTTCCGCCATTCCCGAAACCGTCCAACAACCGATGTTGATTGACAACAATGTGCGCCATTACAGCTTTTTCGGTGTAGAACAGGCAAACTGGGACAACTTCACGCTTGAAGGCGGCGTACGCGTGGAAAAACAAAAAGCCTCTATCCGGTACGACAAAGCATTGATTGATCGGGAAAACTACTACAACCAACCCCTGCCCGACCTCGGTGCGCACCGCCAAACCGCCCGCTCGTTCGCATTTTCGGGCAACTGGTATTTCACGCCACACCACAAACTCAGCCTGACCGCCTCCCATCAGGAACGCCTGCCGTCAACGCAAGAACTGTACGCACACGGCAAACACGTTGCCACCAACACCTTTGAAGTCGGCAACAAACACCTCAACAAAGAGCGTTCCAACAATATCGAACTCGCGCTGGGCTACGAAGGTGACCGCTGGCAATACAATCTGGCACTCTACCGCAACCGTTTCGGCAACTACATTTACGCCCAAACCTTAAACGACGGACGTGGCCCCAAATCCATCGAAGACGACAGCGAAATGAAGCTCGTGCGCTACAACCAATCCGGCGCCGACTTCTACGGCGCGGAAGGCGAAATCTACTTCAAACCGACACCGCGCTACCGCATCGGCGTTTCCGGCGACTATGTACGAGGCCGTCTGAAAAACCTGCCTTCCCTACCCGGCAGGGAAGATGCTTACGGTAACCGTCCTTTCATCGCACAGGACGACCAAAACGCGCCTCGCGTTCCGGCTGCGCGCCTCGGCTTCCACCTGAAAGCCTCGCTGACCGACCGTATCGATGCCAATTTGGACTACTACCGCGTGTTCGCCCAAAACAAACTCGCCCGCTACGAAACACGCACGCCCGGACACCATATGCTCAACCTCGGCGCAAACTACCGCCGCAATACGCGCTATGGCGAGTGGAATTGGTATGTCAAAGCCGACAATCTGCTCAACCAATCCGTTTACGCCCATAGCAGCTTCCTCTCTGATACGCCGCAAATGGGCCGCAGCTTTACCGGCGGCGTGAACGTGAAGTTTTAAAATCGGACAGGCCGAGACCTTTGCAAAATTCCTTTTTCCCCGACAGCCAAAATCTAATTAAAGATTTTCGGCTGTTTTTGTTTCAAATATCCACTGATTCTACTCAAATACCCCCCTTAATCCCCCTTGGATACCTGATTATCAGGCATCCGGACCGCCTTTTAGGCGGTAGCAGGCACACTTAGCCTGTTAGCCGCTTTCAACAGGTTCAAACACATCGCCTTCAGATGGCTTTGCGCACTCACTTTAAGCAGACCGAAATAGGCTGCCCGGGCGTAGCGGAATTTACGGTGCAGCGTACCGAAGCTCTGTTCGACCACATAACGGGTTTTCGACAAATACCGGTTACGTTTGGTTTGCGCTTCCGTCAGCGGACGGTTGCGGTGGGCTTTGCGCATAATGCCGTCCTGTAACCGATGCTCTTTCAGATGTTGCCGGTTTTCCTTACTGTCGTAGCCTTTGTCGGCATAGACGGTCGTACCTTCGGCAATGCCTTCCAGCAAAGGCGACAGGTGGTTGCACTCATGGGTATTGGCGGGAGTGATGTGCAGTTTCCCGATATAGCCTTCCTCATCGGTGCGGGTATGTTGTTTGTAACCGAGTCTGTATAAACCGTTTTTCTTTGTCCAGCGGGCATCGCTGTCTTTGCTCGGTGTGGTTTGGCCGCTGACTTGTCCCTCCTCATCAACTTCTATGGCCTGACGCTGTTTGCTGCCGGCGGTCTGAATAATGGTGGCGTCAATGACGGCGGCGGATGCTTTCTCTATTTTTAGGTTTTTTTCGGTCAGTTGGCGGTTAATCAGTTCCGGCAATTCGGACAGGGTGTTGTCTTGCGCCGCCGGTTGCGGTAGCGGCATAAGGTGCTGTAATCGGGAATGCTCAGTTCGTCGAAACGGCAAAACAGGTTGAAATCGATGCGGGTGATGAGGCTGTGTTCGAGTTCGGGATCGGAGAGGCTGTGCCATTGTCCGAGCAGGACGGCTTTGAACATGGATAGCAGGGGATAGGCGGGACGGCCGCGGTGGTCTCGAAGGTAACGGGTTCTTTGACGGTTCAGGTACTGTTCGATCGGTTGCCAATCAATCACTTGATCCAACTTCAATAGTGGGAAGCGGTCGATGTGTTTGGCGATCATGGCTTGTGCGGTTTGCCGGAAGAAGGTGCTCATGAGAAATCCCCTAAATGTCTTGGTGGGAATTTAGGGGATTTTGGGGGGATTTTACAAAGGTCTCATGCTGTTAGCCTAGAGCCCGCCCTGCGCTATACGGCGCTGCTGAACGACAAAATCGACTTGGTTGAAGCCTTTTCTACCGATGCCGAATTGAAGCAATACCAGCTGCGCCTGCTAAAAGACGATATTGCCCTGTTCCCCGCCTATCAGGGCGCACCGCTGATAAAAGCCGAATTTGCCGAGAAAAATCCGCAAATTGTGACCGCACTTAACCGACTGGCGGGAAAAATCAGCGAAGAAGAAATGAGCGAGATGAACTACCGTGTGAAAGTGCAAGGTGAAAGCGCGGAAAACGTAGCTCGGGATTATTTAGAGAAAAATGGGTTGTTAGGAAAGTAAAATTGGCAGTAAGCCACCTGAAACCCAAAAAGCAGCCTGCACACCAAAACCCTTCATCAACCACCCTTAAAGGATATACCATGAAACAATACCTTCTCCCCATCATTGCCGCCCTGCTGTTGGGCGCGTGCACGACAGTAGACACCTACACGCCAACCCTGTTCCGCCAAGAAAACATACTGGGTTTTTACGGTGAGAAGGCGGGCACGGGCAACAGCACCAAACCGCAGATGTACATCATCACCGACAAAAACGAATACCGCATCACCCTGCCACCTGTTTTCCAAGCGGCGCAGCAGGCGGGCATTTTCAATGATGCCGTCCGCTACCGGCTCATTATGCGGAACATCTCCGGCAAACGTGTCCAACTGGATGCCTATTACCCGTACAGCGAGAGCCGTGAGAAAAACCTGGAAGCATTCGAGACGCAACTGAGAACCCGAAGGATTACTACCGAGCTTGGTCAAAAGTTTTATGTGTCTAAAACGGACGATGGCAAATCCATCCGCGCATGGATCGATGCGGACACCGACTGGCAGCAGGTGAAGCTGGAAAACCGCGAAGCGCTGCTGGCGCAATACCGGCGTGCCGAACCCATCAGATTGTGGATTTATGAAAATGGCCGCACGCAGCGTTCGGTCAAACCGCTGGATGGCAGCTCAATCGGCATGTTGCTGTTAAGCCCGATATTGGTTCCCGCCTTCCTCTTCACCGGTGGACTCAAGCCGTCGCGATAAGCGCCTAACCCGGCCGCAACCGGGTGCAGGCTGCTTTTTGAGCTGATGGGAATATCATTGCTTAAAGGGCATCGGCAACGCTGTACCAGCTTGAATTTAATTACAAAAAACAGCCTTCACCTGAAACAAAGAACCTTTTTCAGGTTGTCCGAACCATAACACAAAGAAAACCCACCATGAGCCTCACCATCACCGGAACGCGCCATACCGCTACCACAACGAAACCCTAGAAGAAGCCTTTGCCAGCCGCAAAACCGCGTACCCTGACACGTCCGATTGGCAGATTGGAGCGTGGGTTTCCACCTACACCGCCATTGCCAAAGGCGAACTCGCCACCGTTTCAGACGACCTGCAGAAATTGTTGGAACGTACACCGAGACCTTTGCAAAATTCCCCAAAATCCCCTAAATGTCTTGGTGGTAATTTAGGGGATTTTGGGGGGGATTTTGCAAAGGTCTCAGCCTGAAAACCGCCAATCCGGTTTTCAGGCTGCTTTTTTGCAGCGCTAACGGCGGTGCGGTCTAGTCGCTGCTGCCAAACACTTCGGCGGCAGCGAGAATATTGCGCGCCCAGTTGCGGTGGGTGGCGGGTTCCTGCATGGCGCCGTTGGCGGCGAAGACGGCCTGTTTGCTTTCCAGAATCTGCCGCGCCAGCGCGATATCGGCGGCGGGCACGCGGTAGTGCGCTTCGATTAGTGCGGTTTGGGCGGGGTGGATGGCGGTTTTGCCGGTTAGGCCGTGCCGTAGGTCTTCGCGCACTTCCTGCGCCAGAAGTTCGGGCTTGTCGAGCCACTCGAATACCGGTGCCGACAGATGAAATCCGTGCGGGCGGAACAGCCCGACCAGGCGGGCGATCAGGCTGCCGATGGGGGTTTGGTACAGGGTGGCGTCGGCCGGGCGGCGCAGGTGCAGGCAGTTCAAAAGGTCGTTGCCGCCGATGCGCAGGCAGAGAATGCGGCTGCGCCATTCGTCCTGCAGCAGCATTTGGCGCAGGTGCAGCATTTGGTGTTCTTCAAAAACTTCGGCGGTTTCCAGTGTCGGCATCAGCAGGTGGCGGCCGGCCAGAGCGGCGGCGTAGCTGGGTAGGGTGTCGGTGGTGGTTTTGGGCAGCACGAAACCGAGCAGGTTTTCCACGCCGTCAACCGCCAGCACCTGCGTCAGCACGGCGGGATTGCGCACGCGTACGAAATGGTTGCGCGTATCGCCGGCGGCAATCTGCGGCAGGGCGTGGCGCAGCGCGGCCAGCGCGGCGGGCAGCTCGTGTTCGGCCACGGCGTCTTCGGTGCAGTAAATCAGGCTGCGGACATCGGCAAGACGGCGGCCGGCGGTGATTTCGCCCAGCTGCGGATGGGTGGCGGGAACGTACAGGCAGGCGCCGAGTCGGTGGGGATGGTGCATGGTACTCCTTTGCGGCGGGGCGGATGTCGTGGCGGGTGGCAGGCAGCCTGAAAGGCGGGACAGGGCGGTTTTGCTTTTCAGGCTGCTTTGGGGGCGATAGGGCAGCCTGAAAATGCGGGCTTAACGGGTGCGTGCCGCAGCGTTGAAACAGGCAAGCAGGCGACCGCTGTTTGGTCTGATAACCGGCAGCCTGAAAACCGCCAATTCGGGCGGCGATATGTTTTCAGGCTGCTTTTAAAGTGGCAGGCAGCCTGAAACTCACAGCTGGCGGATTAGGGAAACGGCGCGGTAGGGCAAATCGGGCTGTTCTTCAACGGGTACGTTTTTTTCCGCCGCCAGCTGCAGCAGGTGGGTGGTGTCGGCGCAGGCGGCATCGCGCACAATCAGCAGGCCGGGGCGGCGGCGCAGCAGCACGCGGGTGGCTTCGCCGATGCCGGGTTTGATCAGGTTTTCGTCGGCAATGCCGTAGCGTGCTTTGGCTTCGGTCAGATAGCGGCGGCTGGTTTGCGCCGCAGCGGCGGTATCGGCGGGGCGGGCGGCGGGCAGGCCGTTTTCCTGCATCGGGTCGCTGTGGGCGGTGAGTTCGCGGATAAAGGACTGCGACAAATCGAAGGGCTCGAACTCGCGGTAATAAACGCAGCCGTGGAAGTCCTTTTCGCCGATGGCTTCGTTGAGCACCGAGCGGCTGACCAGCCCGCTGACGCAGGCGTTGAGTAGCGCCGACGGAATCAGGTAGTCGTCGCAGGCGGCAGCGGTGCCGGCGGTGCCGGCCAAATCGGAGAGTACGTACAGGCTGCTGTCGATGGCGGTGCCGTGGCGGCGGTTAAACTCAGCGACAAAACGGTGCAGCTCGCGGCTGATCACGCCTTTGCCCGTCCAGCCGTCGATAAACACCAGGCTGCGGCTATCGTGCCCCTGCGCGAGAATATGGCGCAGGGCGTTGGCGTCGATGCCGCGGTCGCGGATGATGGACAGCGAATAATGCGGCACGGCGCGGCGGTAGTGGCGGCTGAGTATGTGCTGCAGCATCACGCCGACAGGGGTGCCGGCGCGGGCGAGCGACACCAGCACCGGCACATCGCGGCGCGCGGCAACCAGCGCGGCCAGCTGCAGGCAGTCGGCGGCCATACGCCGGCCGTTGCGCGCCAAGGCAGCCTGAAACAGCGCGAGATACTGCGGCGAAGGCGGCGCTTCGGGGCTGAGCATTTCGCTGTAATGGCGGCGGCCGCTTTGGATCAGTGCTTCTTTGTGCACGGTGTCGGCCACGGTTTCTACACTGATCGGCTTGAGCAGAAACTGCACCTGTTGCGGCAGGTAGCTGCCGTGGAAAGGGGGCGTTTTGTCGGTCATCGTCGGGTGGATTCTGTTAGAATGCGGCCAGCCGCAAACGGGCGGCAGTATAACCAAACACCGCGCTTTTTCAATGCCGCGGGCGCCGTTTTTTCAGGCAGCCTGAAAAAGACGAAACCGGCGCGGCGGCGCCCTTTTCCCCATTCGTTTTCCGCCGCGCCGCAGGCAGCCTGAAAGCCGCCGCCGCGCGCTCTTGTTGCAGAAAGATTCCCCGCCATGAACCCCTTCTCTTCACTCGGCCTGGGCAGCGAAATCGTTGCCGCGCTCAGCGACCAGGGCTATGAAACCCCCACCCCGATTCAGGCTGCTGCCATTCCCAAAGCGCTGGCCGGCCACGACCTTCTGGCCGCCGCGCAAACCGGCACCGGCAAAACCGCCGCCTTTATGCTGCCGAGCTTAGAGCGGCTTAAACGCTACGCCAACGCCAGCACTTCGCCGGCCATGCACCCCGTGCGCATGCTGGTGCTCACGCCCACCCGCGAGCTGGCCGACCAGATCGACGTCAATACCCAGAGCTATATCAAAAACCTGCCGCTGCGCCACACCGTGCTCTTTGGCGGCATCGGCATGGACAAACAAACCGCCGACCTGCGCGCCGGCTGCGAAATCGTCGTCGCTACCGTCGGCCGCCTGCTCGATCACGTCAAACAGAAAAACATCAGTCTCAACAAAGTGGAAATCCTGGTGCTCGACGAAGCCGACCGCATGCTCGACATGGGCTTTATCGACGACATCCGCACCATCATGCAGATGCTGCCGCGCGAGCGCCAAACCCTGCTGTTTTCCGCCACCTTCGCCCCCGCCATCCGCAAGCTGGCGCAGGATTTTATGCACGCGCCGGAAACCGTCGAAGTGGCCGCGCAGAACACCACCAGCGCCAATGTCGAACAGCACGTTTTGGCCGTCGATACCGTGCGCAAACGCGACCTGCTCGAGCGGCTGATTGTCGATTTGAATATGCCGCAGGTGATTGTGTTCTGCAAAACCAAGCAGAGCGTCGATCAGGTCAGCCGCGATCTGGTGCGCCGCGGCCTGTCCGCCCAAGCCCTGCACGGCGACAAATCGCAGCAGACCCGCCTGGAAACCCTTGCCCAGTTCAAAGAAGGCAGCCTGCGCGTGCTGGTGGCCACCGACGTCGCCGCCCGCGGGCTCGACATTGCCGAGCTGCCCTTTGTGATCAACTACGAGCTGCCCGCCCAGCCCGAAGACTACGTCCACCGCATCGGCCGCACCGGCCGCGCCGGCGCCGACGGCGTCGCCATCTCGATGATGGACGAAAACGAGCAGAAAATGTACGAAGCCATCAAAGAGCTGACCGGCAACGAGCTGCCCGTGTCGCGCATCGAAGGCTTCGAGCCGCGCTGGGAACAGGCGCAGCAGGCCGCCGACAGGCAGCCTGAAAACCGCGACAGCCGCGAGCGCCCCGCCACCCGCCCCGGCGATCGCCGCCGCGACGCCGTTCCCGCCAACGCCGGCGCCCAAAACTCCGACCCCGCCGCTTCCTGCGGCCGCATCGCCGGACGCGAACAGCGCCGCCGCCGCGGCCGCGAGCGCCCGGTCTGCGCCCTGCTGCAGCCGAACTACGGCGCGAAATAAGGCTTGGACGGCTTTCAGGTTGCCTGTTCCCCAGATGGGGAAGGCAGCCTGAAATTTTTGCTAACCTCGAATCTCAAAAAAGCCGAATTTCATCTGAACGCCGTCATTCCCGCGCAGACGCACTACTGTCCGGAATAAAATCCCGCCACCCAAACAAAAAGGTTGCAGTCCAACGTTTTTACGGGTAAACCCCAGAGCGTCAACTCAAAAACATCGGAACTGCAACCATGTACAGCATAAGCCGCTTTCAGCAAATCATCAAGCCCGTTATGAACGGACGCTTCGCCCGCCATGTCCGCACACACCAGGCCGACAAACACAGCAAAGGCTTCGGCTGCCAAAACCTGCTGCTCTGCCTGCTCTACGCCCGGCTTGGCCGCTGCGCCAGCCTGCGCACACTCGAGCAATCCTTTACCGGCTACGAATTAAGCAGCAACTGGCAGATCGCCCCCGCCCACCTGCTCACCGGCGGTCTCGAATACCGCCGCGAAATCCGCGAAGCCACCGTGCTGGCGCCGGGCAACGAGTTCAACACCCGCAAAGCAGCCACCGCCGCCGTTTACCTGCAGGACGATTTCACCCTCGGCGACAGTTGGGCGTTTACCGTCGGCGGCCGCTACGACCGCTACAAAAAAGACGCCTACACCGACGCCAACAACCAAGCGCGCGACGCTAAGAGCCACAACAAAGCCACCTTCCGCGTCGGCGCGGTGAAAAAATTCAGCGACGCCTTCAGCCTGCGCACCAACATCGCCCAGGGCTACCGCGTGCCCGACGTGCGCGAACTGTTCGTCCACAAGCAAACCCCCGCCGGCATGCAGCTGGGCGCCGACACCATCGATGCCCGCTTCGGCAAAACCGCCTACGAGCTCAAGCCCGAATCGTCGATGAGCTACGAACTGGGCGCGTCGGGCAAGGCCGGCCGGCTGTCCTACGGCGTCAACCTGTTCCACAACCGGATGAAAGACCGCATCACCCAAGTCAGCCGCCCCTCCGCCAACCCCGCCACCGCCGGTTTGAGCTACTACACCTTTGAAAACGTCAGCAAGGCGCGCAGCCACGGCATAGAAGCGAACCTGAACTACCGCATCACGCCGCAGCTTAGCGCCAGCTTCGACTGGACGGAGCTGCGCACCCGCAACCAAGCCACCGGCCGCGAACTCGATTTCAGCCCGCGCCGCCTGATTGCCGCCGGCCTCAACTGGCAGGCCGAACGCCTGAGCGCGGGCGTGCAGCTCAAACACGTCGGCCGCCAGCAGTATCAGGAAGGGCAGGCGTTTTACCGCACCAAGTCCTACACCCTGACCAACCTCAACGCCGCCTACCTTCTGGGCGCGCAAAAACAAATCCGCCTCTACGGCGGCATCGACAATGTGTTCAACCGCAAAGTCGACAAAAAACTCGGCAGCGACGTCGGCACCTATTTCTACGGCGGTGTGAAATACGCTTTTTAAACGCCGCTCCGCCCGCCGCGTGTTTTTCAGGCTGCCTTGTCCCTGCAGGCAGCCTGAAAACATTGGCACGCTTGTAAAGGCCGCTTTACCAATCCTTGCACTTATGGGCAGAAATCGGCATTATCGCGCCGGCTGCGCGGCAGCTTGCGCCGCCCGAACCCAACGAAGGAAGAAATTTGATGGAAAAACAGCATATTCGTATTTTCAGGCTGGCGCTGCTGCCGCTGGCTTTAACTTTGGCGCTGCCGGCGTTTGCCGATAACAGCGAATTGGAAACGGTAAACGTGCAGGGTAAGAGCAGCGCCCGTGCGCCGGTAACCAGCAAAACCATTGCCCGCTCCACCGCCGTCAGCCTGCGCGATACGCTGCGCGACGAAACCGGCGTCCAGTTCGGCGGCGGGCAGGGCAGCACTTCGCAATGGGTCAGCATCCGCGGCGTAGCCGAAGACCAAATCGATATCGTAGTGGACAACGCCAATGCCGGCGACACACCGGTATTCCACCACCAAAGCCGTATGGCGCTTGATCCGGCGCTGGTAAAAATCATCGGTGTGGACAAAGGCACCGGCTCGGCCAGCGCCGGAATCGGTGCCACTTCCGGCCGCATCCGCGCCACCACGCTCGATGCCGCCGACCTGCTCAAGCCCGGCCGGAACGTCGGCGCGCGCATCAATGGCGGCGTTTATTCGAATACCGGTTTTACCGCCGGCATCACCGGCTATGCGCGCTTTGACGCGCTCGATCTGCTTGCCGGCGTTAATTTCACCCGCCAGGGCGACTATAAAGACGGTAAGGGCAACAAAATCAAAGGCACCGAAGCAGACAGCAAAGGCTATCTGGCGAAAATCGGCTACCACTTCGACGAAGCCAACAGGGTAGTGCTCAGCCACCGCCGCGAAGAAGTGGACGGCGACCGCGCCCTGCGCAATGAGTTTGCCAACCAGCCGCCGATGCGTACCGACTTCACGCAGGACACCACCAATCTCGAATACTTCGGCCGCCTGCCCTTTGTCCGCGAAATTGAAGCCAATATTTTCCGCAGCCGTATCACCGACGACAAACAGCCGCTGAACCCCAACGCCCCCGTACCGCCCGGCGTGCCGCCGATTATGAGCGGCAAAGTGCCGATGTACGGCGCCATCCGCACCACCGGCGCCAACTTCGGCCTGACCAGCGACATCGGCAGCCTGCTCACGCTCAAATACGGTATCAACTGGCGCAGCATCGCTGCGCACAACGCCGCCAGCAGCAGCCAGAAAAAAACCGACAGCGGCGTTTATCTCGAAGGCATCTGGCAGTTCAGCCCCGTTACCCTGACCACCGGCCTGCGCTACGACCGCTTCCGCTACACGCCGGAAAAAGGCGCCGCCCGCTCCGTCGGCCGCTTCAATCCCAGCATCGGCGCGGTATGGGATATCAGCCCCGACTTCTCACTCAACGCGTCCTACAACACCGCCAGCCGCAGTCCGCGCCTGCAGGAAGCTATGCTGGCCTTGGGTAACACCCGCCTGGCCGACGATATCAAAGCCGTCCACGCCCGCACCGCCGAAGCCGGATTCAAATTCCGCCATGCCGGATTTGCCGTTTCAGGCAGCCTGTATCGGCAGACCGTCAAAGACTACATCGCCCCCGTCAATTACGTGCTGACCAACAGCGGCAAATTCACCAACACCGGCTACGAAATCACCGCCGCCTACCGCTGGCAGGGGCTGCACGCCCGCGCCGGCATGTCCTACAGCACCCCGCGCCTGAACGGCAAAATCGCCGACAACGCCGCGCTGGCTTTTCCGATGGGACGCCAGTACCACGCCGGCCTGAGCTACAAATTCGCCCGCCCGCAGCTTGAAATCGGCTGGCGCGGCCGTTTCGCCCAAGCACGCGGCTGGTGCTGCACCACCAACCGCACCCGCCAAACCCTGTCGCCACACCGCGCGGGCTACGGCGTCCACGATCTGTACGCCAGCTGGCAGCCCTTGGCCGACGACAGCCTGAACGTCAATTTTTCGATAAACAACGTCGGCAACAAACAGTATTACAGCCACAGCGAACGCGATGCAGCCATCTCCGGCGGTAATGCCCTGCCTGAAAGCGGCCGCGATGTCCGGTTGGCGGTAAACTACCGTTTCTAACCGGCTTAAGGCAGCCTGAAAGCATCAAAACGGCTTTCAGGCTGCCTTTTAAAGCATGATTGAAAACACTTACACGCATGGGGAAACCACCATGAAATATCGCGACCTGCGCGAATTTATCCAAATGCTTGAAGCGCAAGGCAGCCTGAAAAGGATCGCCCATCCCGTTTCGCCGCATTTGGAAATGACCGAAATCGCCGACCGCGTGCTGCGCGCCGAAGGGCCGGCGTTGTTGTTTGAACATGCCGTCAAGCCCGACGGCAGCCGCTATGATTTTCCCGTGCTCGCCAACCTGTTCGGCACGCCCGAGCGCGTGGCGATGGGCATGGGCGCGGACAGCGTCGCCAAGCTGCGCGAAATCGGGCAGACGCTGGCGTATTTGAAAGAACCCGAACCGCCCAAAGGCATTAAAGACGCGTTCTCCAAACTGCCGCTGCTCAAAGACATTTGGAGTATGGCGCCCAAAGTCGTCAAAAACGCGCCCTGCCAAGAAATCGTGTGGGAAGGCGACGAAGTGGATTTGACCCGCCTGCCGATTCAGCATTGCTGGCCGGAAGACGTTGCGCCGCTGGTAACATGGGGCTTGACCGTCACGCGGGGCCCGCACAAAAAACGTCAGAACTTAGGCATTTACCGTCAACAGTTAATCGGCAAAAACAAGCTGATTATGCGCTGGCTGTCGCATCGCGGCGGCGCGCTGGATTATCAGGAATTCCGCAAACTCAATCCCGATACGCCGTATCCCGTCGCCGTCGTGCTCGGCTGCGACCCCGCCACCATTTTGGGTGCGGTAACGCCCGTTCCCGATACCTTGAGCGAATACCAGTTTGCCGGACTGCTGCGCGGTTCGCGGACGGAGCTGGTGAAATGTATCGGCAACGATTTGCAAGTGCCCGCCCGTGCCGAAATTGTGTTGGAAGGCGTCATCCATCCGAACGAAACCGCGTTGGAAGGCCCATACGGCGACCACACGGGCTATTACAACGAGCAGGACCATTTCCCCGTGTTCACGGTCGAGCGCATCACCATGCGTGAAAACCCGATTTACCACTCCACCTACACGGGCAAACCGCCCGATGAACCCGCCGTTTTGGGCGTGGCGTTGAACGAAGTGTTCGTACCGCTTTTGCAAAAGCAGTTCCCCGAAATCACCGATTTCTACCTGCCGCCCGAAGGCTGCTCCTACCGCATGGCGGTGGTCAGCATGAAAAAACAGTACGCCGGACACGCCAAGCGCGTGATGATGGGCTGCTGGTCGTTCCTGCGCCAGTTTATGTACACCAAATTCATCATCGTGGTTGATGACGATGTGAACGTGCGCGACTGGAAAGAAGTCATCTGGGCAGTAACCACGCGCATGGACCCCGTGCGCGACACCGTGTTGGTAGAAAACACGCCCATCGACTATCTCGACTTCGCCAGCCCCGTCAGCGGACTCGGCGGCAAAATGGGTTTGGACGCAACCAACAAATGGCCGGGCGAAACCGACCGCGAATGGGGACGGGTGATTGAGCGCGATGCCGATGTGGCGGCGAAGGTGGATGCGATGTGGGGGGAGTTGGGGTTGTGATGATGTAAGGCAGCCTGAAAGTCGGATTTGCGCTTTCAGGCTGCCTTAATCGTCAAATGAGCACATTGAGTTGAAACCCGGCAACTGCGCAATGTAAAAAATATCGGGTTTGCCACCCCATCCACCTGCTGAAACCCCAAAGCAGCCTGAAAAAAGGAAACTCCCATGCCCAGCAAAACCATCGTCCCCATCGCTCTGCTATTCGCCGCCGCGCTCTCCCAAGCCGAGCCGCTTTATTTCTACCCGCAAAAAGACAAAATCGGCGTGAAAACCGCATCAGGGCGCATAGTGATTGCGCCGGTAAAAGTCATCGCCCACCACTACACCGAAGACAAACGCCCCATCCGCGGACACACCATAGAAATCTGTTTTTCCGAACATTTCAACGAAAACCGCGACGATGCCATCGCTGCCGATGTGGGCGATGTATTCAGCCGCACGGGGCAATATTTATATTCGCCCATCGAGTATGACAACGGCTGCGACTACTGGCAGGAAGGCATGCGCCGCTATGTGGAAAAAGGGCGCGTCGGCTTTGTGCGCCGCGACGGCAGCCGCGCCACCCCCGCGCAGTGGGATTTCGCCACCCCGTTTGAACACGGCTATGCCACCGTCTATCGCGACGGCTGGAAAAAAGAATGGACGGACGACGAACATTGGACGCTCGCCCCCGCCGCGCCCGATGCCGTGAGCGAAGTCATCAACCAAAAAGGCGAAGTTACCGCAGGCAGCAGCCTGAAAACAGCGGCGGACGACATCAAACGAGACGGGCTGTATTACCCCAACCCCTACCGCTACACCCCGCACGAGCAGCGCATCGCCGACTATTTCAACCGCCTGACCGTGCTGCAACGGCTCGCGCTCTGCAACAAGATTTCGCCCGCCGATGCGGACGAGCTGAACGTGCGTTACCACATCGTCGAACGCCCCAACGCCGCCCAGCCGTATTACCGCTTGCAGAGTTTTTATACCAATGGCGAGCACGCAGGCGAGCGCGCAGCGGATACCGAGTTTCTGGTGAGCGCGGACGGCAAGCGGCGGTTTGTCGCGCCCAATTCGGTGTTTGCCGATGAATACGACGCACCCATCCCGCTTGCCCGCTGGATACGCGAACAGCTGCTGCAAGCGCGGGATTATCTGCGCAAAAATCCCAAAGCCCCGAACCGCTTTGATGTGAACAAAGAATTGCGCCGATGGTGATAGGGCGTATTAACAATCAACATTTTGGCGGCTTTTTCGCCATAAAACGGCATCTGCCGCGTTAAAAATACTCGCCTATGGGCGGCATAGGCTCGCATTTTTGCCTTACATCTGCCATTTTCTGACGAAAAATCCGCTGCAAAAGTTAAATGTCAACACGCCCTAGGCAGCCTGAAAGCGGAAAATTCTGTTTTCAGGCTGCAATTGGGCATATTTATTATCCCGTCGATGCCGATTCGCCGCAGTACATGGTGCCCGTATCCGCACAAACTGCCCGACTCACGGGGAAAATCACATTAAAATCCGATAGAAAAAAACAGTCTGGCATATCAGGGTGTGCTTGGCAAAAATATGCACGAATTTTGCTTGTAAATATTTATCCATTTAAATTCTGAGATGTTTCAGCAGGCAGCTATTGCGCAACTTGTTTTGCGCAAGATTTTTTGTAATAATTTACAAAATTTTAAGAAAGTAAACAGACGTCATATTTACACTATGCTATGCCGTCATTCGTATTACCCATCCGCAAAATAAATCCGCCCGCAATGCGTTAAGCTTGCTTGCGTAATTTTTGGATGGGCATCGATTTGTTTGCTTGCCATTTTGCCGGTCTGAAAACACGTTTCTATCGAACGAAAGGAAATCCATGAGTGAGAATGCCGCGCCCAAAACCGATTACACCGGTTTAAAACGGTACCAGGGGATGATTATCTCCATTGGTATCTTCGTTGTATTGCTGGCGGGGTTGTTGATTTATGCCAGCAACATTTCCAGCGAGATTGAAGAAGACTCCATTCAAAGTTACGTTGCCGCCGAAATGGGTAACGCGTATGGCGAACTGCTGGAAAACATCCAACTGCTCAAGCTCAATACCCATCAAGACCCGAAAAGCCCCCTAGTGCAAGGCGCATTAAAACGCGCCAAAGAATCGCAGGACGTTTTTTCGCGTTCGCTGCAAGCTACGGCTGCAGGCGGCAATTATGTTTCCATTGACGGCAAGCAGTATCTGGTAGATGCCTCTGATAAAGGTGAGAAAAAAGCCTTGCTGGCAGAGATGACGAAAAAATGGAAAGATTCCAAACTCATCGTAGATGCATATCTCAAAAAAGCCGAAGACCCCACTGCCGATGCTTCGCTGGTTGATACTGCGTTATTGAATTTGCAAAACAACAACGCCCGCTTTGCCGAAATCACTAATTTCTTGCTGGCAGACAAACGCGCCAAATTGGAACAACGTGCCACCCAATTAAAAAACGTAGAGATTTTTGGTATTGTGGGTGCGGTGTTGTACCTTGCTCTGTTCTTGAGCTACTTCATCCGTAAATTGCTCACCGCCGACAAATTGGCGGATGAAGCGAAAAAAGAAACCACCGAGATTATGGATACGGTAACCACCGGTCTGTTTCTGGTGGACAAAAACCTGACCATCGGTTCGCAATACTCCAAGCAGCTTGAAACGCTTATCGGCCAGAAAGGCGTGGGCGGTAAAAACTTGCTCGATGTGTTGGCCAGCTTCATCAATACTTCCGACCTGAATACCGCCAACGACTTTATCGGCCAGCTCTATAATGCGCGTACCAAAGAGCGCCTGATCGCCTCGCTCAATCCCCTGATCCGCCAAAAAGTGAATATCGACGAGAAAGAGCGCTTTTTGGACTTCAATTTCCGCCGCGTTTATCACGGTAAGGACATTGCCCGCGTGTTGGTAAACGTGGAAGACGTAACCGATGCCGTGCTTTTGGAACAGAAAATGGAGCAGGAGCGCGAGCAAAACGACGTGCAGCTGGAAATGCTCAGCACCATTTTGCAGGCCGACCGCGATTCTCTGAACGACTTTATCAGCAATACCAACCGCCACATCCAAAGCATCAATACCGTGCTCAAATCACAAGGCGAAGACAATGCCTCGCTGCATGGTAAGGTGGACGCCATTTACCGCGAAGTGCACAGCATGAAAGGCGAATCGTCCGCGCTGAAATTAAGCGGCTTTACCAATATGGCGGAAAACTTCGAGGCCAACCTGAACCGTCTGAAGCAGACACCCAAGCTGTCGGGTGAAAACTTCCTCGGCTTGGCGGTGCAGTTGGAAGAATTGATCCGCCTGAACCACACCATTGAAGATTTGCTGGCGAAAATCGGCAGCAATGCGCCTATCGTCTTAAATGGCAACGAAGCGGCTCCGGCTCCGCGCAGCAATAACAGCCGTTACGCTATGTTTGTTGCCGACATCGCCAAGCGCAACCACAAAGAAGCCGCCTTTACCTACAGCGGCTTGGAAAGCACCGGCAGCGATACGGTGGACGGCGTAATCGGCGAAATCGCCATCCAACTGCTGCGCAATGCGGTGGTGCACGGTATCGAAACGCCGGACGTTCGCAACAAGCGCGGCAAACTGCCCGTCGGCCACGTCCACATGAGCCTGCAGGAGCAGGGTGACAAATTCCTGCTGACTGTTGAAGACGACGGCAACGGCATCGATTACGATGCCATCGCGCAAAAAGCGGTGAATCTGGGCAAATACACTTTGGACGAAGTCGCCAAATTGGACAAACGGAAGCTGGTTTCCCTGTTGTTCAGCCCCGGTTTCTCCACTACCGACAAGAGCACCGAAGATGCCGGCAGGGGCGTCGGCCTGGACATTATCAAAGACCGCGTGGTTTCACTAAAAGGAACGGTAAACGTCACCAGCCGCCCACAGGGTTATACCCGCTTCAGCTTTACCCTGCCAAAGAATTGAGAGAAGGATTTAAACCATGGCAAAACGCATTATGATTGTTGATGACTCCAACGTTATCCGCAATCGCATTTCACGCGGCTCAAGCACGATGGATTTCGAAGTGGTAGCATCGGCATCCAACGGCGAAGAGGCCGTCGCGCTGTATCGCCAGCACCGCCCCGATGTGGTTACGATGGACTTGACCATGCCGAAAATGGACGGCTTGGAATGCATCTACCAGATTACCAGCATGGATGAAGACGCCAATATCCTGGTGATATCCGCCCTGTCGGACAAGGCGACCGGCATCAAAGCCCTGCAGCTTGGCGCGCGCGGTTTTCTTTACAAACCGTTTTCCGACGAAGATTTGTTCCATGCGCTAGAAGAAATGCTGGAAGAGTAATTTCAGGCTGCCTGCACGCGGTGCTTGTGCAGGCAGCCTGAAACATCCCGATTCGAAAAGTAAGGTTAGAAAATGAAAGAAGAAAAGTTACAGGTATTTATCGACGGCGTGCAAAAATACTTCGCCCAAATGATTATCGGCGAAGAATTGGTGGTCGGCACCCCTTATCTGATTGAAAACAAAATTCCTTCGGCTAAAGACTTTACCGGCGTGATTGCCATTTCCGGCAAAAACCAAGGCGTGGTCTATTTCACGGCGCCGCGGGAATTGCTCGAACGCCTGCTGGTGCTGATCGGCGAAAAAGACACCAGTGAAGCCCTGATGGTCGATCTGGTGGGCGAAGTGGCCAACACCATCGCCGGTAATGCCCGCAGCGAATTTGGCGAAGAGTTTGAGATTTCCGTGCCCATCGTCCTGCGCGGCGCGCCCGATGAAATCCTGCTGCCGCGCAAAGACCGTTCATTCGTTATCCCGATTACCTGGCGCAACCGCAGCGCCGCCATCGTCATCAGCCTGCGCAAATAGTTTCAGGCTGCCCTAACCGTTTTTTTAATTACACAGTAGAGAGAGAACCATAATGATTTCATTACGGCGTTTTATGTCCTTGGTGGTAATGTTTTCTTTGGCGGCCTGCGGCGGCTCCGGCAGCGGTGGCAGCAGCAAAGCGCAAAGCGCATCTGAAGCTGGAAATTTTGTGCAGGATACCCGCCCAGTGCAAAACGTATTTTTCGAGGCCGGCGGCTTTGCGCCCTTTGTGATGGCGGATGCCGACAACCGCCCATCCGGCTTCGGTATCGATATTGTTACCGCCATCGGTGACAAACAAGGCTTTCAAGTAAACTTCGTTCCCCACCCGTTTGTGGGTATGCTGGAAGATTTAGGTAATGGTGCAGACATCGCGGTTGCCGCAATTTCAATTACCGACGAGCGTAAAACTATCGTTGATTTTACCAACTCACACTTTGAAACATCACAGGGTCTGATTGTGCCTGAAAACAGCCCGATTACTTCATTGAACGACGTAAAAGGCAGAAAGATTGCTACAGTAGTCGGCACAGTGGGGGAGTCTACCTTGGCTAAACTGCAGGCCGGCAACGGTACTGTGGTTCAAAGCCCGTCTGTGTGGGAGGCAGTCCGCCAAGTGATGCTTAAAGAAGCTGATGGTGCATTCGCCGACTTGGGTCCTTTGTACTATTACTCCAATAACTACAAAGAACAAAAGCTGCGTGTAGTAAGCGACAACACCTTGCCTAAAGAACATTATGCTTTGGCAGTGAAAAAAGGTAATACCGAACTGCTCAACAAGCTCAACCGCGGTTTGGAGCAAATCAAGGCCGACGGCACCTACGATAAGATCTATCAGAAATGGTTCTCGACCGAAGCCCAAAGCGCTTCGGCACCGACACCGACATCGAACAGATAACCGGCCGCCAAAGTTTTCAGGCTGCTTCAAGAAATTGAAGCAGCCTGAAATTTATCCGTCCGGCCAAACGCTGCGGTGGCAGAGTGCCCGCTGCCCCGCTGCCCCGCTGCCGTATGGGGTTGATAACGAACGTGCCGTTTTTCAGGCTGCCTGTAAAGGCAAAGCAGCCTGAAAACCATCTGCAGTTTTATTTACCCGCTTCCTGCCGCGCTCCGTCGCGCAAATCGGTCAGTTCCGTTCCTGCCCAATAGTCGTA
Organism: Kingella sp. SNUBH-2017; assembly: GCF_028680565.1. NCBI lineage: Bacteria > Pseudomonadati > Pseudomonadota > Betaproteobacteria > Neisseriales > Neisseriaceae > Kingella > Kingella sp. SNUBH-2017. The sequence continues at coordinate 160,799 of NZ_JAPHVK010000001.1, forward strand.
GAGAAACTGGCGGCGGCGGTTTAACAGGGCAAAGCCCCACGGCAGTATCCACCAGCACAACGCGGCGGCGGCGGCAGGTTTGGGCGGGATGCCGGCGCGGCGCAGGGCGGCGTAGGCGGCCAGCGGCAGCGCCACCAGCAGCGCGGCGGCGGCGGCGAAGCGGCGGCGATAATGGCCCGGCGTCGGCCGGCCGCCGGCGGTGTCGGCCAGGCCGATGCGCCACACCCGCATCGGCAGGGTCTGGCCTTCGCGCAGCCAGTTGAGTTTGAAGTAGTACCACCAGCCGGCCAGCAGCAGCAGGCCGGTCAGCGGTACGGTTAAGGCGGTGGCGGCGGGGAGCAGGCGCACAATCAGGGTGTTGGCGATGCCCGCAGCCAAGCCGGCAACGGCGCTGACGGCGCCGACCAGCAGGGCTTCGTAAAGCAGCGCAGCAAAGCGGCGCATCAGAGGGGCGGGGCGGTTCATGATACTGGGGTGGGAAAGGTTGGACAAAACCGCCTGCAGGCAGCCTGAAAAGGAGAAAACCGGTTTTCAGGCTGCCTGCAGGCTTTTTGCTTTAAGCGGCATCGTCTTTGACGCGGGTGGCCATCAGGGTGTGCAGCCGGCGTTTGTCGGCGCGGGCGACGGTAAACAGCAGGCTGCCGATTTGCGCTTTTTCGCCGCGGCCGGGCAGGTGGCCGAGTTCTTCGATCAGCAGACCGCCGATGGTGTCGGCTTCTTCGCTGCTCAAATCGGTGCCGAAAAAGGCGTTGATGTCGGCAATTTCGGTGGCGGCTTTGATGCGCCAGCGTTCGGCGGAAACGGGAAAAATATTGTCGGCGCTTTCGTCTTCGTCGAACTCGTCTTCGATTTTGCCGACGATTTGTTCGATCAGGTCTTCAAAGGTCAAAAGACCGCTGATGCCGCCGTATTCGTCCACCACGATCACCATATGGTTGCGCTGCTGCTGCAGCTCGGTGAGCAGGGCGTGCAGGCTTTTGCTCTCAGGTACGAACACGGCGGGGCGCAGGATGTTTTCCAGCCGGAAATGCTCGGGATTCAAAGTGTATTTGAGCAGGTCTTTGGCATGCAGGATGCCGAGCACGTGGTCTTTGTCATCGGCGATGACCGGAAAGCGCGAATGGGCGGTTTCAACGGCATAACCGATGATGCGCTCGATGCTGTCGGTGGTTTTGATGACGTCCATGCGCGCGCGGCTGACCATCGCGTCGCGCACGCTCATGCTGCTGAAGCGCAGCACGTTTTCCAGTTGCTGCAGGGTGTCGGCGCCGATGGTTTGCTCGCGGCGCGCCTGCTGCAGCATCTGCAGAATGTCTTCGGCGCGGGCTTCGCGGCGGTGGTGGCCGAAACGGCGGCGCAGGCGCTCGAACAGGCTTTCCGGTTTGCCGGCGGTATCCATCAGTCGCGCTCCTGTGCGTAAGGGTCGGGATAGCCCATTTGGGCGAGCAGACGGGTTTCCAGCGCTTCCATGTCTTCGGCTTCGGCGTCGTCGATATGGTCGTAACCCATCAGATGCAGGGTGCCGTGTACCGCCAGATGGGCGCAATGCTGGGTCAGGGTTTTGCCCTGCTCGGCGGCTTCGCGGGCGACGACTTGCGGGCAGATCAGTAAATCGCCGCGCAAGATGCCGTCGTCTTCCGGCGGCAGGATTTCACCTTCGTTCAGCGCAAAGCTGAGAACATTAGTGGCGTAGTCTTTGCCGCGGTAGTCGCGGTTATAGGCGCGGGCTTCGGCTTCGTCCAAGAGCAGCAGGCCGATTTCGGCGCGGGCGCCGTCGTGCTTGAGCGCCTGCCAGATCCAGCGGCGCCACTGCTGCGCGGCAGGCAGGCCGGGAAAGCCCGAGCGGTCTTCGCTGTGCAGCCGGAAACGCTGCTGCCAGATGCGGTAAAAGGGATATTGTTTGGCTTTTTTCATGGTTGGTTTGGGGCGCGGGGAACCGGGTTTCGCACCGTGGAAAAAACGGCTTTCAGGCTGCCTTCGGATGTTTTCAGGCAGCCGAAAAGATTAAAAAGCGGCTTCGCCGAGCAGCTGTTCGCGGGTCAGCAGAAAGACGAAACCGTCGCCGCCGCTGGTGTCGAGCCAGACAAAGGGCAGCTCGGGAAAGGCGGCTTCGAGCGCTTCACGGTTGTGGCCGATTTCCACCAGCAGCACGCCGCGCGGTTTGAGCAGGGCGGCGGCCTGGTCGAGAATGCGTCGCACCGCGTCCAGCCCGTCTTCGCCGCTGCCCAGCGCGATTTCCGGCTCGCACAGGTATTCTTCGGGCAAATCGGCCACCGATTCGGCATCGACATAGGGCGGGTTGGAGACAATCAGATCGTAAGCACCGTCCAGCCCCTCAAACAAATCGGTGTGAATCAGCTTGATGCGCTCTTCCAGCCCGTAGCGCTCGACATTGATTGCCGCCACTTCCAGCGCGTCCAGGCTGATATCGGCGGCGTCGATTTGCGCGGCAGGATAATGGTGCGCCATCTGCACCGCCAGACAGCCGCTGCCGGTGCACAAATCGAGCGCGCGGTGCACCAGCTCTTCGTGTTCCAGCCACGGCAGCAGCGGTTCGCCCAAGAGTTCGCTGATAAACGAGCGCGGCACCAGCACCCGTTCGTCCACATAAAAATCAAACTCGCCCTGCCACGCTTCATTGGTGATGTAGGCGGCGGGGATGCGCTCGAGCACGCGGCGCGCCAGCACCGCCAGCACCGCCTCGCGCTCCTGCGGCAAAAGTTCGGCATCCAGATAAGGCTCGAGCGTATCGGGCGGCAGGTGCAGCGTGTGCAGAATCAGATAGGCGGCCTCGTCGTAGGCATTGTCGCTGCCGTGGCCGAAAAACAGCCCGGCCTGATAAAAACGGCTGACGGCAAAGCGCAGCAGGTCGCGCACGGTTTTCAGGCTGCCTGCGGCGGCAAACAGTTCCTGCATTTGGGCGGTGGGGTCGGTGGTCATGGCCGGCGGCTCCGTGGAAAAACGGGCGATTATAGGGAATGTTCGCCGCATCCGCCACACGGCGGCAGCTGCAGCCTGAAACGCCCGCAGCAGCGCTTTCAGGCTGCCGGTATGACGGCGCCGGCCGGATTGTATATAATGCCGCGCATTCGGCCGCGTGCCGGACGGTTCATTCAACCCCATCAACCCGATGAAAAGGATATACGGATTATGAAACACAACCGCACTCTGCTTGCCGGCGCACTGGCCGCCGTTTTCGCCCTTGCCGCCTGCCAGCAGCAGGTTCAGAATAACGCTGCTTCCGGCGCTGCCGCTCCGGCTCCTGCCGCTTCTGGCGCTGCACCTGCCGCCTCTGGTGCCGCCGCCCCCGCCGGCTTGGATACCGAAGCCAAACAGGTCAGCTATCTGATCGGCTACGAGCTGGGCAAATCGCCGGTGGTGGCCGAGCTCAAAAGTAACGGCGTCGAAATCGACACCAAAGTCCTGGCCGAAGCCATCGCCGAGAGCCTGGACGGCAAACCTTCCAAAATCAGCGAACAGCAGGCGCAGCAGCTTTCCGAGTCTCTGAGCAAGAAAGCTGCCGAAGTAGCCGAGAAAAAAGCCGGTGAAGCCAAAGCCGCCGGCGAGAAATTCCTGGCTGAAAACAAAGGCAAAGAAGGCGTGCAGACCACCGCTTCCGGCCTGCAGTACAAAGTCAACAAAGAAGGCAGCGGCGCCCAGGCCGCCAAAGGCGACGTGGTATCCGTGGAATACGAAGGCCGCCTGACCAACGGCGAAGTGTTCGACACCAACAAAGGCCAGGACGCCTTTGCCGTGCCGCTGGTGGACAACACCGTAATCCAAGGCTGGATCGAAGGCCTGCAGCTGATGAAAGAAGGCGGCGAATACACCCTCTACATCCCCGCCAACCTGGCCTACGGCGAGCGCGCCCCCAGCCCGAAAATCCCCGCCAATTCCGTGTTGGTGTTCGACATCAAAGTCAACAAAGTGGAAAAAGGCGCGGCGAAAAAACTGCTGCAAGGCATGCAGCAACAGCAGTAAACCGCCCAAACCGGCAAGCAAAAACGCCCGCGAGTTTCGCGGGCGTTTTTGCGTTTTCAGGCCGCCTGTTCCGTATCAAAAAGCAGCCTGAAAGCCGCCGGTGGGCGGATTTTCCCTTGCCGGCCGTTTTCAGGCTGCCAAGCGGAAGCAAAAAAAGCAGCCTGAAAGCAGAAAACCGCTTTTCAGGCTGCCTGCGGGGCTTACCAGCCTTTGTGCCGGATCAGGCTGTCGATCTGCTGCTGGGCTTCGGAGCGCAGACCTTGGTTCAGAAGGGCGCTGAGGCTGTCGTCTTCGGGGGTGTAGTCCACCAGTTTGGGGGCTTTGACTACGTCGCGGGCGACGCTGTAAACGTTGCCGTAGCCGTCGATCAGGCCGGCTTTTTGGGCTTCGATGCCGGTGTAGATGCGACCGCTGAAGAGATCGGGGTTTTCGGCTTCTTTGAGGCGTTTGCTGCGGCCTTCGCGCACGGCTTTGATGAATTCGTTGTGGATCTGGTCGAGCATCTGCTGCCAGATGGCCTGCTGCTGCGGGGTTTCGGGCACGAAGGGGTCACCCATGTCTTTGTTGCTGCCGGCGATGTGGACGCGGCGCTTGATGCCGAGTTTGTCGATCAGGCCGGTCAGATCGAAGCTGCTGCCGATAACGCCGATGCTGCCGACCAAGCTGGACGGATCGGCATAGATTTTGTCGGCGGCGGCGGCGATGTAGTAGCAGCCTGAAGCGCAAACGTCTTCGGCAACGACGTAAACGGGAATATTCGGATGCTCGGCTTTCAGGCGGCGGATTTCGGCATAGGCGATATTGGAAACGACGGGCGAGCCGCCGGGGCTGTTGGCGCGGATGATGATGGCTTTGGCTTTATTGTTGGCATAGGCCGCTTCCATGCCTTTGCGCAGCATTTCCACCTGGTCTTTGTGCGGATTGCCGCCGATTTGGCCTTCAAGGCGGACAACGGCGGTGTGCTCGCTGCGGGCGGCGGCAAAGGCGGAGTCTTCGCGGTTTTGGCCTTTGCCGAATACCAGCGCCAGCACCAATAGGAAAACGCCGAGCTTGATAAAGCGCCAGATGTTGCGCCACAGGCGCTCGCGGCGCTGTTCGTGGTAGGCGGCGAGCAGTACGCGGTTTAGGGTGTTTTGTTCCCAGCTGCCGCTTGCTGCTTCTTCGGGGTTCATCGGCTTGCCGTCGGGGCGGTTGATGCGGTAGTTCATTGTCGTTTCTCGCTGCTTGGAAAAGGCGCATTGTATAGCGAAAACGCGCTTTTTGGGTTTTCAGGCTGCCTGTGCGCGGCAGGGTAAACGTGCAGGCAGCCTGAAAGGCGCGGCATAGCCCGCTGGCGGCTTTCGCTATACAATGCGCCGTTTTTCCCACAACGGAGCGCACCATGAGGTTTTTATCGGTGCTGGCCGCCTATCTGGTGCTGGCCGATTTGCTTTTCGGACTGGTCGGCAACGTGAAATCGGCACTGCTGCCGTCCGCCGCGCCGCTGCCCAAAGACGGGCTGCCGGTGTCGCCCGAATTTGCTTTCGGCTGGCTGCAGGTGCTGGCCAACGGCGGCATGGCGCTGGTGGTGGGTTTGGCTTTGCTGTCGGTGCTGGCGCAGTCGCGCTCGGCGGCACGCGGGCGGATGCTGGTGGTAAACGGCTGGCGGCAGACGGCATTGCTGATTGTGGCGGTGTTTGCCGCACCGGCGCTGTGGCAGTGGCTGTGGGCGTTTGCCGACTTCGCACAGGGGCGGCTGACAGTATCTTTTGCCGACCCGCGCTATCTGGCAGTCGCTATCTGCCAGCCGTGGCTGCTGCTGCTGGCTTATTCCGCCTGGCGCGGCCAGCGCCGTTTGCGCCGCGCTGCCGTCGAAATGCCGCCGGTGGTTGTGCCGCCTGTCGAGCCGCTGGAATAGGGCGTTTGCGGCGCAGATATTTTTCAGGCTGCCTGAAAGCAATCAGGCAGCCTGAAAACCGAAAAGGAAGCACAATGAACATTACCGTATTGGCCGTCGGCAGCAAAATGCCGCGCTGGGTGGACGAAGCGGTGGCCGAATACGCCAAGCGCTTCGGCCGCGACATCCGCTATACGCTCAAAGAAATCAAGCCGCAAAAGCGCGGCGGCGGCATCGGCGCCGAGCAGGGCATGGCGGCGGAAGAAAAGCGCATACTCGAAGCGCTGCCGGAAAACGCGCTGCTGGTGGCGCTGGACGAGCGCGGCGAAGCGCCGACTTCATTGCAGCTGGCGCAGCATCTGAAAAACTGGCAGCAAAACGGCGAACACGTCTGCTTTGTCATCGGCGGCGCCGACGGCATGAGCGACGCGCTCAAATCCCGCGCCCGCCTGCTGCTGCGCCTGTCCAGCCTGACCCTGCCGCACGGCATGGTGCGCGTGCTGCTTACCGAGCAGCTCTACCGCGCGGTGTCGATACTCAACAACCATCCCTACCACCGCGAATAGGCAGCATAAAAAGCAGCCTGAAAAGTTTTCAGGCTGCTTTTGCCGTTGTTTGAGCAACAAAAAACCCGCCGTATCGGGCGGGTTTTTGCAAACGGGGCAAACAATTAAGCCAGCGCTTTCACTTTGGCAGCCAAACGGCTTTTGTGGCGGGCGGCTTTGTTTTTGTGGAACACGCCTTTGTCGGCAATGCGGTCGATCACTTTAACAGACTGGCGGTAAACTTCTTCGGCAGCGGCTTTGTCGCCGGCTGCAACGGCTTTCAACACTTTTTTCACCGCGCTGCGGAAGGCGGTGCGCAGGCTGGCGTTGTGGGCACGGTGTTTCACGGACTGACGGGCGCGCTTGCGGGCTTGTGCGCTATTGGCCATAAGTTCTTACTCCTAAATACAGGGTTTAATGGTTTAATAAAAACGCGGCATTCTAAACATCCGCCTGCACATTGGCAAGCAGTTTGTCGTTTTTCCCGCGCGCTCGGCCGCTTGCGCGGGCAAAAGCGGCGTCAGGCGCAACACAAAAGCGCCCGCAGGCAGCCTGAAAACGCAAATCCGTTATTAAGAAAGTGCAAAATACTGCTAGAATCCGCCGTTTTATCTTAACGCCGCCGCGTGCCGAGTTGCCATGTCCTACCAGCAAGCCACCGTTCCCGTTCCCGAAAAGCTCGCCGAAGCCTTCTCCGATGCCCTGATGGAGCAGGGTGCGCTGTGCAGCACCATTGAAGACGCCTACGCCGGCACCGAGCAGGAACAGCCGATTTTCGGCGAGCCGGGCATGCCCGCGCAGCAGGTGTGGCAGCAAAGCCAGGTAACGGCGCTGTTTGATACCGCCGCCGATCCTGCCGCCGCGCTGGCCGCCGCCGCCGAACAAATCGGCATTGCCCTGCCCGAGTGGCGGCTCGAAGAGCTGGAAGAGCAAGACTGGGTGCGGCTCACCCAGTCGCAGTTCGACCCCATCCAAATTTCCCCGCGTCTGTGGATTACCCCCACCTGGCACGATTCGCCCGACCCGGAAGCGCTGAACCTGCGCCTGGATCCCGGCCTGGCTTTCGGCACCGGCAGCCATCCCACCACCCGCCTGTGCCTGCGCTGGCTCGACCAAAACCTGGCCGGCGGCGAGCGTGTGCTCGATTACGGCTGCGGCTCCGGCATTCTCGCCATTGCCGCGCTCAAGCTCGGCGCCGGCGAAGCAGCGGGTGTCGATATCGACCCGCAGGCCGTGAAAGCCGCCCGCGCCAATGCCGGGCAAAACGCCGTTCAGGCTGCCTTCGGCACGCCGGACGAGCTGCCCGAAGGCGAACAATACGACATCGTACTGGCCAACATCCTGGCCAATCCGCTGCGGATGCTCGGCAGCATGCTGGCGCAGCGCACCAAAAGCGGCGGCCGCATCGTCCTTTCCGGTATTTTGCAGGAGCAGGCCGAAGAATTGAACGCGGTTTACGCCGAATGGTTCGACATGCAGCCGGCCGTCTGCGACGAAGGCTGGGTGTGCCTCAGCGGCCGCAAGCGATAACAACAGGCTTTAAGCGCTATGAACGAAATCAAAATCAACTGTCCGGATTGCGGCAAGCCGCAAAGCTACAGCCGCGTAACCCTGGTCAAAACCCAGGGGCATGTGGTCTGTAAAGACTGCCATCATATGTTCCGCGTGCTCAAGCAAACCGGCAAAAGCAATAAAGCAGTAGAGACCGTGGCCGTGCCCTCTGAGGCCGCCCAAGCCGGCAAAGCCGCGCCCAAGCAGCCTGAAAAAGCGAATCCGGCCGCCCGAGGCAAGCCGGCCGCCGGCAAAAACGCAGCGGCCAGAGAATACCGCATCCCCAAAGCCCAGCCGGCCGCCAAAGCCGCGCCACAAGCCAAGCGCACCGAGTTTGCCGAAGTGGAAAGCGCGCCGTTTGCCTTCAATCTGCTCGAGCGCGAAGAGCAAACCGCCAACGTGCCGCAGCTGCTGCCGGCGGAAAACGGCACCCGCATGCAGGCGCGCACCCCGCAGGGCGAGAACATCACCATCCATACCGACAATCTGGTGTTCACGCTGGTAGGTGATCCCGCCGCCCCGCAGCCGCTCTCGCCCGCCGTGCCCAACCAGCCGCCATCCCCGCCCGCCCTGCCGCCGGCTGCCACCCACGAAATCAACTGGACCATTGCCACCATCGCCGCTTTGATTGTGCTGATTCTCCAGCTCTTCTATCTGATGATGATGTTCCCCTAAACATTAAAGCCAAAAGCAGCCTGAAAAGCCCCGAAACTCTTTTCAGGCTGCTTTTCCATTATGAAGATGCGCCAAAGCGCTGCCATTACCATTGGTGTAATGGCGTTCAGCCCAAAAATATTCCCCCGCTTTTATTCACAACTACCGGTCTTTTGCCATGAATCCTGTCCGCCGTTACTTTATCCTGCTTGTTTTCTTCACTCTGCTGTTTATCGCCTTGGTGGCTGCCGGCAGCTATCTGCTGGCCGCCGGCAGCCGCCAATTCGGCGTAGCCGCCTTTGTGTTTTCCTTTGCCGCCGCCTTCGCCCAAATCGCCTGTTTGGCACTTTATCTGCGCGCCCGAGCCATCGCACAGGCGCAAAACGCTCGCCCGCCGCAATCAAAATGACAAAAAACGGCAGACTGCTGCCGCAAACGCACCATGCCCGCCGCATTTTTTCGGCAGTCTAAAAATATTTTCAGAGTATTTTTTCATTTTTATTCATTCACTTATTTATTTTTTGGCAAAACTGGCACCGCAAAAGCTTAATACCTTGCAAGCAAAGATACTTGCCGAAACCAACCCGCAGCACCGCACGGCAAGATATTCATTCACATAGGTGCTGTATTTTTATCTGGAGATAAAACATGAAAGCAATCCAAAAAGGTTTCACCCTGATCGAACTGATGATCGTAATCGCCATTATCGGTATTTTGGCCGCCATCGCCCTGCCGGCTTACCAAGACTACATCGCTCGTTCGCAAGCTACTGAGGGCTTTAAAGCTACTTCTGGTATCCAGTCTGATATTGCCGCTATTTATGCTGATACCAATACGCTGCCTGATAGCACCGCTGAGCCGCTGAAAACTGCAGTAACAGAACTGGGTGGTAAATATTTTGCCAAGGGTAGTGCGACTGTGGCTGCTGGCGTAATCACCGTCCCCTTCAATGCTGGTGCTAACAGCGGTAAGACCTTGGTTATCACTCCTACTGCTAATGCCGCCAACGGTCAGATTACTAAGTGGACTTGTGCTGGTACTATTGAAAAATCCCGTCTGCCTTCTTCTTGCCAATAATTGGTTAGAAGGTGTGTGATTAAAGAAGCCCTGCCTAAGCAGGGCTTCTTTTCCAAATCAAGAATCTATTTATTAAAGAGAATAATGATGAAAAACATACACAGGATGAGCCGTGGTTTTACCCTGATTGAACTGATGATTGTAATTGCTATTGTTGGGATTTTGGCAGCGCTTGCTCTGCCTTCTTATCAGGATTATGTTGCCCGTGCTCAAGCGCTGGAAGCAATAAAATCTGTGGAGGGATTAAAAACCGATATCGGTGCCTATTATTGGCAAACGGGAGTGTTTCCTGTTGCGGGAAATCCTGTTATGAGTGCTGCAGGGGCGCTTAAAGGAAAGTATTTTTCTGCTGGCGGAGTGCAAGTACAGCCGAATAACGGTATTATCGTTGCAACCTTTGATAAAGGTGCCAATTCTGGTAAAACCGTAGTCATGGTTCCAACTCCAAATCCGAATAATCGACAGATCATTACTTGGCGGTGTGAAGGAACCGTAGGAAAGACTCGTTTGCCGAGTACTTGTCAGTGATATAGCAATACTTTTGTAATTAGGGAGTGTAATGAAATTCAGATTCAAGGTGGCTGGAATCCATTTATTGTGTTCTGGTTTGGTTGCCTTGTGCGGACTGTATTTAGTCTTCAATGTCTGGCATCCGGATCCACTGCAAAAAGCAGTGGGCGTTACCCGTATTTTCTTGATAATGCTGGGTATTGATGTGGTGTTGGGTCCTTTACTCACTCTGATTGTTGCCAGCAGTAAAGAGAAAAAAACGTTAAAATTTGACTTACTTGTAATTTTAATTATTCAGTTTTCTGCTTATCTTTACGGCATGTATAGCATTGCTATTAGTCGGCCAGTATATTTAGCATTTGATAAAGTAAGATTCGAAATAGTGCAGGCAGATACGGTTTCTCGCGATTCTGCTAAGGTCATACTTCCGGAGTACCAAAATAACCCATGGTTTTCTCCGCAGTGGCTTGCCGTTCGTCCTTATAAAGATGTAGCTGAGCAAAACGAGCGCACTTTTCTTGAACTCCAAGAAGGTATCAGTCCTGCTATGCAGGCTGATCTCTATCAGCCGATAGACGGTGGCACATGGCGTGAAATAAAAAAAACACAGCACACTTTGGATGAGCTGGAAAAATACAACGACACACAACAAGTCAAGCAAATTCTCGCCACTCACCCTGAGGCTGACAGCTACCAGCCGCTGAAAGCGCCGGCGGTGGATATGGCGGTTTTGCTGGATAGCAAGCAGGAGAAAATCATTGCCATCGTTGATTTGCGCCCATGGTAATGATGGTGGCACGGCATAACGGATATTTGGTACCGGAAGCGGTATGGCAAATATCCGTTTTTGCTGTTTGCGCGTTTCAGGCAGCCTGAAAGACGTTTCAACGTAAAAAACGCTATACTGCGCCCTTTTTTCAGTAGTGTTTTGTTTTCAGGCTGCCTGAAAAACTGTTTGGGAATATTTGAATGAACTTCCACGCCGATTGGTTTCCCGCTTCGCTCTTGTGGGCGGCGGCTGTGTTGTGGCTGGCGCTCTTGGCGGCAACGGCTAAGCCGGCGCTGCGTGCTGTTCGGTCGTCACCGCAATCGGCGGTGCTGGCCGCGGCTGCGGCAGGGTTTGCCTGGCTACTGCGGATCGATATCCAGGCCGGGCATATGGCGGGGATGGATTACCATTTCCTCGGCTTGAATCTGGTGTGCCTGATGGTGGGTGCGCCGGCGGCTTTTTGGATCGGCTCGGCCTGGGCGCTGCTGTATGCGCTGCTGCAACCCGAGCATGCGATGCTTGCGGCGCTGCCTTTGAATGTGTTGGCGGTGGTGCTGCCGGCCTGCGTGGTGAGCGTGGCCGTGCGCCGCTGGGGTGAGCGGGCTTTACCCAAGCATTTGTTTATCTATATTTTTATTTTTGGTTTTGTTGCCGCTGTGTTGGGCATGCTGCTGGCCGGCACGCTGGTTACGCTCTCTTTGCTGTGGGCGGGCGTGTTTCCCGCTGCGGTGTTGCGCGAATCGGTGTATCCAGTGTTTTTCCTGATTTCGTGGGGCGAAGGATTCTTAAACGGCATCTTTACCGCCGTATTCGTTTCGTTGCTGCCGCAGGTGCTGAAAACGTTTGACGACGCGCGCTATCTCGGCGGCGGACCGCAGATTTGGAAATAATGCCTTTTTCAGGCTGCCTTTGCGATAATAGGCAGCCTGAAAACCTGTTGAGGACTGTGTTTATGTATCTTCCCCATAAAAAGCGGCCGTGGCTGCCGTGGCTGGCCGGGTTCGCGCTGATTGCCGCGCTGGTGCTGTTTTTCCACCTGCTGCGCGATATCCTGATGCCTTTTATCATTGCCGCGGTGCTGGCCTATATTCTGAATCCATTGGTGAGCCGGATTGAAAAGCACGGCATCAAGCGGGGTAGGGCGGCGATGTGGGTGATGCTGTTTGGTTTTTTTGTGCTGACGGCGCTTTTGCTGGTGATTGTGCCGATGCTGGCGGGGCAGATTCAGAAGATTGTGTTGCTCATTCCACAGATGGCCGATTATGTGCAGCACACCGCGCTGCCGTGGTTAAACGGCCATCTGGGGCAGCATCTGACTTTGGATGCCGACACCATTTCTACTTGGGTGCGCAATAACGCGCAAAACATCAGCCGGCAACTGCAGCAGGCGATGCCCATGCTGCTGCAGCGCGGCTCGTCGCTGGCTGTCGGCCTAAGCAATCTGGTGCTGCTGCCGCTGCTGCTGTATTACTTTTTGCTCGATTGGGCGCGCTGGGAGGACGGTATCCGCAAAATGGTGCCGCGCCGCTATCTGGCCGCCTATAACCGCGTCGGCGGCAATATCGATAAAGTGCTGGGCGCCTTTTTGCGCGGGCAGCTGCTGGTAATGCTGATTATGGGGCTGCTTTACGGGCTGGGGCTGATGCTTACCGGTTTGGAATCCGGCTTTGCCATCGGTATGGTGGCGGGACTGCTGGTGTTTGTGCCGTATTTGGGCGCGTTCACCGGCCTGCTTCTGGCCACTTTGGCGGCGCTGCTGCAATTCGGTTCGTGGCACGGCTTGCTGACGGTGTGGAGCGTGTTTGCCGTCGGTCAGTTTTTGGAGAGTTTCTTTATCACGCCGAAAATCGTTGGCGACCGCATCGGTTTGTCGCCGTTTTGGGTAATTTTTTCTTTGATGGCTTTCGGCCAGATGATGGGCTTTGCCGGCCTGCTACTCGCGCTGCCGCTGGCCGCGGTGTCGATGGTGCTGCTGCAGGAAGCCAGCAGCCACTACTGGCGCAGCAGTTTCTACCGCAGTAGCCAGTAGGCAGCCTGAAAAGCCGGAACCGGCGCCCGCATGATTCGGCGGATGCCGGTTTTTGGTTTCAGGCTGCCTAAACGGGCAGAACGAATGCGATGCAGATTAAAGCCGAATCAAAACAGGCAGCCTGAAATTCAGGCTGCCTGTTTGCTTTACTAAGGGATTAGCGTTTGTCTTCGGCAACGAAGTCGCGGCGCGGGGAGCCAGTGTAGAGCTGGCGCGGGCGGCCGATTTTCTGGCCTTCGCTGATCATTTCGTGCCAGTGCGAAATCCAGCCGACAGTGCGGGCGAGGGCGAAGATAACGGTAAACATGGACACGGGGATGCCGAGCGCGGAAAGTACGATGCCGGAGTAGAAATCGACGTTCGGATACAGTTTTTTCTCGATGAAGTAGGGATCGCTCAGGGCGATGCGTTCCAGCTCCATCGCCAGTTTGAAGCGCGGATCATCGTGCAGGCCGAGTTCGTTCAGCACTTCGTCGCAGGTCTGCTTCATGATGGCGGCGCGCGGATCCATATTGCGGTACACGCGGTGGCCGAAGCCCATCAGGCGGTATTTCTTGGCTTTGACGCCTTCCATAAAGGAGGCTACGTTGGAAACGTCGCCGATTTCGGCCAGCATGTTGAGCACGGCTTCGTTGGCGCCGCCGTGGGACGGACCCCACAAGCTGGCGATGCCAGCGGCGATGCAGGCGAAGGGGTTGGCGCCGGAAGAGCCGGCCAGACGCACGGTGGAGGTGGAGGCGTTTTGCTCGTGGTCGGCGTGCAGGATGAAGATGCGGTCGAGCGCGCGTACCAGAACGGGGTTGGGTTCGTAGGCTTCGCAGGGGGTGGCAAACATCATGTGCATGAAGTTTGCGGTGTAGGAGAGGTCATTGCGCGGGAAATTGAAGGGCAAGCCGTTGGAATAACGGTAGCACATGGCAGCAATGGTGGGGATTTTGGAAATCAGGCGGTAGATGGCGACCTTGCGGTGTTCGGGATCGGCGATTTCCAGGCTGTCCTGATAGAAGGCGGACAGGGCGCCGACTACGCCGACCATCATAGCCATGGGGTGGGCGTCGCGGCGGAAACCGCGGAAGAACCAAGTAAGCTGTTCGTGCACCATGGTATGGCGGGTAACGGTGTTGACGAAGGCTTTTTTCTGTTCTTTGGTGGGGAGCTCGCCGTAAATCAGCAGATAGCAGACTTCGAGATAGTCGCTGTGTTCGGCAAGCTGCTCGATGGGGTAGCCGCGATAGTAGAGCAGGCCTTTGTCGCCGTCGATAAAGGTGATTTTGGATTCGCAGCTGGCGGTGGACACAAACCCGGGATCGAGGGTGAACATGTTGGTGCTTTGCTTCAGCGCACGGATGTCGATGACATCGTTGCCTAATGTGCCTTGCAGTACCGGCAGTTCGATGGTGTCAAAGCCTGCGCCTTGCAGTTTTACGGTGTTGGACATCTCTTGCTCCTTATAGGTTTTTTACTTGGAAGGGAACAGGCAGCCTGAAAGCGGAAAAGACTTTACGACTGCCTGATTTTTTCCAGCAGCGGCTCGAATTCGGGGCGCTCGGGTTTCTGGTGTTGGTTGACCAGGGCAAGGAACTCTTGGTCGGGCAAATCCAGAATTTCCACAAACACGGCGAGTTCGTCGTCGCTGAGGTGCTGGAATCGGGTAGCCATGAAGCGGCCGAGCAGGATATCGAGCTCGAGCAGCCCGCGGCGGGTGAGAAAGCGGATGCGCCGTTTAGCGGTGTCGTCAAATTGTGCCATAAATCTGTCCGTTTGGGGGCGGGATATCGGGTTTCTTTATTGCGGCAATCAGCTTTGCTGCGTATGTGTTTTTCAGGCTGCCCCGCGAACGAGCGCGGGGCAGCCTGAAAGTTTTACACTGCCCGTTTGAGCATGATTTCTTTGATTTTTCCGATGGCGCGGGTGGGGTTGAGGTGTTTCGGACAAACATCTACGCAGTTCATAATGGTGTGGCAGCGGAACAGGCGGTAGGGGTCGTTCAGGTTGTCCAGACGCTCATTGGTGATGGTGTCGCGGCTGTCGGCGATGAAGCGGTAGGCGTTCAAAAGGCCGGAGGGGCCGACGAATTTGTCGGGGTTCCACCAGAACGACGGGCAGGAAGTGGAGCAGCAGGCGCAGAGAATGCACTCGTAAAGACCATCGAGTTCGGCGCGCTCTTCCTGGGTTTGCAGGCGCTCTTTAAGCGGGTCGGCGGGGGTGTCGTTGACCACATAGGGCTTGATGGAGTGGTATTGCTTGAAGAACTGGGTCATGTCCACAATCAAATCGCGGATAACCGGCAGGCCGGGCAGCGGGCGCAGCACGATGGGCTGTTTCAGGCTGCGGATGTCGGTAAGGCAGGCCAAGCCGTTGCGGCCGTTGATGTTCATGCCGTCGGAGCCGCAGATACCTTCGCGGCAGGAGCGGCGGAAGGACAGGGTGTCATCTTGGGCTTTGAGCTTGACGATGGCGTCTAGCAGTTTGACATCGGTGGGTTCGATTTCCAGTTCGTAGTCTTTCATGTACGGCTTGGCGTCCACGTCGGGATTGTAGCGGTACACTTGCAGGCGGATTTTTTCCATTTGGCGGGTGTTCCTTGTCAGATCCGGATTTGCTGTTTCAGGCTGCCTGAAAGGTTTTCAGGCTGCCTGAATCTTTGCGGCCGGTTTTTTAATCAGTAAACGCGTTTGGCGGGCTTGATGTACTCGACCGTCAGCGGCTTGGTGTGAACCGGTTTGTAGGCCAGACGGTTGTCGGCGGAGTAGAACAGCGAGTGTTTCATCCAGTTTTCGTCGTCGCGATCGGGGTGGTCGTCGGAAGCGTGGGCACCGCGCGATTCTTTGCGCGCTTCGGCGGCAATCACGGTGGCTTTGGCCA
This sequence comes from Kingella sp. SNUBH-2017, assembly GCF_028680565.1. NCBI lineage: Bacteria > Pseudomonadati > Pseudomonadota > Betaproteobacteria > Neisseriales > Neisseriaceae > Kingella > Kingella sp. SNUBH-2017. Next base: position 176,656 of record NZ_JAPHVK010000001.1, read on the forward strand.
CTTCCATCAGGTTGTCCAATTCCAGCGCTTCGATGCGGGCGGTGTTCCACACCTGGCTCTTGTCGCCGATTTCGGTGTTTTTGGAACGCTCGACCAGCGCCAGCACTTTTTCCACGCCTTCCTGCAGCAGCTTGTCGGTGCGGAATACGCCGGCATGGGATTGGACGGTGCGCTGCAGCTCGCCGCGCAGGGCGGAAACGTCTTCGCCGCCGGTCTGGTTGTTCAGGCGCTCCAAGCGCTGGCGGGTCAGCTCGCCCGCATCGGCAGGCAGCGGCAGCCATTCTTCGTGTTCGCCGATGTATTTGATCATGCTGTCGCCGGCGGATTTGCCGAAGACCACCAAGTCCAGCAGCGAGTTGGTACCCAGGCGGTTGGCGCCGTGCACCGAAGCGCAGGCGCATTCGCCGGCGGCATACAGGCCGTTGACCACCACTTCGGGATTGTCGCCCTGCGGCACAATGACTTCGCCCAGATAGTTGGTGGGGATGCCGCCCATCATATAGTGGGTGGTCGGCACCACCGGAATCGGGTCTTTAATCGGGTCGATGCCGGCAAACTGGATGGAAATCTCGCGGATGCCGGGCAGCTTGGACATGATTTTCTCGGCGCCGATGTGGTCGATTTTCAGCAGCACGTGGTCTTTATTTTTACCGCAGCCGCGTCCTTCGAGAATTTCCATCGCCATGGCGCGGGAAACCACGTCGCGCGAAGCCAGGTCTTTTACAGTGGGGGCGTAGCGTTCCATAAAGCGCTCGCCGTTGGCGTTGAGCAAAATGCCGCCTTCGCCGCGCACACCTTCGGTAATCAGCACGCCGGCACCGGCCACGCCGGTGGGGTGGAACTGCCAGAATTCCATGTCTTCCAGCGGAATGCCGGCGCGGGCGCAGATGCCCAAGCCGTCGCCGGTGTTCATAAAGGCATTGGTGGACGAAGCGTAAATACGGCCGGCGCCGCCGGTGGCAAACAGCACGGCTTTGGCGTGGAAGATATAGACTTCGCCGGTTTCCATTTCCATTGCGGTTACGCCGACCACGTCGCCGTTTTCGTTGCGGATCAGGTCAAGCGCCGTCCATTCGACGAAAAACTGGGTGTTGGCGCGCACGTTTTGCTGGTACAGGGTGTGCAGCATGGCGTGGCCGGTACGGTCGGCCACCGCGCAGGCGCGCTCTACCGCGCGTTTGCCGAACTCGGCAGTGTGGCCGCCGAAGGGGCGCTGGTAGATTTTGCCGCTTTCCACGCGGTCAAAAGGCATGCCCATGTGTTCGAGCTCGATCACCGCGGCCGGTGCGGCGCGGGTCATAAACTCGATGGCGTCTTGGTCGCCGAGCCAGTCGGAACCCTTGACGGTGTCGTACATATGCCAGTCCCAGCGGTCTTCCTGCACGTTGCCCAGCGAGGCGGAAATGCCGCCCTGCGCCGCCACGGTGTGCGAGCGGGTGGGGAAAACTTTGGATAAAACGGCGGTGTTGATGCCGGCTTTGGATAGTTGCAGCGCGGCGCGCAGACCGGCGCCGCCGCCGCCTACGATGACGGCATCAAATTTGCGGATAGGATAAGTCATTTTTTCAGCCCCAGATTACATGAACGGAATACACGGTGCAGGCGATGAGCCAGATGATGGTCAGGCAGTGCAGCGCCAAGCGGATGCCGAAAGGCTTCACATAGTCCATCCACAAATCGCGGATACCCACCCAGGCGTGTAAAAACAGGGCGATAAAGCTGACTTGGGTAAACAGTTTTACCCAGGTTTTGCCGAAAAACGCCTGCCATTGCGAATAGTCTTGCGCACCGGCGAGACTGAACAGGAAAAACAGGAAAAACAGCGAATAAACCAGCATGACTACTGCGGTAATGCGCTGCATCGCCCAATCGCGCAGACCGTAATGGGCGCCGACCAGTTTGCGGTTTACCATAATGCCACCCCCAAAATCAGAGCCGAAACGAAACCGCATACCAATACGGCTTTAGCGCTTTTGCGCGCAGGCTGCAGCTGCACACCTTTGTCGGCATCGATCAGCAAAAAGCGGATGCCGGCGCACAGGTGGTGCATGAAGCCCCACAGCAGGCCCCACAGCATCAGTTTGATCAGGGGATTGCCGCCCCAAGCTTTATAGGTGGCAAAGGTATCGCCGCTGCTTAAAGAGCCGTGCAAAAGCGCCAGCAGGGCGGGCAGGGCGAAAAAGAGAAGCACGCCGCTGATGCGGTGCATGATCGAGACGATTCCCGGAATCGGCAGGTGCCGCGAGAGCACCCGCAAATCCAGAAATACAGGTCGGTTTTTGGTCTGCATTTCGATTCCTTTTGATCAAAGTCTTACTGATATTATTCTTTGAACTTATTGAACTTAAAACAAAGCGCTAAGGAAGATCCCAGCGCTTGGCATTAACCTACATTATGCATAATTTACATTGTTTATCGCTTATTGAATAGTCTTGATTGGGAAAAAAATTTTTGCTTGTGCCGTCGCTGCTTGGGGCTGTTGTGAAATGTAAAGACGGCGGCAAAAGGCGGCAAGCTGAAGTTTGGAGATTAAATAAATAATTTAAAAGAATAATTTATCTGATAATGATTGCCAAACTTGAACTTAATCGCATTAACTAGGCAAAAAGGATAGTTTTTGGCTAAACAGGATTTTATTTTTTGCAAATGTAAAAATTGCCGGCGGCGCTTTCGGGCAGCAAAATTGCCGCAAAAGTTTTCAGGCTGCCGGCCTGTTCTTTTGCGGCAAATCAAATTTTTGTCGGTTTGCTCAGAAGGCTTCGCCCACTTTCACGCCGCCGGCGGTGTCTTGCGGTGAAGATAAGGCGGCACAGACGGATTGGGCAGCCTGAAAGTCCGGGTCGGCAGCCAGTTTTTCCGCTTCGGCGCGGCTCAGGGTGCAGGCCATGTTTTGCCAGCGCGCGGCCAGTTTTGCGTTTTCAGGCTGCTTGAAATCTTGGCGCAGCTCGTCCACCAGATCAGGGCGGTTGCACACCAGCACGATGTCGCAGCCGGCGGCGAACGACAGCTGCGCGCGCTCTTTGATGCCGCCGGCGCCGCAGGCGCCTTCCATAGTAAGATCGTCGGAGAAAATCACGCCGGCAAAGCCCAAATCGCGGCGCAAAACCTGCTGCAGCCAGTAGGCGGAAAAGCCGGCGGGCCAGTTGTCGATTTGCGGATAGACCACATGGGCGGGCATTACCGCCGCCATGCCCTGAGCGGCCAGTTGGCGGAAGGGCAGGATGTCGGCGGCCAGTTCGGCGGACGTGCGCGGGTCTTCGGGCAGCACATGGTGGCTGTCGCCGCTGACAAAACCGTGGCCGGGGAAATGTTTGCCGCAGGACTTCATGCCGCCGCGGTTTAAGCCTTTTTGCAGCGCCAGCGCCAGCGCGGCAACGGTTTCAGGCTGCCGGTGGAAGCTGCGGTTGCCGATCACCGCGCATTGCTGCCAGTCCAAATCGAGCACCGGCGTGAACGACAAATCGACGCCGCAGGCGGCCAGCTCGCCGGCCAGCACCCAGCCGACCTGCTCGGCGGCTTTTTCGGCGGCTTCGCATCCCTGTTCGTCCCACATTTTGCCCAGCGCGGCCATGGCCGGCAGGCGGGTGAAGCCGTCAATAAAGCGCTGGACGCGGCCGCCTTCGTGATCGACGGCGATAATCAGCTCGGGCGTGCGCAGCGATTTGATGTCGGCGGTGAGCGCTTTGAGCTGCTCGACGTTTTGGAAGTTGCGGCGAAACAGAATCACGCCGCCGATGGCGGGATCGAGCAGGCGCTCGCGCTCTTGGCCGCTCAGGGTGTAGGCGGCAACGTCGGCCATTACCGGGCCGCGCGGAAGATGGGGTGCAGTCATGGGAGATGGATTTGGGCTAAGGTTGGGGGAAACGGTTTTCAGGCTGCTTTAAAGCGGGTTTCAGGCAGCCTGAAAAACGGTTTGCCTGTTCAGGCTGCCTGCAACGGCGGGACTTTGGCAAACAGGCGGTGGAAGTTTTCGGTGCTGGCGCGGGCGATGTTTTCCAGCGTGTCGCCGCGCAGGGTGGCGAGAAACTCGGCGGTGTGGCGCACATAGGCCGGCTCGTTGGGCTTGCCGCGGTAGGGCACCGGCGCCAGAAAGGGCGAATCGGTTTCTACCAGCAGCCGATCAAGCGGGCAGTAGCGCACGGCTTCCTGCACGTCGGCGGCGTTTTTAAAGGTAACGATGCCGGAGAAAGACAGGTAATAGCCCATATCCAGCGCGATTTTCGCCACGCGCAAATCTTCGGCGAAGCAGTGCATCACCGCTTGCGGTGCGGCGTGTTCGCGCAGCATCGCCATGGTGTCGTCGGCGGCTTTGCGGGTGTGGATAATCAGCGGCAGACCGCTTTGCTTGGCCGCTTCGATGTGGACGGCGAAGCGGCGGTGCTGCCAGGCCAGATCGCCGCTGCACCAATGGTAGTCCAGCCCGGTTTCGCCGATGCCGACAACTTTGGGATGGGCGGTGCGCTCGATCAGTTCGTCGAAACTGAATTCGGCGGCGGTTTCGCTGTCGGGATGGATGCCGACGGTGGCGTAAACGTGGTCGTACTGCTCGGCAATGGCCAGCACCTGCTCGAAGCTGTCGCGGCTGACGCTGATGGCCAGCGCCCGCACCACATTATTGGCGCGCATATTGGCGAACACTTCGGGCAGGCGCTCGCGCAGGCCGTCGAAATTCAGGTGGCAGTGGGAGTCGATAATCTGCATAAGCGGTTCGGGCGCGCGCCTTTCAGGCAGCCTGAAAAGCGGCGCGGAATAAAAAACGGCGCATTGTGCTTGATTCGCCGGCATCCTGCAAACCCCAATCCGCGCGCGGCAGGCAGCCTGAAAGCGCCGATCCGCTTTGCCCGCGCCGCTTTTCAGGCTGCCTGCCGTATGTGGCGGCGCGGCGTTTCAGGCTGCCTTTTATGCTAGAATCCGCCCCTTTGATTTTCTTCACGGAAGCCTTGAAATGAGTTTGAAATGCGGCATCGTCGGCCTGCCCAACGTCGGCAAATCCACCCTGTTTAACGCCCTGACCCAATCGGGCATCGAAGCGGCAAACTACCCCTTCTGCACCATCGAGCCCAATGTCGGCATCGTCGAAGTGCCCGACCCGCGCATGGCACAGCTGGCGAAAATCGTTAATCCGCAAAAAATGCAGCCGGCGATTGTGGAGTTTGTCGATATCGCCGGCCTGGTGGCGGGCGCGAGTAAAGGCGAAGGCCTGGGCAACCAGTTTCTCGCCAATATCCGCGAAACCGACGCCATTGTGAACGTGGTGCGCTGTTTTGACGACGACAATATCGTCCACGTTTCCGGCAAGATCGATCCGATTGCCGACATCGAAACCATCGGCACCGAGCTGGCGCTGGCGGATTTGGCGAGCGTGGAAAAAGCCATCCAGCGCGAAGGCAAACGCGCCAAATCCGGCGACAAAGACGCGCAAAAACTGGTCGCCCTGCTCGAGAGCCTGCTGCCGCATCTGAACGAGGGCAAACCGGTACGCTCTTTCGGCCTGGATGCCGAACAAACCGCGCTGTTGCGCCCGCTGTTTTTGCTCACCGTCAAACCCGCGATGTATGTGGCCAATGTGGCCGAAGACGGCTTTGACAACAATCCGCATCTCGACCGCCTGAAAGAGCTGGCCGCCAAAGAAAACGCGCCGGTGGTTGCCGTGTGCGCGGCGATGGAAAGCGAAATTGCCGAGCTGGAAGACGACGAAAAAGCCGAGTTTCTGGCCGAAATGGGCTTGGAAGAGCCGGGCTTGAACCGCCTGATCCGCGCGGGCTACGATTTGCTCGGCCTGCAAACCTACTTCACCGCCGGCGTGAAAGAAGTGCGTGCGTGGACGATTCACAAAGGCGACACCGCGCCGCAGGCCGCCGGCGTGATCCACACCGACTTCGAGCGCGGCTTTATCCGCGCCCAAGTCATCGCTTACGAAGACTTTGTGGCGCTGGGCGGCGAGGCCAAAGCCAAAGAAGCGGGCAAAATGCGCGTGGAGGGCAAGGAATATGTGGTGCAGGATGGCGATGTGATGCACTTTTTGTTTAACGTATAGCGCGACACCGCCGCTGTATCCTTTTCAGGCTGCTTGCAAAGGCAGCCTGAAAACTTTGGTGCGCTATGAAAAGCCCGCGACGGAATCGCATCCGGCGCGGGCTTTTGCTGTTGCTTGGGCGGGTTCAGGCTGCCTGAAAAACTACGCTTAGCGCTGCAGGGCTTTTTCCACCGCTTGGTGGTTGGCGCTGCGGATTTGCTTGAGCAGGCTGCTGCGAATGTTTTTAAGCGCCTGCACGGCTTTTTGCTGGTCTTTGTAGTCGGCGGTGCGCACACGCTGGGCAAGCTGCAGCGAGTAGAGTCCTTTTTTGTCGGCGCTCTGCCAGTATTTGAAGGCGTTGATTTCCATGGTGCCGTCGTTGGCAGCGCCGGTTTTCCAAGTGATAAAGTCGATCACGGCAATGTTTTGCTGGGGATCGTGGGTGATTTCGAATTTGGCCTGCGGGTTGTTTTGGCGCAGGGTAACTGCCAGCGCTTTGGCCATGGCGGCGGGGTCGTTGTTCAGCTGCGGCATTTCTTGGTAGCGGATACCGATGAGCCTGCTCCAGTTTTCGAAAGATTCGCCGTTGGCAACGTATTCTTTGAGCCGGTTGCCGTGTTCCATCACGCCGACAAATTCTTTGCCGAAGGTTTTGCCGTCGAATTTCACCGGCGCCGGTGCGGCATAGGCGGCCTGGCCGGCCAGCAGGGCGCTGAGTAATAGGGCAGAGAGACGTTTCATAAAAAGCTCCTGTATGGGGTTGCGGGATACCGCCGCCTGCTTTTATCCGGGGCGGCGGCGGCGCGTATCTTAGCGGGATTTTCCGGTGCCCGCAAACGGGTTTGGCCTGCCGCGTTTGGCGGCTGCCGGCAGCCTGAAAAGGGATTAGGGTAATAAAAAAGATGGACGGATTGAGATGTTTCTATTTAGACAAGGAAGGCACTGCGCCCCTGCGGGGCGCGGTGCTGCGATGGTGTTGGCAATCATGCGCGAGCCTCGACCATGCGGCTAAAATTTTCCGCTTCAATGAAGCGGATAAGCTCTTGTTCGCTACGAATGGTTACCAAATCGACCTGCGAAAGCTGGGCAAACTGTTTGAGTAGGGCGAAAAATTCAGGGATTTGTTCTTTCGTTTTTACGGTGGAGAGATGTTCACGGTTGAGTACGTCAACTCCCTCGTTAAGCTCAAGCGTGATGTAGATTTTTTGACGTTCGTTTTGCATGAAAATGCCCCTGTGGTTTTACAAAAACACACAAGGGCGAATCTCGCTTACGATACGATTCAGGCTGGTTTGTCAAGCAACCGCCTAAGATACTGTCCGATTTGACTTTTATTGCTTGCCCTCATGTGCGGGGCAAAATATAAGCAGCCTGAAAACTTTTCAGGCTGCTTTTAGTGTGTCTTCAGCGCTCAGACATTAGGCTTGGCTTTTGTCGCGGCTGAGAGACATTTTGATCACTTGGTAAGCGAAGAGCGAAGCGCCGCCGATGAAGATCAAGTCGGCAAAGGTACGAATCCAGCGGAACAGCTCCAAGAAGCCTTGTTGCATGAATTCTTCACTGCGGGCATACCACAGGCCGTGGGTGATGGAAGCTGCGGCTTGGAAGATACCTACCGGCAGCAGGCTGCTGACAATCATCAGGGACAGGCCGCCGTTGAGCATCCAGAAACCGGTGGTCATCAGTTTTTCATTGTAGGTGAAGTGCGGCTTGATGTAGCAGCCGACCATCAGCACGAAACCCAGAGCCAGGAAGCCGTACACACCGAAGAGGGCGGCGTGTGCGTGCACCGCGGTGGTGTTCAGACCTTGCAGGAAGTACAGGGTGATCGGCGGGTTGATCAGGAAGCCGAACACGCCGGCGCCGAGCATATTCCAGAAAGCTACGGCAACGAAGCACATCAGCGGCCAGCGCAGACGTTTCATCCACGGAGCGGCATGCTGGTGAGACCAGTGTTCGTAGGCTTCATGGCCCAGCAGGATCAGGGGAACTACTTCCAGTGCGGAGAAAGAAGCACCGGCTGCGGTTACCGGAGTGGTGGTACCGGTGAAGTATAGGTGGTGGAAAGTACCGGGTACACCGCCGACCAAGAACAGGCTGCCGGCAACCAGTGAAGCGGTAGTGGCGGAGCGGTAGCTGACCAGACCGAGGTTGTAGAACACGAATGCCAGGGCGGCGGTGGCGAATACTTCGAAGAAGCCTTCTACCCACAGGTGAACCACCCACCAGCGCCAGTATTCCATTACGGCCAGAGTGGTGTGCTCGCCGTAGAGCAGGCCGGGGCCGTAGAACATGCCCACGCCGACGATGGAGGCAACGAAGATGGTCAGCAGGTTTTTGTCGCCGTTGGCTTTGAAGGCGTTAACGGTACAACGCAGCATCAGGAACAGCCAGAACAGCAGGCCGACGTACAGCAGAAGCTGCCAGAAGCGGCCGAGGTCGAGGTACTCGTAACCTTGGTGGCCGAACCAGAAGTTCAGGTGCGGAGGCATGATGTGGGTAATGGCGAAGAAGTTGCCTGAGTAGGAACCGGCCACCACGATAAACAGGGCGATAAACAGCAGGTTTACACCCAAGCGTTGGCCTTTGGGGTCTTTGCCGCCGTTGACGATCGGGGCGATAAACAGACCCGCAGTCAAGAAGCCGGTGGCAATCCAGAATAGGGCGGACTGCAAGTGCCAGGTACGCGCCAGAGAGTAGGGCAGCAGATCAGACAGCGGAATGCCGTAGAAAGAGTGGCCTTCAATGGTGTAGTGGGCAACCAGACCGCCGAGAAGGATCTGTACGATAAACAGAACTACGGTCAGCGCAGCGTATTTCCACAGGGCTTTTTGCGACGGAGTCAGCGCGATTTTTGCCAAAGGGTCGGCAGCCGGAGCTTCCGGCTCTTTATCGTGCTTGCGCAGGAAGTGGTAACCCCATACCAGGAAACCGATACCCATCAGCAGGAACACGAAAGAAGCGAACGACCACATGTAGTTTTCAGTGGTGGGAACGTTGTTCAGCAGCGGTTCGTGCGGCCAGTTGTTGGTGTAGGTAAAGGTGTGGCCCGGGCGGTTGGTGGAGCTGGACCAAGCTGTCCAGAAGAAGAAGTTGGTCAGCTTGTTGCGGGCTTGTGCGTCGGGCAGCGTGTTGTTTTTCATAGCGAAGGATTCGCGGGTTTTTTCAAACGCCGGATCGTCGCCGTACACGCTCAGGTAGTAGGGGGTGATGGCCTTGATGGCTTTCAGACGGGTTTCAGACAGTACCACGGTACCGTCTTCGCGCGGCTGGCTCTGGTTGCGGTATTCTTCGCGCAGAGCGGCCAGCAGGGAGGCTTGTTCGGGTTTGCCCAAGTCGGCGTATTTTTTCTGGAATTTTTCTTCGGCAGAAATATTCAGCCAGGCTTCGGCTTCACGGTGCAGCCAGTCGGCCGTCCAGTCCGGCGCCTGGAATGCGCCGTGACCCATTACCGAACCGACTTCCATACCGCCGGTGCTCTGCCAGGCAGACTGGCCGGCAAGGATGTCTTCCTTGGTGATAACGGTTTCGCCCGATGCGGTAACGTACTTATCGGGGAAGGGGGGTGCCTGACGATACACTTCTGTGCCGAGATAGCCGAGTATCGAGAAGGTCACAATCAGTACGGCAATCAGCGCGTACCAGAGTTTCTTGTATTGACCCATTATGTGCTCCTAGTTTGACAAACAAATAAGAAATTTTATCATTCATAAATAATGAATGTTAAGGATTGTACACGAATTCAAAAGCGGAGTGAACCGGATTTATCATTTGCGAAAATATCTTTAAATACAACTCTACTTTATTACTCCTTTTGGCGGAGTGTGTGGTATCGCCGCATTGGCGGACAATAGCGTCATGTTTAAAGCGTATTTAAGCAAAATCATAAACTTCAGTACACGGCTTCACGATACTACCCTTTTGCTGATAAAAATTTGATTTGCGTCAATGTGCTTTAAATTGCCTTAACACATAATTTTCACAAACCGACACAAGCCGTTTTAATGATAAGATTGCGGCTCGAAGTTTTGTAGTATGTCAATAAAGGAACCTGGTGTAGTTTATTTTTCATCATCTTCTTTATAGAGAGGAACCACTATGAAGCAACAAACCCTTTTGGCAACTCTGATTGCCTCCTTGTTTGCATTGGGCGCGTGTAGCCCGCAGCCCTCTGCGGATGCCAAACCCGCAGCTTCCGGGCAGGCGGTCGCTTCGCCGGCGGAAACCGCTTCTGCCAATACTGCTGCTTCTGAAGCCGCTTCACAAGTAGCTGCAGCAGACGAGCCCGAAATTCCGGAAGATCAGCTGGAAGTGATCGATGCGGTGATGACCCATGCGCCCGAAGCGCCGCCTCCCATCGAGCGTAACCATGCCGCCAAAGTAATGGTGAAAATGGAAGTTCAGGAAAAAGTCATGAAAATGGCTGACGGTGTCGAGTACAAATACTGGACCTTCAACGGCAGCGTTCCCGGCCCGATGATCCGTGTACGCCACGGCGATACCGTAGAAGTGCAGTTTGCCAACCGCTCCGACTCTACTGTTCCGCACAATATAGACTTCCACGCGGCAACCGGTACCGGCGGTGGTGCCGAAGCCACCTTTACCGCGCCCGGCCACGTTACTTCTTTCCGCTTCAAAGCACTGCAACCCGGCCTGTATATCTACCACTGCGCCACCGCGCCTGTGGGCATGCACATTGCCAACGGTATGTACGGTTTGATTTTGGTTGAGCCCAAAGGCGGCCTGCCCAAAGTGGACAAAGAGTTCTACGTTGTCCAAGGCGACTTCTACACCAAAGGCAAATACGGCGAAGCCGGTCTGCAAGACTTCGACATGGAAAAAGCCATCAAAGAGCAGCCTGAATACGTTGTCTTCAACGGCCACGTAGGCTCGATTGCCGGCGACAACGCCCTGAAAGCCACTGCCGGCGACAAAGTGCGTATCTTCTTCGGTAACGGCGGCCCGAACCTGGTTTCTTCTTTCCACGTTATCGGCGAAATCTTCGACACCGTACACGTTGAGGGCGGCGACTTGATCAATAGAAACGTTCAAACCACTCTGGTTCCGGCCGGTGGTGCGGCAATCGTTGATTTCAAAGTCGATGTTCCCGGCAGCTACACTCTGGTTGACCACTCCCTCTTCCGTGCTTTCAACAAAGGCTCTCTGGGTCAGTTGAAAGTTGACGGCGAGAAAAACCCGTCTATCTACACCGGCCAACTGACTGAAGGCGTGTACCAAGAAGCCGGTAAGTCCGCTTCTGATGCCGCTACAGGCAGCCAGGCTGCTCCTGCTTCCAAAGCCGCAGGCAGCGAACCGGCTAAGAAAGAAGCCGCTTCCGAAAAAGCCGATGCCGGCAAAGCCGACAAATCCGCCCAAATCAAACTGGGCGAAGCGGTGTACAAAGCCAACTGCATCGCCTGCCACGGTCCGGAAGGCAAAGGTGTAGAAGGTGCGTTTCCTCCGCTGGCCGGTTCCGACTACCTGAATTCCGACCACAAACGCGGTATTCAAGCCGTAGTCAAAGGCCTTAGCGGCAAAATCACCGTAAACGGCAAAGAGTACAACAGCGTAATGCCCGCTGTGGCGCTGAAAGACGACGAAGTAGCCAACGTGCTCACTTTCGTACTCAACAGCTTCGGTAACAAAGGCGGCCAGGTAAGCGCTGCCGACGTTGCCAAAGCGCGCTAAGCGTCAGCCGTTAAAAAAAGGGGGAAGGCAGCCTGAAAGCAAGCAACGGCTTTCAGGCTGCTTTTTTCAACGCCATCCGATAAACTGCCTGCTGCTGCTGTTTGCGCCCTATGCCGGCGGCAGCTTTTACCAAACAGCGCCAAATGCCGCACCTGTGCCGCAAGGTTTTCAGGCAGCCTGAAAGGAAAAACCATGAAATACCCAACCCTTATCCCGCTTGTTGCCGCGCTGGCCGTGTCCGCCGCAGCCGGCGCCGCCGATACCGCCAATATGGCCAAAATCCCCGGCGACAGCTACCGGCCGCTGTATTTGAAAAAAGACACGCCGCTGATTCCGGTCAAAGCCTTTTTGCTCGACAAAACCGCCGTTACTAACCGCCAGTTTGCCGAGTTCGTCAAACGCCATCCCGAGTGGCAGCGCGGCAAAGTGCGCAAACGCCACGCCGAAACCGACAAATATCTGCGCCATTGGGTGAAAAACGGCAGCGGCTACGCGCCCAAAAGCAGCGATTTGAACAAACCCGTTACCCACGTTTCCTGGTTTGCCGCCAATGCTTACTGCACCGAACAGGGCAAACGGCTGCCGACCATCGACGAGTGGGAATATGCCGGCATGGCTTCGGCGCTGAAGAAAAACGGCACCGAAGATGCCGAATACAAACGCACGATTCTCGAATGGTATGCCGACGGCGGCAAACGGCCGTTGGGCGAAGTCGGCAAAGGCCGGCCGAACTACTGGGGCGTGCACGATATGCACGGCATGATTTGGGAATGGACGGAAGACTTCAACAGCAGCCTGCTTAACGGCGGCAGCGGCGATACCAAAGACATGTTCTGCGGCGGCGGGAGCGCCAACAGCACCGACCCCACCAATTATGCCGCTTTCCTGCGCTTCGGCATCCGCTTGAGCCTGAAGCCGAACTACGTTTTGCGCAATCTCGGTTTCCGCTGCGCGGCATCGCAGTAAAGCTGCCACAGCGTACGGTTGATGGTTTTCAGGCTGCCTTGTCCGCAAAGGCAGCCTGAAAACCATTCGGCGTCTGCCCAAACAAAAAAGCTGCCTGAACCGGCAAACGGTTTCAGGCAGCTTTGTATTTGGGTATGGCGCTTTTGCCTTAGGCGGCGAAGCGGCGGGCGACTTCGTCCCAATTAACGATTTCCCAGAAGCCTTTGAGATAGTTGGGGCGGCTGTTGCGGTAGTCGATGTAGTAGGCGTGTTCCCACACGTCGCAGGTTAAAAGCGGGATGTTGTCGCCGGTCAGCGGGGTAGCGGCGTTGGAAGTGGAAACCAAGTCCAGATCGCCGGCCGGCGTTTTCACCAGCCATGCCCAGCCCGAGCCGAAAGTGCCGGCGGCGCAGGCGTCGAAGGCTTCCTGGAAGGCTTCGAAGCTACCCCATTTGGCGTCGATGGCGGCGGCCAGCTCGCCGCTGGGGCGGCCTTGGCCGGCGGGCGTGAAACCCAGCCAGTAGAAAGTGTGGTTCCAGGTTTGCGCGGCGTTATTGAAAATGCCGCCGGACGATTTTTTAACGATCTCTTCCAAAGGCAGGCCTTCAAACTCGGTACCTTTAATCTGGCTGTTCAGATTGGTGATATAGGTTTGGTGGTGCTTGCCGTAGTGAAACTCCAAAGTTTCGCGGGTCAGATGCGGCGCAAGCGCGTCGAGGCCGTAGGGCAGCTGCGGCAGTTTGTGTTCCATATTGTGCTCCTAATGATGGATGTTTTATTTGCTTTTGGTAGTGTGCAGACTAGGCTGCGGGCGCCATTTTACCCGTTTTTCGCTGCGGCAGATAGGAAGCGGCGGCCGCTCGGCGCTGCTTTCAGGCAGCCTGAAAGCGCTTGGCCGCTGATTTTTTGCCGTTTTGGCGCAAATATAATCCGCCGTTCTATTATTCAGAAGCACAAAATCTTTCCCCCGCTGCAGCCGCATTTATAGAATTCCGCGCTCCCGATGCCGCCGCGTGCGGCATCCGATTCCAACACACCCCGAAAGGAACACATCATGGCACGCCTGACCGTCCATACCGTCGAAACCGCTCCCGAAGGCGCCAAAGCGCGCGTAGAAGCCGCGCTGAATGCCAACGGTTTTATCCCCAACCTGATCGGCGTGCTGGCCAATGCGCCCGAAGCGCTGGCGTTTTACCAGGAAGTCGGCAAGCTCAACGGCGCCAACAGCCTGACCGCGGGCGAAGTGGAAGTGGTGCAGATTATCGCCGCCCGCACCAACGAATGCGGCTTCTGCGTGGCCGGACACACCAAGCTGGCAACCTTAAAAAAACTGCTGTCCGAGCAAGCGATTAAAGCATCCCGCGCCGTCGATTCCGCCGCTTTCGACGATGCCAAACTGGCCGCGCTCTCCGATTTCACCCAGGCGGTGATGGCGAAAAAAGGTGCGGTTTCCGATGCCGAGCTGCAAGCCTTTCTGAATGCCGGTTACAACCAGCAGCAGGCGGTGGAAGTGGTGATGGGCGTGGCGCTGGCCACCCTGTGCAACTACACCAACAATCTGGCACAGACCGAAATCAATCCCGAATTGCAGGCCTACGCCTAACCGGTTTTCAGGCTGCCTTTCATGGAGAAAGGCAGCCTGAAAAACATTCCAATCCCCTTTCAGGCTGCCTTTTAATCCCAATAGGCAGCCTGAAAGCCGCACCGAAAAGGAAAACCCATGTCCCAATCCGCAGAAACCCTGTTGCACAATATTGCCGAATTGGTGAAAACCGATCTGAAACCGCTGGTGGAAGACATCGACCGCAAAGGGCTGTATCCCGAAGACTTCCTGCGCAAAGTCGGCGCGGCGGGCGGGTTTGCCGCCGTCGGCAGTTCCGAAGAAGGCGGCAGCGGACTGGGTCTGGCCGCGCAAATCGGCGTGCTGCGCGAAATCGGCAAAGAATGCGGCGCCACCGCCTTTTCCGCCTGGTGCCAGGCCGCCTGCGGCTGGTATCTGCACCAAAGCGCCAATGCGGCGGTGAAACAGCGCTATCTGGCCGACGTGCTGTCCGGCCGCGTGCTGGCGGGAACGGGAATGTCCAACACCGTCAAACACCTGGCCGGCATCGAAGAGCATTTTTTAAAGGCCGAAAAAACCGACGGCGGCTATCTGGTCAGCGGCGTGCTGCCGTGGGTGTCCAATCTCGGCGACAGCCACATTTGGGCGAACACCGCGCAAATCGGCGACGGCTACGTGATGTTTATCACCGGCGCCGGCCGCGAAGGGGTAACGCTCAATCCCTGCCCCGAATTCTGCGCGCTCGAAGGCACCCGTACGCTGGCGCTGCGTTTCGATAAAGTCTTCGTGCCGCATGAAGACGTGCTGGCCGAGCCCGCCGCTTTTGCCGACTACATCCGCAGCATCAAAGCCGGTTTCATCCTGCTGCAAATCGGCATCGGCGCCGGCATCATCGACGGCTGCCTGAAAGAAATCGAGCTGGCCAACGTCGGCAGCGGCGAAGTCAATTTCTATCTCGACAACGGCATCGACGAATTGCAAGAGCGCTACGACGCCCTGCTGGCCAAAACCATTCGCCTGGCCGATGAAGCCTGGGCAGGCAGTGCCGGCCTGCTCGAAACCCTGCAAACCCGCGCTGCCGCCGCCGAGCTGTGCCTGGACGCCGCCCAATCCGCCGCGCTGCACAGCGGCGCCAAAGGCTATCTGATGAAAAGCCCGGTACAGCGCCGCGTGCGCGAAGCGATGTTCGTCGCCATCGTTACCCCCGCGCTCAAACACCTGCGCAAAGAGATTTCGGATTTGGAGTTTGGCGGGGAGTATTCGATTTAGTCCGCCCCCAACTGGCAAACGAAAAAGCAGCCTGAAAACCGTGCGGTGCGGTTTTCAGGCTGCTTTTTGGGGTTTGGGACGGGACGGCTTTGGGTATGGCGCCATCGGCACAAAACCTATTCCGTCTATGGTACGGGCGGGACGGGTAAATGCTTTCAGGCTGCCTGTCGGACGGTGCAAGGCAGCCTGAAAGGTGTTTGACCGTTAGCCGGCGGGGTTTTCCGGTTGGGCGGATTCGGTTTTTTCGGATTCGACTTGCGCTGCCGGATTTTCCTGTGTGTCGGTTTGGGCGGTGGCAGTTTGGCTACCACCGTTTTCCGGCTGGCTGCCCGCGCTGTCGTCGTTTGCCGGCGTCTGCGTATCGGTTTCCTGCTCGGCGGCCGCGGTGTGCAGGCTTTGCCCGACCCAGTGCTGCAGGGCGGTTTCATCGGCCAGCGCGGCGGCGGCGACATTGACATAACCTTCGTACACCGTGCCGTTGCTCACCACCGGCCGGCAGGCGGGCTGGGATAAGGCTTCGCGGTAGCGGTCGGCATCCAGCCGGCACATCATGCCGGCACCGCCCACCGCCAGCAGCATTTTGCCGCGCATACGGAAGAGCAGGGCGCCGAACATATCCTGCTCTTCCACGCCGGTTTCGGCGGAGAGAAGATGGCGGACGCGGTCGGCAAGTTGGGAATCGTAGGCGGGCATAAGCGTCTTTCAGGCTGCCTGCGGGGCGGGCAGCCTATCGGTCAGAGGGTGTAGGTGGGGCGCTCGTTGTGCAGCAGACCGGTAAGGATGTTTTCAAACAGGATTTTGGCTTTGATGCTCTGTTCGTCGTCGGTAAACGCCAGGCCGATGCCGCGCGGGCGGCCGCCGGGGCTGGGGTGGGCGTTGATCCAGCAGACTTTGGTTTTGACGAATAATTTGTCGGTTTTGTTGCCGACCAGCTCCAAAACCAGCAGCACTTCTTCGTGCATCTCGAAAGTGTCGGTGGTGGGCAGGAAAACGCCGCCGTATTCGAGAAACGACATATAGCTGGCGTAGATAATCGGTTTGCTCTCCAGGCGCAGGTTGAGCATGCGGCCGGGGGCGGATTGGGCAGCGTTGGGGGCAACGGAACTCATGTTTGTCCTTAATCGGTTGGTAAAAGGCGGCGCGGCGGCCGCGGCAGGTAGGTTTCAGGCAGCCTGAAAAGCGAAATTCAGCGTTTTTTGCGCTGGAACAGCATCAAATATTCGCTGAGCAGGGCTTCGGTTTGCAGCCGCACGTTCAGGCTGTGGCGGCCGTAGGGCAGCAGGCGGTTGAGACGGTCGGCAAAGCCGAACAGCGCATCCGGCGCGGTTTTGCCGGCGGCCGCTGAGAGCGCGCCGGCGCAGGCGGGGTAGTATAGCGGCGGCAGACCGTGCTGGGCGAGCGCCATATCGGCCAGCCATTTGTGCAGCCATTCCAGCAGCAGGGCGAGCGGCTGTTTGTGGCGGTCGAATTCGGCGGCGTAATCGAGCGCGGCCAGCAGGCGCGGGGCGGCGAGAAAATCGAGCAGCTGCCGGCGCAGCGGCGCCCAGTCTTCCGGTTCGTCAAACAGCGGGGCGCCGCCGTGAAAGGCCAGTTCGGCTGCGGCCGCTTCTTCGCTGCCGCCGCGCCGTTCGCGCAGAAAAGCCAGCGCCTGTTCGTGTGCGGGCAATGGCAGCGGCAGCTGGCGGCAGCGGCTGCGGATGGTGGGCAGCAGGCGGTCGCGCTGATGGCTGACCAATAAGAAAACCACCGCTTCGGGCGGCTCTTCGAGCATTTTCAACAGCGCGTTGGCAGCCTGAAGATTCATGCTTTCGGCGGGGGCGATCATCACCACCCGCCGGTTGCCGCGCAGCGAGCTGTGGGTGAGCGGCTCCAAAATGGCGCGCACGGCGTCGATTTTAATCTGCTGCAGACGGCGGGCGCCGCTTTCGCCTTCGGTTTGGTCGGGCTCGAGCAGGTAGAAGTCGGGATGGCTGTCTTGCTCGAACAAATGGCAGGACGGGCAATGCCCGCAGGCGCTGTGGTCGGCCTGCGGCTTTTCACACAGCAAGGCTTGTGCCAGGCTGCGGGCAAATTCGGTCTTTCCGGTGTTTTCACGGCCGGCGAGCAGCCAGGCGTTGGGCTGCTGCTGCCAGTGTTCGGCAAGCTGCCGCCATGCGTTGCGGTGCCAGGGATAAATCATGTTTCAGGCTGCCTGAAAGGTTTAGTCGCGTGCGCTGATTTGGTCGGACGGCGCAACTTCGTGCGGATTGATGCGCCTCTCGTCTTCCTGTCCCAAACCGATCAGGCGGCGCAGGCGGGTCATATAGGCGTTGACGTCCAGCCCCTTGCCATAGCGCTGCGCTTCCCACAGGGTTTCGGCCAGCGCGTCCATCATCGCGTGTTCGGCGGCTACCCAGTCGCCGCCGTTTTTGCAGCACAGCTCTTCATGGATGGCGCGGATGCCGGGCGGCTGGTCGATGGCGGCCTGCTCCTGCAGCGACAGATGCAGCGACAGATGCAAAAAGGGATTGGTTTCGCCGTCTTCCGGCAGCCAGTTTTTGTCGAGATAGTCTTCGATATTGTCGAGATAGCGGCCGTATTCGGGATGGGCTTCCAGAATACGCAGCGCTTTGTGCTGCAGGCCGTCCAGCGCAAGCGGGTTCAGGCGCTGCTGCCAGACATGGGCGAAAAAGCGGCGCACGTCGTGGGTATTGACGTCGTACATGGTGGCAAAATCCGGTGGTTTGGGTGGCGCGATTATACGCGAAATCAAGATGCCGCCGCTTTTCAGGCTGCTTTGATGTGCGTATAATCCGTCTTTCCTATCTGGGGGCGATCTTGGTTTCGACGGGGGTTGCGAAGCAGATGCGGGCATACCGGGGTCTCAGAAGCCCGTTAAACACTGAACTCAAATAGTCGCAAACGACGAAACTTACGCACTGGCCGCCTAAGGCCTGCCGTTGCAGCAGCTGGTCAATGGGCTGTGTAGCGCAAGCTACCGCAACGTCATTTCACATTGACTGGTTTTCCGTCGGGTTACTTGGCGGAAAGCGAGATTTAAGGTAACTGGTTTCTTGAAAGCCTGTTGGTCGGCGCGATAGAAATAAGATTTCCAAATAGACACAACTAAGTATGTAGAACGCTTTGTAGAGGACTTTCGGACGCGGGTTCGATTCCCGCCGCCTCCACCAGAACCAGGCAAACCGGCCATTGCGGCCGGTTTTTTCCGTCTGCCGTTTCAGGCTGCCCGAAAATGCTGTCAGGCAGCCTGAAAACGGCGGCACCGGCGGTATTTCCGCAGCCGGATTGGGTTATACTTGCGCCGATTTTGCACCGACGAGGATAGACGATGTCCCAAACCAAACCCGCCGCCCCGGCGATGTACAAAACCAATGCCGCTTTTGCCGTGCTGTTGTGCGGCATGGTCGGCTATTTTGTTTTCTGGGGGCTGGGCTACACCAACCACAACCATGTGCCGCTGTTTCTGCTGGCCACCGCTTTCGGCGTGTTTATGGCCTTTAATATCGGCGGCAACGATGTGGCCAATTCCTTCGGCACGTCGGTGGGCGCCGGCACGCTGACCGTGCCGCAGGCGCTGATTATCGCCGCGGTGTTTGAAGTGAGCGGCGCGGTGATTGCCGGCGGCGAAGTTACCCATACCATCCGCAGCGGTATCGTCAATCTCGAATCGCTGCCGCTGCGCCCTTTGGATTTGGTGTTCATTATGATGTCGGCGCTGCTGGCGGCGGCGCTGTGGCTGCTGTTCGCCACCAAAAAAGGGCTGCCGGTTTCCACCACCCATGCGATAGTCGGCGGCATCGTCGGCAGCTCGCTGTGCCTGGGTTTTCTGCTGGCGGCGCCCGGCAGCAGCCCGTGGGCGATGGTGCAGTGGGACAAAATCGGCACCATTGCCGTCTCGTGGGTGCTCTCGCCGCTCTTGGGCGGGGCGGTGGCCTATCTGCTGTTTTCGCTGGTAAAAAAATACGTGCTCGACTACAACGCTTCCATCGAAGAGCAGCTCAAGGCGATTAAGGCCGAGAAAAAGGCTTATAAGGAAAGCCACAAGCACCGCTTTGAAGCGATGGACGAGCAGGAAAAAATCGAAATTACTTCCGCAATGGCGCGCGACGCGCAAATCTACGGCGAAAACGACTTCGACCCCGCCGAGCTCGAATCCGCCTACTACCGCGGTCTGTACGCCATCGACAGCCGCAAAAACAGTATCGACGCCTACAAGGCCATGTATTCGTGGGTGCCGGCCATTTCCGCCATCGGCGGCATGGTGATTTCGTCGATGCTGATTTTCAAAGGGCTGAGCAATCTCAAACTCGGCGTCAGCACGCTGACCAATACCCTGATTATTATGATGATCGGCGCCGCCATCTGGGTGGGCACCTTTATTTACGCCAAAACCCTCAAGCGCAAAGACATCAGCAAATCCACTTTCCTGATGTTTTCGTGGATGCAGGTGTTTACCGCCTCCGGTTTTGCGTTCAGCCACGGCGCCAACGACATCGCCAACGCAATCGGCCCCTTTGCCGCGATTATGGACGTGCTGCGCACCGGCAGCATCGGCAGCGCCGCCGCCGTGCCGCCCGAAGCCATGCTCACTTTCGGCGTCGCCCTGATTGTCGGCCTGTGGTTTATCGGCAAGGAAGTGATCCAAACTGTCGGCAAAGGGCTGGCCGAGCTGCACCCGTCTTCCGGTTTCGCCGCCGAGCTGGCCGCCGCCTCGGTGGTGATGGCCGCTTCCGTGTTCGGCCTGCCGGTATCCAGCACCCATATTCTGGTCGGTGCCGTGCTCGGCATCGGTTTGGTCAACCGCAATGCCAACTGGAAAATGATGAAACCCATCGCCCTGGCGTGGGTGGTTACCCTGCCGGCCGCCGCGCTGCTGGCAGTAATCAGCTTTTTCGCCCTGCGCAGCATATTTTAGGCACGGGCAAGCCGGTGCACCGACGGCTTTTCAGGCTGCTTAAAAAGCGTTTACAATCCGCCCCTTTCGTTTTTCAGGCTGCCTGAAATCAGGCAGCCTGAAAGTTTTTCCATCCGCGGTTCGCAAACCTCCCGCGTTAACAAAACTAGGATAATCCATGAGAAATCCCCAAGAGCTCGACGGCATCACGCTGCTCGGAAACCAGAAAACCGAGTACCGCGCCGACTACGCGCCCGAAGTGCTCGAAGCCTTCGACAACAAACATCCGGGCAACGATTATTTCGTCAAATTCGTCTGCCCCGAATTCACCAGTCTGTGCCCGATTACCGGCCAGCCCGACTTTGCCACCATCGTGATCCGCTACATTCCCGATGTGAAAATGGTGGAAAGCAAGTCGCTCAAACTCTATCTTTTCAGCTTCCGCAACCACGGCGATTTTCACGAAGACTGCGTCAATGTGATTATGAAAGACCTGATCGCGCTGATGCAGCCCAAATACATTGAAGTGTTCGGCGAATTTACCCCGCGCGGCGGCATCGCCATCCATCCGTTTGCCAACTACGGCCGCCCGGGCACGCCCTTTGCCGATTTGGCGCGCGAGCGGCTGTTTGCCCACGATATGCAGTAAATCCGTGCCGTTTCGTTTTTCAGGCTGCCTGAAAACCCTTTTGCGAAAGTTTCCCGTTTTATGAGCCATTATGTTTTTACCGCCATCCAGCAGCGCCGCGCGTTGGGGTGGCTGGTGCTGTTTCACATCATCGTGATTGCCGCCAGCAACTATCTGGTGCAGTTTCCGTTTGACTTCACGCTGCCCAACGGTTTTGTCGTGCACTCGACTTGGGGGGCGCTGAGTTTCCCGTTTATCTTTCTCGCCACCGATTTAACGGTGCGCATTTTCGGCCAGCGTCTGGCGCGGCGGATTATTTTTTGGGTGATGCTGCCGGCGCTGGTGCTTTCTTATGTGCTGTCGGTGCTGTTTGCCGACGGCGCGTGGGCGGGCTGGCAGGGGCTGGCGGTGTTTGACAGCGTAGTGTTCCGCATTGCGCTGGCCAGTTTTTCCGCCTATGCCGTCGGCCAGCTTTTGGATATTTTCGTCTTCAACCGCCTGCGCCGGCTCAAATCGTGGTGGGTGGCGCCCACCGTGTCCACTTTTGCCGGCAATGCGGTGGACACGCTGCTGTTTTTCGCCATCGCCTTTCACGGCGGCGCCAATGCCTTTATGGCGGAGCATTGGCCGCACATCGCTTTTGTCGATTATCTGTTCAAACTCAGCATCTGCACGCTGTTGTTTGTGCCGGCCTACGGCGTGCTGCTCAATATCCTGAGCCGCCGTCTGACTGCCTTCCGCCACGAAGAAGAACTGCCGGCGCCGGTATGCGCGGCCGGCGAATAGGCGCCATTGGTGGCAGATGCGGTTTCGCGCGCAGTTTGTGTTATCCTGTGCGCGGAACCGTTTTCATTCGCGGCTTTCAGGCTGCCTGCAACGGCTTTCCGCCTTTTCTACAACCGAGCTTAAGGAAAACACCATGAAAAAAACGATTTTGTGCGCGCTGCTTGCCGCCACCGCTGCGGCCGCCACCGCCGCCGATTACCAAATCGACCCGCACCACGCCAACGCCCGTTTTGCCATCGACCACTTCGGCACCAGCACCAATGTCGGCGGTTTTTACCAGCTTGAAGGCACGGTGAAATTCGATGCTGCCAAACGCAGCGGTTCCATCGACATCACCATTCCGCTGAACAAGCTGCAAACCGGCTCCGAGCATTTCACCAAACACCTGCTGTCGGCCGATATTTTCAACGCCGAAAAACATCCGAACATCCGCTTTGTTTCGGATAAATTCCATTTCGTTGGCAAAAAAGTCAGCGCCGTCTCCGGCCGCCTGACCATGAACGGCAAAACCCAGCCCGTTACCCTTAAAGCCAACAAATTCAACTGCTACCAAAACCCGATGAAAAAAGTCGAAACCTGCGGCGGCGATTTTTCCGCCACGCTCGATCGCAGCAAATGGGGCGTGAACTATCTGGTTGATGCCGGCATGACCAAAACCGTCGGCATCCAAATCCAAATCGAAGCCTTTAAGCAGTAAATCCGGCCTTTTCAGGCAGCCTGAAACGCGCTTTTTGCCTTTCAGGCTGCCTTTTGCATCCGCACGGCAAAAATAAACCTTGTCCATTCAAAGGCGTTTGATTTTCTTACCGCGCGCCGCTTGACGAAAAAGTTTCCCACGCTATAATGCCGTCTTCTTTCCCCGATAGCTCAGTCGGTAGAGCGACGGACTGTTAATCCGCAGGTCCCTGGTTCGAGCCCAGGTCGGGGAGCCAGATTCAAACCACCTGATACGTTCAGGTGGTTTTTTTCTTGCTCTGATGGCGTGCGTAAAACCCAAAAAAGCAGCCTGAAAACCGGATATGCGGTTTTCAGGCTGCTTTTGCGTGGCGGCTTATTTTGCTTTTTCAAACGCTTCCTGCGCCTGTTTGGCGCTGTTGATCAGCTGGCGGGCACCGCCGGCGGAAAGGTAGGCGGCAGGCTGGATGTAAACCACCTGGCCTTTTTTCCACGCGGTGGTTTCGGCCACCAGCGGGTTGTTAAGCACGTCTTTGGCGGCTTCGCCTTTCTCGCCGATGGCGGAAGTGCGGTCGAGCACAAACAGCCAGTCGGGATTTTTCTCTTTGATGTATTCAAACGAAACCGGCTGGCCGTGGCTGCCTTCTTTGATGGCGGTATCGACCGGCTCGACGCCGATGTCTTTATGCAGCCAGCCGCCCAGCCGCGAGTTGGCGCCGTAGGCCGAGAGTTTGCCGCCGCTCACTTGGATGACCAGCGCTTTGCCCTTGCCCTGCGCGGCGGCTTTGGCATCGGCGAAGGCCTTGTCGAGCTTCTCTTCCAGTGCTTTGGCTTCGGCTTCCTTGCCGAAAACCGTGCCCAGCGCGGCGATGCGCTGTTTGGCACTGGCAACGGCATCGGTGTTGTCCACCGTCATTTCGATGGTGGGCGCGATCTGGCTGAGCTGGTCGAAGGCTTTGGCGGTGCGGGCGCCGGTGATAATCAGCTGCGGCTGGTATTCGTTGAGCGCTTCGTAGTTCGGCTCAAACAACGTGCCGACGTGCTTGGCTTTGGCCACCGTGTCGCGCAGGTATTCGATGCTGGTTTCTTCGGTGCTGGCGCCGACTTCCACGCCCAATTCGCCCAGGGTGTCGAGCACGCCCCAGTCGTAAACCGCCACCCGCTCGGGTTTGAGCGGCACTTGGGCGGGGCCGCGGTTGGTGTCGATATTGACCATGCCGGCGGCCGCTGCCGGCAGCGATGCGGCGGTGGTAGTGCCGGAAGCGGCATTGTCGGCCGGCTGTTGTTGGCCGCAGGCGGCCAGGGCGGCGGCGCACAGCAGGGCGGTTAGGGATTTTTTCATGTGGCTTACTCCGAAAAACGGCCGGCGCGGCTTTCAGGCTGCCTGAAAGCGCCAAACGGGCTTGGCACGAAGCGGCAACGCGGCGGCACGGGTTTAAAAGGGCGTAACCATACCACGCCGTACTCGGAAATGAAAACCTTTCGCTGCCGGGCGCCCTTTGCCGGCAGCCTGAAACCGCACCTTTGCCCGGCGCTTTTCAGGCTGCCTGCGCCGCGTATGGAATAATCGAATCATCCGCTATAAAATGCACGCCTTTTGCGCCGACGCGCCTTTTATCCGGAGAAGAACAATGCGATTTACCGTTGCCAGCCACAGCCGCGCCGATGCGGCACAACTGTCCGTCTGCACCCCGGCACGCCCCGCCGCCGGTGAAGCCGCCGCGCTGCTGGCGGCGAAACTCGACGACAAAACCAGTTTTGCCGCTGCCCAAATCGCGCTTTCAGGCAGCCTGAAAGCCGCCGCGCTGCTGCGCTTGGCCGACGACAATATCGAAACCCTGCAAAAAGGCGCCAAAGAAGCCGCCGCCTGGGCGCAGAAGCAGGACGCGCTGAGCATCGACTTGGGCGCGCTGGATGCCGCCGCTGCCGCCCGCGCCGCCGCCGCGCTGCTGCTGGCGCTGGGCGAAGCGGTTTACCGTTTCGACCATTTCAAAGCCGAAAAACAGCCCGCCGCGCTTGCTGAAGCCGAGTTTGTCCACGCCGACACTGCCGCGCTTCAGGCTGCTTTGGACGAAGCCGACGCGCTGCTTTACGGTATCAACCTGTGCAAAGACCTCGGCAATATGCCGCCCAACGTCTGCACGCCCACTTATCTGGCCGAGCGCGGTAAGACCGAAGCCGAGCAGTTTGGCGCTTCGGCAAAAATTCTCGGTGGCGACTACATCCGCGAAAACATGCCGTCGTTTTGGTCGGTGGCCAAAGGCAGCGTGCAGGAGCCAAAACTCTTGGAACTGAGCTGGCAGGGCGCGGCAAATGCCGAAGAAGCACCGGTGGTGCTGGTGGGCAAAGGCTTAACCTTCGACAGCGGCGGCATCTCGCTCAAACCCGGCGAAGGCATGGACGAGATGAAATACGATATGTGCGGCGCCGCCAGCGTAATCGGCACTTTCGTTGCCGCCGCCAAAGCGCGGCTGCCGATTAACCTGCGCGCGGTGGTCGCCACCTGCGAAAACATGCCCGACGGCGGCTCGTGCAAGCCCGGCGACATCGTTGCCACTATGAACGGCACCACCGTCGAAAACCTCAATACCGATGCCGAAGGCCGCTTGGTGCTGTGCGACGCGCTCACTTACAGCGAGCAGTTCCAGCCCGCCGCTGTGATTGATGTTGCCACCCTCACCGGCGCCTGCATCATCGCGCTCGGCCACATCGCCAGCGGCTTGATGGCCAACCACCAGCCGCTGGCCGACAGCCTGGCCGCCGCCGCCAAAAACTGCAACGACAAAGTTTGGCAGCTGCCGCTGTTTGCCGAATACAAAGAACAGCTCAAATCCAATTTTGCCGACCTGCAAAACATCGGCGGCCGCCCCGCCGGCACCATTACCGCCGCCACCTTCCTGGCGCATTTCGCGCAAAATTACCACTGGGCGCATCTGGACATCGCCGGCACCGCGTGGAAATCCGGCAAGGAAAAAGGCGCCACCGGCCGCCCCGTTCCGCTGCTGATGCAGTTTCTGCGCGAGCGCGCGGCAGCCTGAAAACCGTTTTGACCCCGCAGGCAGTCTTTTCAGGCTGCCTGAACTTCGGAAAGCGACACCATGAAACTACACCAAACCGTTGCTGCAGAAGTCGAAGCCGCCTTTAAGCAGGCCGGCATCGGCGGCAGCCCGATTGTTTTGCAGCCGGCCAAAAGCCCCGAGTTCGGCGATTTCCAAATCAACGGCGTGATGGGCGCCGCCAAAGCGCTGAAGCAAAACCCGCGCGAGCTGGCGCAAAAGGTAGCCGACGCGCTTGCAGGCAGCCTGAAAATCGACAGCGCCGAAGTGGCCGGCCCCGGCTTTATCAATCTGCGCCTGAACGCCGGATTTCTTGCGCAGCAGGTCGAAGCCGCGCTCAACGGCGAGCGCTGCGGCGTCGATCAAACCGACGCGCCGCAAACCGTGGTGATTGATTATTCGTCGCCCAATCTGGCCAAAGAAATGCACGTCGGCCATCTGCGCTCGAGCATTATCGGCGACAGCATCGCCCGATTGCTCGGCTTTCTCGGCCACCGCGTGATCCGCCAAAACCACGTGGGCGACTGGGGCACCCAGTTCGGCATGCTGGTGGCCTATCTGGTCGAGCAGCAAAAAGACAATGCCGCGTTTGAACTTTCCGATTTGGAGCAGTTTTACCGCGCCGCCAAAGTGCGTTTCGATGAAGACCCGGCCTTTGCCGACGCCGCCCGCGACTATGTGGTGAAACTGCAGGGCGGCGATGAAAACGTGTTGGCGCTGTGGAAACAGTTTGTCGAGATTTCGCTCGGCCACGCGCAGGCGGTTTACCAAACGCTCGGCCTGCTGCTGCAGCCTGAAGACGTGCGCGGCGAATCGTTCTACAACCCCGATTTGCAGCCGGTGGTGGACGAATTGTCCGCGCAAAAACTGGCGGTGGACGACGACGGCGCCAAAGTCGTCTTTCTGGAAGAATTCAAAAACAAAGAAGGCGAGCCGGCCGCCTTTATCGTGCAAAAGCAGGGCGGCGGCTTTCTTTATTCCAGCACCGATTTGGCCTGCATCCGCTACCGCGTCGGCACGCTTAGCGCCGAGCGCCTGCTGTATGTGGTGGACAAACGCCAGAGCCTGCATTTCGAGCAGCTGTTTACCGTTGCCCGCCGCGCCGGCTGGCTGCCTGAAAACGTCCGCGCCGAGCACATCGCCTTCGGCACCATGATGGGCAAAGACGGCCGCCCCTTCAAAACCCGCTCCGGCGACACCGTGAAACTCGTCGATCTGCTCGATGAAGCCGTCGAACGCGCCGCCGCGCTGGTCAAACAGAAAAACCCCGAAGCCGATGCCGCTGCAGTCGGCCGCGCCGTCGGCATCGGCGCCGTCAAATACGCCGACTTGAGCAAAAACCGCAACAGCGACTACGTTTTCGACTGGGACGCCATGCTCTCGTTTGAAGGCAACACCGCCCCCTACCTGCAATACGCCTACACCCGCGTGCAAAGCCTGCTGCGCAAAGCCGGCGACTGGCCGCACGATGCCCGTATCGTGCTGGAAGAAGCCGCCGAAAAACAGCTTGCCTTCGAGCTGCTGCGCTTTGGCGACGTACTCGAAGCCGCCGCCGACAGCGCCCAGCCGCACCATCTGGCCGCCTATCTCTACCAAACCGCCACCCTGTTTTCCCGCTTCTACGAAGCATGCCCGATACTCAAAGCCGACGCCCCCCAGCGCAACAGCCGTCTGCGCCTGGCCGAGCTCGCCGGCCGGGTGCTGAAGCAGGGCTTGGAACTCTTGGGCATCGAAGTTTTGGACGTGATGTAAAGCAGCAGGCAGCTTGAAAACGGCGCCGCCGCATTTACAGGCCGCGGCGCCTTTTATCGGCCCGCCGGTATCGGACGCGCAAACGGTTTTGGCCAAACCCAAAGCAGCCTGAAAAACGGAATTCCCGTTTTTCAGGCTGCTTTGGGTGCGCGGTGTGGCACCCTACCGCGTAGGTTGGATACTTGTATCCGACATTTCTCGTTCCGCCTGAATGCCGCCCTTACGGCCGGCTGTCGGATTCGAGAATCCGACCTACGTGCTGCCTTTGTGCCGTTAAAACCGCTATGCAGCAGCCGGTGTGTTTATCCAAACGGCGGTTCCGCTTCGTAGCGGGAATCAGCCGCTAAAAAAGGCTCAACGTATTCATTCCAAGCGGATATGCAGTTTTTTTCCAAATCACTGGGATGTTCCAAGTTGGCAACCAGTGCCCTAACTTCCCAGACAACCACATTAAATTGCTCTTTATCCAGTTCGGTAAAGGAATAAAACCCCAGTAAGTAAGATTCTCCTTTAATCATTTCATGAAGTTTGGGATGTTTGGCCAGCAACGCCCAATCCAGCAGTTCCCCGATGCATTCCCAAGCGCTGCTGTTAATGTATTCTCCGAGAATGCCGTAATCCTGATTCGGATGTCCCACGCTGAAGAAAATGTTTTTGCCCATTTTTATCTCGCAACAGATATTTGTGCCAACGCTTTAAATACGGCCGCGTAGGTCGGATACTTGTATCCGACATTTCCCGTTCCCGCCCAAATGCCGCCCTTGCGGCCGGCTGTCGGATTCGAGAATCCGACCTATGCAACTTGCTTCAAGGAATGGGGCAAAGCCTTTCAGGCTGCCTGTTCAAGCAAACAGCCGCAGCGCCAGATACGATAGCGTGCCGCCGCCCAGCAGTAGCCACAGCGCCAGCATGCCTGCCAGCAGCAGCGGGCGCACGCCGGCCTGGCGGATGCTCTGCCAGTGCGTGCACAGGCCGAGCGCGAACATGGCGGCGGTCAGCAGAAAAGTATCGACGGTCAGCAGCGCGTGGCGGACGGTATCGGGCAGCGGCAGCAGGCTGTTGGCGGCCACCGCGCCGAGAAAGCCGAGCGCAAACCACGGCAGCGCCGGCGCCCCTTTTTGTGCCGCCGGCGCGCCGCCGCCGAAACGGCGCATCAGCCACGGCAGCGCCAGCAGAAACGGCGCCAGCAGCAGCACGCGGATCATTTTGGTAATCACTGCCACATCGGCCACCTGCGGGCTGACCGCCGCGCCCGCCGCCGCCACCTGCGCCACTTCGTGTACGCTGGCGCCGGTGTAGATGCCCCAGCCGAAGCAGGCGTCGGCGTCCGCCACCGACGGCAGCAGCAGCGCCGCCAGCAGCGGATAAACAAACATCGCCAGCGTGCCGAACACCACCACCGTCGCCACCGCCACGCCCACATCCGCTTCTTTCGCTTTAAGCACCGGCTGCGCGGCCAGCACCGCCGCCGCGCCGCAAATCGCGCTGCCCGCGCCCACCAGCGCCGCCGTATCGCGATCGATGCCCAGCCGCCGCCCCAGCCACAGCGCCAGCGCAAAAGTGCCGCACACCACGCCCACATCGGCAAACAGCGCCGGCCAGCCGGCAAAGGCCAGCTGCGCCCAAGTGATTTTGAAACCGTAAAGCACAATCCCCAGCCGCAGCAGCTGCCCCTTGCTAAACGCAATGCCTTCAGTAATGCGCGGCAGATAGGGCGCAGCTACGGTGTTGCCCAGCGCCATGCCCAGCACAATCGCCAGCGTCAGTGGGCTGATGCCGTTTTGCGCCAGCGGCGGCAGCGCGGCCAGATACATGCACAGCACCGCCGCCAGCGTCGGCGGAATCAGTTGCCACAAACGGGAAAGGGGCAGCATGGTGTTCTCTTGGGTGTTTTTGTTATGCCTTAATTATACGGCTAGCGGTAGGCGGCAGCACCGTGTATCGGCGCAAACAATCGGCCGGGGCACAAATGCTGATGGGCTTTCAGGCTGCCTGATAATCCACACGTTCAGGCAGCCTGAAAGCCTGTTTCTTGCGGGTAGATACCATTTCCCCCATCAGGCTCAAGTAACGCTTGCGGCCTGATGGGGGAGATGTTGGAAAAGGTCGCGTTGTTTACACTTTTTCAGGCTGCCCGGCTTTCGTTTTTCGGCTGCATGATGATTTGGCAGGTTTTGCCGCTTATCAAGAACCATGCGGCTTCGCCGTGTCTTGCGGCATTCTTGACAAGCGGCAAAACCTGCCAGTTGGGTCTACATCCGAAATCCGAAAAGTGTAAACAACGCTGTTGATTTCTACAAATAATAACCACGTTGGTTTTTTTCATTGTTTTTTCTCTTGTTGATTATCTGCTGTTTGGAAAAACCGATATTTTGAAAACGGCTCTGTCAAGCGTGATATTTTTTGCGGTGTTGATGTTTATGTTGAATTTGAGGCAGAAAAACAGCAATAAAAAAAGCGGGCTGCCGTAACAAACGGCAATTGGGCGGCCAGGACGGATTTTCGGATCAGACAACCGATAATCTTGTCATGCCGGAGTTCCCCGCCAAGCCAAGCGACCGCTGAAAGCAAAGGCAGCCTGAAAACCGTTATCCGGCTTTCAGGCTGCCTTTTTGCTGTTCGCAATTCAAATAGGCTTTTCAGGCTGCCTGCCACCCCGCCCATGCCGCGCAAAAGAGTCCGGCCGACAGGCCAAGCGTGGCCAGGGTGTGCAGGATAACGGCGGCAGAGAGTTCGCGGCCAGCGGCGGCGCAGTCGGGGGCGCGGCGGACGCGGGCGAGATGGCCGGCGGCCTGCGGCAGGCAGACGAGAAAGCCTAGGGCGGCGGGGGTGAGCAGGCCGTAGGCGGCGTAGCACAGCAGTCCGCCGCCGGCCAGCGCGGTGTGCAGCCGTTTGGCAGCGGCAAAACCCAGCAGGTTGGCCAGCGTGCGTTTGCCGGCGGCGCGATCGCTGCGGATGTCGCGGATATTGTTGGTGTGCAGCACGGCGGCGGCGAGCAGGCCGCTGCCGCAGGCGGGCAGCAGCACAGCGGCATTCCACACCTGCGCCTGCAGGTAAAAGTGGCCGCCGATGCCGAGCAAACCAAAGGTGAGCCAGACGGCGACTTCGCCCAAGGCGTGATAGCCGTAGGCGCGGTGGCCGAGGGTGTAGCCGAGTGCGGCGGCAAGCGCCAAAACGCCAAGGGCGGCGAAAACCAGCCGCGCAAAGCGGCCGGGCAGGGCGGCAAACAGCAGCGCCAGCCCGCAAACCACGGCGGCTGTGGCGGTGGCGGCCATCATGAGTTTTAGGCGCTGCGGGCTGATGCCGCCGCCGGCGGACAGGCGCGGCGGAGCATCGGGCGCGCGCAGGCGGTCGGTGCCGCGCAGGCCATCGCCGTAGTCGTTGGCGAGATTGGAGAGGATTTGCAGCAGCAGGGTGGTGGCCAGCGCCAGCACAAACACATCGGCACGCAGCGCGCCGTGGCGGGCGGCCAGCGCGGTACCGGCCAGCGTTACCGAGACCGCCAGCGGCAGGGTGCGGGGGCGTATCAGTTGGAAAAACGGTTTCATCAGCGGGAAAAGCAGCCTGAAAGCGGGAAAGGCGGATTATAGGTTTTTCAGGCTGCCTTTTGGTTTCCGGCAGTAGGTCGGGCATTGATGCCCGACGTTTTGTGAACGGAACTTGTCGGGCATAAATGCCCGACCTACAAACGGCGCTCCAGCGCGGGGCAGGGAATTACGCGGCAGCCGGTTGTGATTGGGAAGCAGGCGTTTGTACCTGCCGCCGTCCGCGTCTGCCGCGAAACGGCGGCTGTTTGGGCGGGACAAAACAAACGGGCAAATGCCAAAGCAGCCTGAAAAGAAGAAATGCCGTTGCAAAAGTACCGTTATTGGCTGCGCAGTCCGCTACGCTATCCCCGCGCAGGCGGTAATGGTTGAAAAAACAACCCGCTGCTGGGATGCCACCAAGATTCCCGCCTGCGCGAGGGTAGCGTAGCGGACTTGCGCAGCTAATGACGTTACCGGTGGGCTTGGCGGAGTTTTCAGGCTGCCTTCGGTTTTCAGGTTGCCGCCGTTTTCCAAATCCCATACGCCGCCACCGCCAAAACCGCTATACTGCGCGCTTTTCAAACCGGCGGCACGGGACATTGCGACCCGCGGCCGCCCGTCGGCGACATTGTGACGCCGCAAACCATAAGGAAACTACCGATGAGCAAACTCTCCCCCGTTGCGCTGCGGCGCAGTCTCGAAACCCGTCCCCATCCCACCGCGCAGTATTGGAAAAAGTGCGACGTCGAAGCGCTGTTCAACCTGCCCTTTCTCGAGCTGGTTTTTCAGGCTGCCCAAGTGCACCGCCGCCATTTCGACCCGCGCGAAATCCAGCTCTCCACGCTGGTGTCGGTGAAAACCGGCGGCTGCTCGGAAGACTGCGAATACTGCCCGCAGTCCGCCCACTACAACACCGGCCTGGAAAAATCGCAGATGCTGGATGTACAAACCGTGCTGGAAAAAGCCCGCATCGCCAAAGCGCGCGGCGCCAGCCGTTTCTGTATGGGCGCCGCCTGGCGCGGGCCCAAGCCTAAAGACGTGGAAACCGTGTCCGCCATTATCAAGGCCGTTAAAGGTATCGGCATGGAAACCTGCGGCACCTTCGGCCTGCTCGAAGAAGGCATGGCCGAAGACTTCAAAGACGCGGGGCTGGACTATTACAACCACAATCTCGACACCGACCCCGAACGCTACAACGACATCATCCACACCCGCCGCCACGAAGACCGCATGGACACGCTGGGCAAAGTGCGCAAAGCCGGTTTGAAAATCTGCTGCGGCGGCATCGTCGGCATGAACGAAAGCCGCCCCGAGCGCGCCGGACTCATCGCCAGCCTGGCCAATCTCGACCCGCAGCCCGAAAGCGTGCCGATCAACCAGTTGGTCAAAGTGGAAGGCACGCCGCTGGCCGACGCCGAAGATTTGGATTGGACGGAATTCGTGCGCACCATCGCCGTTGCCCGCATCACCATGCCGCAAAGCTATGTGCGCCTGTCGGCCGGGCGCAGCGACATGCCCGAAGCCATGCAGGCGATGTGTTTCCTTGCCGGCGCTAACTCGATTTTCTACGGCGACAAACTCCTGACCACCGACAACCCCGAAGCCGACAGCGACCGCCTGCTGATGGCCAAACTGGATTTGTACCCGCTGCAATACGGCGCATCGGGGCAGCCTGAAAGGCAGCCTGAAACCGACGGCAGCGACATCGCCGCCGCACTGGCGGCACGGGGCGGCTGTTGCGGCGGCGGGGCAGGTGGCAGCTGCGGCTGCGCGGCTTAAGGCGGTAAAAGCAGCCTGAAAACGGTAGGTGCCTAGCTCCCTCTCCCGCTTGCGGGGGAGGGCTGGGGTGGGGGCGCAGGCCGCTGTAGAAACTTTTGCGGGATATCGGCAAACGCAGTTCTGCGAACTGCCACCCCCACCCTGACCCTCCCCCGCGCAAGCGCAGGGGAGGGGACGAAACGGCGGCCGTTTGTCCACAGGCGGCGGCTATCTCCCTGCCCTTGGTAGGGCGCGAAAAAGCGGCTGCCGCGCCCTTGCGCGGCAGGGGCGGCGGGCGTATGATTCCAACCGTTTTAGGCTTGTTTTTACAGCGTTTCCCGCTGGCGGGCGCGCCGGTTTTGACCGATAAGGACGCGGATATGGAAAAACTGAAAATATGGCTGCCGCTGGCGGCAGCGCTGGTATTGGGAGCGTGCGCGGCCACGCCGGAGCAGGTGGCGGCGCGCAAGGCGGCGCAGAAGCGGCAGGAGCAGGCGCTGCAGGTGGAATTGGCCAGCCAGTGCGACGAGGAAACCGCCAAGCTGATGGCCGAGCAGTTTAATCCGCCGCCCTTTGCCAATGCCAAGCAGCGCGAGCAGTTCAGGCTGCGTTATGTGGACAAGGTGTCGAACCCGATGTTCCAAGCCTGCTACAAAATGGCCTGGCAAAACCACATTTCGCAAATCCGCCTGCAAAGGGCGCGCGATTTTTACGACGACTGGTACAGCCCGCTGCGCTATCCGTGGTGGTATTGGTAAAGTTTTCAGGCTGCCTGCGGGCAGCCTGAAGTTTGTATCCGCAGCTGCGACCGGCTGCGTTTTTTTTGCGCGGGCAGCTTTCAGGCCGTTTGCACCAGCTCGTCCAGCGGCCAGCGCGGGCGGACGTTAAAGGCGGCGGCCGGCTGCGCGGCTTGGACTTGGTGTTGCAGCCGCATGGCGCCGGCGAAGGCGATCATGGCGCCGTTGTCGGTGCACAGCGGCAGCGGCGGGAAAAAGGTGCGCACGGCTTCGGCCGGCGCTTTGGGCGCGGTTTTGACTTTCAGGCTGCCCAATTCGGCGCGCAGTTTCCAGTTGGCGCCGACGCCGCCGGCCACCACCAGCGTGCGGTAGCCGGTTTGCAGCAGCGCCCGGCGGGCTTTGTGCACCAGCACGTCGCACACGGCGTCTTGAAAGGCGCGGCAGATGTCGTTGCGCACGGAATTGGGCAGGCTGCCGCCGTGCGCGGCGCGGGCTTTTTCCACGGCGGTGAGCACGGCGGTTTTGAGTCCGGAAAAACTCATCTGCAAGTCGTGCGAATGCAGCATCGGGCGGGGAAAGGAAAAGGCGTCGGGCGTGCCGAGCCGCGCCAGCTCGGAGAGTTTGGCGCCGCCGGGGTAGGGCAGGCCGAGCAGTTTGGCGGTTTTGTCGAAAGCTTCGCCGGCGGCGTCGTCCACGCTTTCGCCCAGCAGGGTGTAGTCGCCGATGCCGCGCACCGCCATAAATTGGGTGTGGCCGCCGGAAACCAGCAGGGCGACGAAAGGGAACTCGGGGCGTTCGTCGGCCAGCAGCGGCGAGAGCAGGTGGCCTTCGAGATGGTGCACCGGCAGCACCGGTTTGCCGAGAGCAAAGGCCAGCGCGTTGGCGTAGGAGGCGCCGGCGAGCAGGGCGCCGCCCAGGCCGGGGCCTTGGGTGTAGGCAACGGCGTCGATGTCGCCGTAAGCTGCGCCGGCTTCGGCCAGGCAGGCTTGGGTAAGCGGCACCAGCCGGCGGATGTGGTCGCGGCTGGCCAATTCGGGCACCACGCCGCCGTATTCGGCGTGCATGGCCATCTGGGTGTGCAGCGCGTTGCCGATCAGGCCGCGTTTGCTGCAGTAAAGGGCGACGCCGGTTTCGTCGCAGGAGGATTCGATGCCGAGGACTAACATAAAGTAAAAACCGTAAAACAAGGCAGCCTGAAGGCTGCCTGCAAGTGGAAACAAGGGCGGGGTTTATTGGTTGGCGCGCACCCAGGCGAGCCATTTTTGAAACAGCTCTTCCTGGCCGGCGGCAACCACCGAGCGCTGGAAAACGTGGCGGCCGCTCCAGAAGTCGTCGCCTTCGAGCGTGGCGTAGATGCCGCCGGCTTCTTCGAAAATCAAGGCACCGGCGGCGTAGTCCCACAGGTTTTGGCCGCCGTGCATATAGATGTCGAAACGGCCGGCGGCCAGATAGCACCAATCAAGCGTGCTGCTGCCCAGGCAGCGCAGGGTGCCGAAAGGGGCGAAATTGTTCAGGCTGCTGACCAGCCGGCCGCTGCGCAGGCGTTTGACGTCGATGCCCGCCAGCGCTTCGTGCAGGCGTTTTTTCACGCGGCGCAGCGGCAGTTTGACGCCGTTGAGATGCGAGCCGCGGCCGCGGGCGGCGGAAAAACATTCGCCGGCGCAGGGGTCGAACACCACGCCCAATTCGGCGCGGCCGGCGCGGATCAGGGCGGCGGACAGGGCAAAATGGGGCAGGCCGTTGACGAAATTATTGGTGCCGTCGATCGGATCGACCACCCACAGCCCGCTTTGCGCATGCGCGCGCCACAGCGAGAGCTGCTGCTCGTAAGTCATCTCTTCGCCCAACACCGGCGCATCGACAATTTCAGGCAGCCGCTCGGAAAACGCCGCCTGCGAAACCAAGTCCGCTTCCGACAGCATGCTGCCGTCGGCCTTGCGCTCGCTCTGCCCGTTTAAAAAAAGCGGCATCACTTCGCTGAAGGCGATTTCGCGAACCAGCTCTTCTAATTTTGCGGTGGGTTCCATAGGCGCTCTTTGCTAAAATGCAGGCCGCGATATTATCACTTTCCACCCCCGATTTAAAATGCCCCGCTTCCATATCCCCAAGCTGCCGGCAGCCGGCAGCCAGGCCGAACTGCCCGAGCGCGTGGTGCGCCACATCCAAGTGCTGCGGCTCAATGCCGGCGACGCGCTGATCCTGTTTGACGGCAGCGGCCGCGAAGCGCCGGCGGTATTGCTGTCGCTCGGGCGGCGCAGCGCGCTCTGCCGCGTCGATGCTCCGGTTGAAACCGACCGCGAAAGCCCGCTGCACATCACCCTGATACAGGCCGTTTCTGCCGGCGAGCGCATGGATTTCACCCTGCAAAAAAGCGTTGAACTCGGCGTGGCTGCCATCCAGCCGGTGCTCGGCGGCCGCTCGGTGGTGCGCCTTTCCGGCGAGCGCGCCGACAAGCGCCAGGCGCGCTGGCAGGAAATTGCCGTCTCCGCCTGCGAGCAGTGCGGGCGCAACCGCGTGCCGCAGGTGCTGCCGCTGCTGGACTTGCCCGCCGCACTCGATGCGCTCTCCGACAGCACCGCGCTGCGCCTGCTGGCCAGCCCGCACCAGGCCGCGCCGCTGTCGTCTTTCAGGCAGCCTGAAAGCCGCCGCCTGCAGCTGATGGTCGGCCCCGAGGGCGGGTGGACGCCGCAGGAAGAAGCGCTGGCGCGGGAGCGCGGTTTTGCCGCCTTTACGCTCGGCCCGCGCGTTCTGCGCACCGAAACCGCCGCGCTGGCCGCCATATCCGCGCTGCAAACGCTGTGGGGCGACTTCGGCGCCTAGGCAGCCTGAAAAACCGGTCGGACTGCCGTTTTAAATCCGCATAAAAAGCAGCCTGAAAACCTTTATTACGGTTTTCAGGCTGCTTTTGGTTTTCAGGCTGCCTGCGTCGGGCGCAAAGCAGCCTGAAAGTGGAAAACGCGGCTTACCAGATTTCGGTAAAGGCGGTGCTGTCGGTGTTTTTGGCGCCGTTGTGGCAGGCGTTTTCGGCGGTGCCGACCATAATGAAGCCGAGGATTTTTTCTTTTTCGCCGCAGTTAAAGGCGGCGCGCACCTGCTCGGTGCCGACCCACAGGCCGGTGATCCAGATGCTGTCGAAGCCTTGCGCCTGAGCGGCAAGCTGCAGGGCGTAGGCGGAGCAGGCGGCGCTCATTTGCTGCTCCCATTCGGGTTTGCCGCTTTTGGGGCTGGCGATCACGGCGATAATCATCGGCGCGAGGTTGATGACTTTGTGGGTTTTGGCGCGGGTGTCTTCGCCGAGATTGAGCTCGTCCACCGCTTTGAGCAGGGCTTGGTGCAGGCGGGTTTTGCCTTTTTCGCTGTTGATCACGATAAAGCGCCACGGAGTAAGGTTGCCGTGGTCGGGTACCTGGCTGGCGGCCTGGAGCATGGTTTCGAGCTGCAGCTCGTCGGGGGCGGGGGCGGTGAGCGATTTGGTGGAACGGCGGGTGGTGAGCAGTTCGAGCGTATCCATGGTTCTTCCTTTGATGTGATGCAGTGGTGGGAAACGGGGCGGGTGTTTTTCAGGCTGCTTTGGTGCAAAAGCAGCCTGAAAGGATGTTAACCGATGCGGTAGTGCTCCCAGGCGGGATCGTATTCGCAGACGGCTTCGGCGCCGAGGGCGGCGTAGCGGCGGCACAGTTCTTCGGCGGCTTCGGCCAGCGCCAGCGGGTTGGCGGTGGCGGCATATACGGTGCGGCGGCCGGCGCCGAGATTGCTGACGCTGAGGGTGGCGATGCCTTCGTGGTTTTTCGCGGCGGCATCTTCAAAGGCATCCTGCAGGGCGTAGGCCTGTTCCAGCGTGTCGCCGCCTTCGAGCCGGCAGGACACGGAAACAAACCACGGCATATCGGCGCGGCCGACCAGCGGGGCGGCGGATTCGTTGCGGATCAGCAGGCTGCGGCCGCTTTCCTGGTCGCATTGGTAGGTGGTGTACTGCCATTCGGCTTCGGGATAGCGGCCGTCGCGGCCGAGCGTCTGCCACAGCTTGTCGAGCTGTTGGGGCAGCTCGGTAAGCGGGAAGGCGTCTTCAGGCTGCCCGTTGCAGAAATCGACGGCGCCGATTTTGACCGCTGCCGCCCATTCGCCGATGATGTGGTCGAGCAGAATCAGCGCGGCGCGTTGGGCGTTTTCCTGCTGCTCGGCGGGCAGCGCGGGCAGGCCGAGTATCAGCGCGGGGTGTTCGTGCCACAGGCCGATGGCGGCGGAAACTTGGGCGGGATCAAGGCGCAGGCCGTTCATTTCGATGGCGAAGCCGGCGGACGGCTGGCGGAAGGCGTGCACCGGCCAAGGCAGGCCGGCGGGGGCGTGGTCGGCCAAAAGCTGCACCAGCGGGAAGTTGGCGGTTGCGCCGTCGGCGGTGAAAATCAGGCAGCCTGAAGCGCCGCTGCCGTCAAATTCCAGATGGACGTCGGGGCAGTGCGTATCGAGCAGGCGGTTGCCGAAATCTGCGATGGTCTGCGGGTCGGCATCGGCGGCAGGCGGCTGGCGCTGCCAGTCGTCCCAAAAATTTTGCGCTTGGCGGCACAGGTTGCGGATGTATTGCAGGTGCGGCGTCATCGGGGTCTCCGTAGCGGGGTTTCAGGCTGCCTGAAAGGCGGAAAAGGCGGGTTTACAGGGCTTGGTCGAACAGCATAATGCCTTTGACGGCGGCATCGCGGGCGCTTTGCGCCAGATGTTCGAGACGGGTTTCGTCGCGGGCGTGCTGCAGGGTTTTGACCAGCATCGGGGCGTTGAGGCCGGTCAGGATGACGCTGCGGCCGGGTTCGACCAGCTTCATGGCGGCGTTGCAGGGGGTGGCGCCGAAAATATCGGTGAGAATCAGCACGCCGTGGCCGCTGTCGAGTTCGGCAAGCAGGGTGTGGGCGCGGCCTATGATGTCGGCGTGGTCTTCGCAGCTGTCCACGCCGATGATGCGCAGATGCTCGAAACCGGCGTCGGGGAAAAAATGGCGCGCCAGACTTTGGTGAGCGGCGCCAAGGGTTTCGTGGGTAATGATCAGTATGCCTATCATCGGCTGGGTTCCGTGGGCTGTGGTGTTTTCAGGCTACCTGCGGCGGCGTGTTGCGCTTTGTATGGGTGAAATGCGGAAATATCAATGGCGGCGGCGGATAAATGCCGCAGCGCCGGTTTAGCGCAAAAACGGGTTGTGCCGTTTTTCGTGGCCGACGGTGGTCATGCGGCCGTGGCCGGGGATGACGGTGGTGTCTTCAGGCAGCGTGAGCAGTTTTTCGCTGATGTTGCGGATTAAATCGCCGTGGTTGCTGCGCGGAAAATCGGTGCGGCCGACGGTTTCGTAAAACAGTACGTCGCCGGCCACCAGCAGGCCGGCTTCGGCGCAGTAAAACACAACGTGGCCGGGGGTGTGGCCGGGGATGTGCAGCACTTGGAAACGGTAGCGGCCGACGCTCAGGCAGTCGTTTTCCGCCAGCCATTGCTGCGGCTCGAAAGCGGGCGATACCGGAAAGCCGTATTCGCGGGTGATGACGGGCAGTTGTTCGAGCAAAAAGCGGTCGTCGGCATGCGGGCCGAGTACCGGCACCGGCCGCAGGCGCATCAGTTCGTCGGCGCCGGCGGCGTGGTCGAGATGGCCGTGGGTGAGCCACACGGCTTTGAGCGTCAGGTCGCGGCGGTCGATTTCTTCTAAAAGCTGCGGCACGTCGCCGCCGACGTCGGTGAGTACGGCTTCGCGGCTTTCGTCGTCCCACAGCAGGGTGCAGTTTTGGCGGAAGGGGGTAACGGCGGTAATATCAAAATGTAGGGACATGGTAGCGGGCGGGTTTGTGTGTGGTGAAACGGGTTTTCAGGCTGCTTCGGGCTTTCAGGCTGCCTGCAGCGGCATCGGCAGCCTGAAAGGCGGCGGATTCGTTTTTCAGGCTGCTTCGGCCAGCGCGAAGGCGGCTATATAGTCGGCTTCGTCGCTCAAACTCAGATGGACGCGGCTGATGCCTTGTGCGGCCAGCCATTCGCGCAGCGGCGCTTCGCAGAAAAATTCGGGCTTGCCCAAAGAGTTGTGGCCGATGCCGATCTGCTGCAGGCTCACCGGCGCGCGCAGGCCGGTGCCGACGGCTTTGGAAAAGGCTTCTTTGGCGGCAAAGCGTTTTGCCAAAAAGCGCACGGGATCGGCGGCAAGTTTGATGTCTTCCTTTTCCACCAGCGTGAGAATGCGCTCGGGCAGCGCGGCGCCGTATTTTTTATACAGCGCTTCCACCCGCTTGATGGCGAGAATGTCGGTGCCAATGCCGTAAATCATGGTTTCTCCTTGTCTTTTTTGTTTTCAGGCTGCCTGAAAGCCTTTAGCGCGCGATTTGGCTGCGGGCGCGGAAAATGGCTTCCTTCATTTGGGCGATGGCTGCGGGCAGGCCGATAAATACCGCCTGGCTGATCAGGGAATGGCCGATATTGAGTTCGACGATTTCCGGGATGCGGGCGATGGGGGCGACATTGTGGATGGTCAGCCCGTGGCCGGCATTAACCGTCATTCCCAGCGATGCGGCAAACTCGGCGGCACGGCGGATGCGCTCGAGCTCCTGCCCGCGCTCGCGGTGGCTCGGCGCATCGGCATAGGCGCCGGTGTGCAGCTCGATTACGCGGGCGCCGGCATCAAAAGCAGCCTGAATCTGCTCTTGGTCGGCACCGATAAACAGCGACACGCGGATGCCGGCGGCGTGCAATTCGCCGGTAAAACGGGCGACTTTCTCGAGCTGCGCCAATACGTCCAAACCGCCTTCGGTAGTAACTTCTTCGCGCTTCTCCGGTACGATGCACACGTCATCCGGCCGTACCGACAGTGCGTGGGCCAGCATTTCTTCGGTCATCGCCATTTCCAGATTGATGCGGGTTTTGACCGCGCGGCGGATGGCGGCGACGTCGTCGTCTTTAATGTGGCGGCGGTCTTCGCGCAGATGCAGGGTAATCAGGTCGGCGCCGTGGGTTTCGGCGGTCAGCGCGGCTTCCAGCGGGCTGGGATAGCTGGTGCCGCGCGCATTGCGCAGGGTGGCGACGTGGTCGATATTGACGCCCAAAAGCATGGTGGTTCCTTATGGTTTGTGTGACGGCGGACAGGTTGTCGGCCGCTTGCCGCAGGCCGAAAAGCAGCCTGAAAAAACGGCAAATGCCGCCTTTTGGCAGCGGCGGGAAGTGTAGCAGCTTTGCCTGCGCCAGTCATGCCGCAGTTTTTTTGAGTAGTGTCTCGATTTTGAACCTTTTTGAAACAATCGCTTATGATTGTTTTGCCGGGAAAATACCGAATCTGCGGCAAAGATTGACTTGTATCAAAGCTGTTTCCGCCCGCCCGCTTATAATGGCTATCAATTCAGATGCAGGCAGCATTTGATTGATAGATGTAATCCATCTGTTCAAGGTTTCCTCTTGATGTGTGTGTGTTTTGGTGTGGACGATAACTCCACACCTTTTTTTTGCGGGCGCGGTTTGCGCCGGGGCGGCTTTCAGGCTGCCTGAAAAACGTCTTTCGGCGCTGATGCTTCGGAAGGCGTTTTTTTATGTTTGGGATTCCGGGCCGTGCTCCTGCTGTTTCAAAAGCTGGCGCAGCAGGGGCAGGGTGATGGGGCGTTTGAGGATGATGGAGTAGTCGGCCAGATCATTGAACATGGCGACGAGGCTGTCCATGTCGCGGTGCCAGTGGTCGAGCAGGTAGTGGAAAATCTGCGGGTCGATTTTCAGGCTGCGGGCGGCGGCCATGTGGGTGAGGGCGGCGATTTTTTCGCCGCTGCCCAGCGGTTTGACTTCGTAAACCAGGCAGTAGCCCATGCGGGTGCGCAAGTCTTCGCGCAGGGGCAG
The DNA here is from genome assembly GCF_028680565.1 of Kingella sp. SNUBH-2017. Classification (NCBI taxonomy): domain Bacteria; kingdom Pseudomonadati; phylum Pseudomonadota; class Betaproteobacteria; order Neisseriales; family Neisseriaceae; genus Kingella; species Kingella sp. SNUBH-2017. Next base: position 217,784 of record NZ_JAPHVK010000001.1, read on the forward strand.
GGCGGCGGGCGGGACGTCGGCGGCGAGCAGCAGGCGGCCGCGGCCGCTGTTGCGCATGTGGTTGAAAATGTCGAACAGGGCGGCTTGGGCGGCGGGGGTGAGGGTTTGGACGTTGTCCACCGCCAGCGCGTCGGCTTCGTCGTCGGGGCTGAGGTTGCCGTCGTCGCTGTAGCGGGCGGTGCTGCCGTCGGCGGCGGCTTGTCCGCTCCAGGCTTGGAGAATGTGGCTTTTGCCGCAGCCGGGCGGCCCCCAGATGTAAACGAAGGGTTCGTGCTTTTGGCGCAGGGTGTGGATCAGTTCGGCATTGGCGCGGCCGAGGAATTTGTCGAATTCGGGGTAGGCGGCGGGGATGCCGAAGTCCAGGGGAATTTGGTTCACGTTTGCTCTGCCTTTGCCGTTTGGTTTTCAGGCTGCCTTAAGTTGCGGGTGTTTCAGACAGCCTGAAAACGGTTCAGATAAGGACGATGTCGTATTGTTCCTGCGAATAGCTGCCTTCGACGGACAGGGATATCGGTTTGCCGATAAAGTCGATCAGCATGGCAAGCGACTGCGATTCTTCGTCTAAAAACAGGTCGATAACTTCGGAGGAGGCGATGATGCGGAATTCTTTCATGTCGAAGCGGCGGCTTTCGCGGACGATTTCGCGCTGGATTTCGTAACACACGGTCTGCGCGGTTTTTAAGTGGCCGCGTCCCTGGCAGACGGGGCAGGCTTCGCACAGCACATGGTTGAGGTTTTCGCGGGTGCGCTTGCGGGTGAGTTCGACCAGGCCGAGGCTGGTGAAGCCGTTGAGGGTAACGCGGGTGCGGTCGAAACTGAGTGCTTTGGCCAGCTCTTGCAGCACGGCTTCACGGTGCTCAGGCTGGTTCATGTCGATGAAGTCGATGATGATGATGCCGCCGAGATTGCGTAGACGCAGCTCGCGAGCGATGGAGTGGCAGGCTTCGAGATTGGTTTTGAACACGGTTTCGTCGAAATTGCGCGCGCCGACGAAGCCGCCGGTATTGACGTCTATGGTGGTCATCGCTTCGGTGGCTTCGATAATCAGATAGCTGCCGAAATTGAGATTGACGCGCGGCTGCAGCGAGCGGTTGATCTCGGCTTCGACGCCGTAGGTTTCAAACAGCGGCCGCTCGCCGGTAAATAATTGCAGTTTGGAGGTGGCGCCCTGGACGTATTGACGGCAGAAATCGGCCATGCAGTCGTAATTGCTGCGCGAATCGACGTAGATGGCGCGAGTGTTGTCGTTGAACATATCGCGCAGCACGCGCAGGCTGAGCGGCAGGTCGCGGTAGAGCAGGCTTTCGGGCGGATTGGTTTTCGATTTGCTGCGGATGTCGCTCCAGACTTTGGTCAGATAGTCGATGTCAGCCTGCAGTTCGGCATCGCTGGCGGTTTCGGCGCTGGTGCGGATGATGTAGCCGTGGCAGGAATCGGCTGGCAGCAGGCGGTCGAGCCGCTCGCGCAGGCTGTTGCGTTCGTTCTCGTTGTCGATACGCTGGGAAACGCCGATGTGCTCGTCTTGCGGCAGATGCACCAAAAAGCGCCCCGCCAGCGAAATCTGCGTGGACAGGCGCGCGCCTTTGCTGTTGATGGGATCTTTGATGACCTGCACCAGAATAGTCTGCCCTTCAAACAGCATCTGTTCGATGCGTTGGTCGGCGGCCGGATTCTGGCGCTGTTCGAGCAAATCCATAATGTGCAAAAAGGCCGCACGCTCCAGTCCGATGTCGATAAACGCGCTCTGCATCCCCGGCAGCACGCGGCGGACAACGCCTAAATAAATATTGCCGACCAGACCGTAACCGCTGTTGCGCTCGATGTGCAGCTCGCAGATGTCGTTTTCTTCCAAAAGCGCCACGCGCGTTTCCTGCGGCGTGATGTTTACCAGCACAGTTTCCGGCGGACGGACGATGTCTTTGGGCAGGGGTATGGTTTCGAAGGACATGGTAAAATTCCAAAAGATAAAAATACTTTGCACACGCCGCAGGGCTTTATGCGGCGTCTGCAAAATATTTTCAGGCTGCCTGAATAGCTAGGTTTTATGGCGAAAAACTGCTTGCTGCCTTAGCAAAAGGCAGGGCACGATTATATCGCCAAGCAGCGGTTTGTTGGGATGGGAATGCTCGGGGAATCCAAAGATAAATTGTGCCAAAAGAAAAGGCCGGACTGTTTGTCAGTCCGGCCTTTTATCAATCTAAATTAATAGATTTCACGCCAAGAAAGTCGACGGATTTTGTAAGTGCCCAGTTCTGAAGGAAGGAATACTTCATCCAGGCGGACATTACCGCCGGAGTCTTTGGACAGCAGCCAAATTTTCCCGTCAACGGTTCTAAGCAGTTGCGGTGAACCAATCGCGTTATATTGAGAACGTTTGGTTGTATTTTCGGTATTCTTATCGAAGAAACCGCGAACCACGGAACCTGTAGTAGTCTCAAACGGATAGGTATAACCGGTAACTTGTGTTTCGGTACAGGTCAAAATCGGGCTGCTACCGTTAATAAAGGTATTTACGATAAAGTATTTACCCTGATCCAAATAGGGATTGTAAATAACTTGCTCATACTGGATGTTGGGCTTGCCTTTGTCATCCAGGCCAAGATTAACGGTTTCCAAATCCATATACCAACCGTCGTAATTGGTCCAATTGACTTTGTCGTTGCTCAGCGTGCCTTTGGATCTATCGGTTACCCTATGTTGCTGCAATCTGGTACGGCCGTTAATTTGTGCAGCAGTAGTGCCGCCACCGTTCGGGAAAGCGGCTGCCTGTCTGTCGCGCAAGCCGTAGATGCTTTGCGTGCCTGTGGCATAGGTAGTTGCTTCATCGGTATAGCCAACTTTACGCAAACCGGTACCAAAGTTGAGCAGTACGTCACCACGATTGCCTTTTTCCGCACGGGAAACTACGATTTTGGTGGAAATCGGCTGGCCTGATTGCGTAGTGAAGATTTTCTGCGGTTGCTTCGTTGCCCAAGAAGAACCTTGGGTATCGGTCAGGTCGAAGCGCCACACATTGCCTTTCAGGTCGCCGGCATAGGCATAGTCGTAGATACGGTCGCCGTCCAAATCAACGGGGGTAACATGGGCAATGCCGTTGGGATCGTTGGGTGTGCCGCTCTCTCCGGTGCTGATGAAGCGGAACGAGGGTCTGCCGCTTGCCTGGTCGATCGACATCACATAAATACCGGCAGGCCCTCCGCTTGCGGTGCAGTTGCCGTTGGCAGCATCGGTAGTTGAACACCAGCCGTTACCGAATACGGCGCCCCAGTTACCGTCGTGGAAACGGCCGAATACGGGCGTGCCGTAGGTATTGCCCAGGTTTCTCCAAATAGGATCATTGGCGTCAAAAGACCATTCGCCAACAACGTTTTGTTCGCTAAAGGTATCCGGCTTGGTAACGTCCAAAGCATACACAGTATTGCCGCCAGCACCTAAGCCACCCATGATCCAAGTGTGCCATTGACCGTTATAGAATACGTCGCCGGTTCCTACCGCCGCATCATTGTAGAAGTTGTGGGCGTAGCGTTCGTTAAAGAAATCTAAGGCGGGTTTGCCGGGATTGTGCATACGGGACAATACGGCTCCGGGCATATAGGCAAAGACTTCCTTACCGGTGTTGTCAGTATTGTCAAACTGCTTGGGTGCGGAGTAAGAGCCGGCAGCAAAACCGTGCAGGAAGCCATCATTGGAACCGGCATACACAACGTTCAGGCGGCGGGCGTTGGCTGTTGCGTAGTCTTGGTAAGACTGGCCGGTGCGTTCGGGCATGGCCGCAGCAGGATTGCGGGCGTCTTTCCATTCTCCTTTCAGATAATTTTGGGTTGCAGGGTAGCCTACCCAAACCGGGCTGGAATTGATGATGTCGCCCAGTACGCTTTTACGCGGACGGAACAAGCCTACGCCAACGTTTACGGCCTCTTGGGAGCGGTCGCCTTTCAGATAGGCCAGACGTTGTTGTCCGAGCGTATCGTCTCCACTACCTTTCAGGCTGCTTTGCTGTTGGGCAGACAGGTTCTCCCATGTCAGGTTTACGCCGGAATTATTGCTGGAGGTAAAGAGTTTTCTGCCTTGTTGCGCGGTAAATGTTCTGTTTTCCCTGCGTTCGCATTTACCGCCAGTCAGGCCGCAACCGGCATCCCAGTTGACTTTGCTGTCCACATGATATTTACCATCCGGGGTTTTAACGATGTTTTGTGCAACTACGCTGCCGGTCCAGTTGAAAGAGTTATAGAAAGTTAGGTAAACTTGTGATTCGGATACGATTTTCGAATCCGGAGTGTTTACTTCGGCATTGCCGTCGGATAAGGTGGCTGGTGCCGCTTTAAAGCAGGTTACTTCATGGTTGTTGTAGGCACCACCGGTTGCACCCATAAAGCCGAAGCGGAATTGGGCGGGCAGTGTACCGTTGTTTTTCACTACATCGTAATCAAGCAAAACCGGCTGATAGGTTCCAGCATTGCGGCTGTACCAAACATTGGCCTTACCGTCCTTGGTAATGCGGATACGGTAGAGCATGGGTATCGCCTGATCCCTGCTGCGCACACCTTTGGTATCTAATGGGAATCTAAGGGTTTTATGGGTAATGTATTTGTAGTTGCTTAAGTGGTTGGGATCGGTTTCGGGAAGTGCAGACGAAAGCTTAACTGCCGTATTGTTGCCAGTCCATTCCCGCTTAAGTGTAAGCTCTCCGTTTTTGCAGACATTGCGCAGCATATCGTATCCGGCATCATTATCCTGCCAAGCTTGTTTCCAAGATCGTTCTGCAGAAGGTGATACACTTCCCCAACCTCTTTTTTTCCAGTATTCGGCCAAAAAGCGATTGGGGTTGGCAAAGTAATCAAAATTGAGACTGCCTTTGCCGCGGATGCCGATGGTATTGGGAATCCAACCCAAACCGCTATTGGTATTGTCACCCTTGTTAACAAAGTTGCCCCATTCGTCAATGCCGATGGCCATATAGCCACCATCCACACCGCTGAAAATCGGGTTGGTTTGCGAGCAGGAGTAACCGATGGAGCCACCACTAGCGCCCAGTGTCGGGGGGCGGTCAGCATCCGAGAGAAAGAAGGTCATACCGTCGGCACCATTACCGCCCCAAGTATAGGTGGTAAAGGTAATATCCACACCGTCGTTGGTGGGAAAGGAAAAATCAGATACGATGCCGCCAACTTTTTGTTGTCTTGCAGGAGTAAGGCGAAGCGCTCCTTTGCCAGGTGCGTCGCTGGTTCCAGAGCAATGCGGGAGAGAGTTTGATCCCGGTGAGCTACCAGTAGCCGTTAAGCAGGCTGTGTTGTCAGTGTTGGGGGTTCCGCCTGCGAGCGGGGCATGAACTGCCCAACGGCCGCCGCCCGGAGTTGGTCTCAGCCATTTCTGCGTGGTATTAGGCTGGGTAAAATCTTCAGAAATTACGATACCGTAAACTTGGGATACGCTGCCGACGGTCATTGCTGCCGCCAATACCGCCTGGCAGATGGGCTTGATTCGCAAGGAAGTTGCTCTGGGCTTCCGTCCGGTTTTCATTTTATACTCCTTGAAGTTTTAAACTTTGCTTTATTGGCTTGGGTTAAGTGGATGCTTGGATTAAGGATAAAATCAAGCAAAAACCATACCAAATTTAAGAAATTATTAAGGTTTTGTAGTATTTTGGTTTTGCGTGGATAATTCTACTACATTTGCTTACGGGCAAAAGGATTTTTTGTAAAATTTTATTTGTGAGAGTTTGTGAACGCTCCGGCTGTTTGAGGGATGTTTGCAAAATTGTCCGAATGCCGGTTATTTTTCGTATTGGTGCGGGTATTTTGTTGTAATTTAATTTCATTTAACCTTGTAACGTCAGAATTTAATTTTTAGGAAACAGATATGCTGAATCTCGGCACACAGAAAGCCGCCACGTGGGACGAACCCATCGACATGCTTTACGCCTGCCACGGCAAGGTCAAGCGTTTTTGCGGGCAGCTGCAGATGCTGCCCGACTATCTGGCCGAACACGGCTGCAACGATGCCGTGCGCCAGGCGGTTACGCAGATACGCACTTATTTCAACCAGGCCGCGCCGCTGCACCATGATGATGAGGAACAGGACTTTTTCCCCACGCTGCTGCGTTATGCGCCTGAGACGCGTGAGCAGGTGGAGGAGCTGGAGCGCCAGCACATTGTGCTGCACCGCAACTGGACAGCCTTACAGAACCAGCTGCTGGCGGTGGTCGAGGGCAGCCGCAGCGGGCTGGATGATGCGGTATTGACTGACTTTACCGGCGGTTACGACCGGCATATTGCGATTGAAGAGCCGTTGTTTGATCTCGGCCGCGAAGTGATACCGGAAGAGCAGCGCCGCGCCATCGGCAAGATTATGGCGGCACGGCGGCGCGGGTAGTTTGCTGTCGGCCGATGCCGTTTATTGTTTTCAGGCTGCCTGCGGATTTGACCGAGGCAGCCTGAAAATATCTGCGGGTTTGAAAGCAAAGGCAGCCTGAAAGCGGGAAAACCGTTTTTCAGGCTGCTTTTTCAGACAAAAAACGCCGCCCGAAATCATCGGACGGCGTTTGAGTGGTGCGGATTAGGACGATGGCGAAGACGGTGCCGATGCCTGCCTGCGGGTTTCGGCGATGTCGGCGGCGGCGGTAAACAGCACGTCGGTGGAGGAATTGAGCGCGGTTTCGCAGGAATCCTGAATCACGCCGATGATGTAGCCGACGGCCACCACCTGCATGGCGGTGTCGTTGGAAATATTAAACAGGCTGCAGGCCAGCGGCACCAGCAGCAGCGAGCCGCCGGCCACGCCGGAGGCGCCGCAGGCGCTGACGGTGGCGATCAGGCTCAGCAGCAGCGCGGTGGGAAAATCGACGACGATGCCTTTGGTATGCGCCGCCGCCAGCGCGAGCACGGTAATGGTAATCGCCGCACCGGCCATATTGATGGTGGCGCCCAGCGGAATCGATACCGAATAGGTGTCTTCGTGCAGATTGAGTTTTTTCGCCAGCGCCATATTGACCGGAATATTGGCGGCAGACGAGCGGGTAAAGAATGCGGGAATGCCGCTTTCGCGCAGGCACAGTAGCACCAGTGGGTAGGGGTTGCGGCGGATTTTCAGGAACACGATCAGCGGGTTCATTACCAGCGCCACAAACAGCATGCAGCCCACCAACACCAGCAGCAGCTGGCCGTATTCTTTAATCATGTCGCCAAAGCCGGTGGTGGCGGCGGTTACCGATACCAGGCCGAAAATGCCGATGGGGGCAAGGCGGATAATCCAGCGCACGATGGCGGAAACGGCGTGGGAAAGGTCGTCAAACACTTGCAATGTGGCGTCGGAAGCACGGCGCAGGGCAAAGCCAAGCAGCACCGCCCACAGCAGGATGCCGACGTAGTTGGCATCGGTCAGCGCGTGGAAAGGATTGTCCACCAGCTTCAGCAGCAGCGACTGCAGCACTTCGGCGATGCCCTTGGGCGGGGCGATGTCGATGGCGCTGCTGTCAGCCAGCGTCAATGTGCTGGGAAAGACAAAGGCCGCCGCCACCGCCACCAGCGCAGCGCCGAAAGTGCCCAGCAGGTAGAGAAACAGAATCGGCCGCATATTGGTTTTGGTGCCGCTGTTGTTTTTGGCGATGGCGGCGGTTACCAGAATAAACACCAAAAACGGTGCCACGCCTTTGAGCGCGCCGACAAACAGGCTGCCGAAAATGCCGGTAATGCCGATCAGCGTTTGTGCTTTTTGTTCGGCGCCACCGCCTTGGTCGAGCAGATGGTGGGCAAACTGGCCGATGATGCCGCCGGCCACCAGGCCGATAACAATCTGCCAAATCAGGCCGAGGCGGGGTTTGCGTTGCGTTGCGGGGGCGGTTTCCATGGGCTTGTCCTTAATTGCCAAAGCGCGCATTGTATAGCGGATGCGACAGATACTCCATATCGCCAAGGCTACCTACAATTTTCAGGCTGCCTGAAAGCCGCAGGCAGCCTGAGAAGTAAAAATACCCTGCCGTTTTTCGGCAGGGTATTTTCATGCAAAGGTGCAAAACACGGGGCTTATTTTTTCGCCAGCTCGTCCAGTTTCGGATAAACGGCTTTCCAGTCCAGCACGATGTCCAGCGCATAGACAATGGAGGGAATGAAGAAAATACAAGTACCCACCACCGCTACGATGGTGCGGAAAATCTGTTTGTCATTGCCTTCGCTGGCAAGGTAAACGGCCAACGGCGGGATGATGACGGACAGAATAATCAGCAGGGTTTTGTTGTCGTTCATAGTCTTTTCCTTTTGAGATGGGACGGGTGGGTAAATCGGTTAAAAACGGGCGGATTATGTTTGAAATTGCTAACGATTGTCAAACTTTTCCGCCAGTTTTGCCCGATATTGGCGGGTTTCGTGTCATTTTGCCGCCATGTGGCGCGCCGCCAAGGGCAAAGCAGCCTGAAAACGCCAAGGGGTTTTCAGGCTGCTTTTTCGGCTTGCTTATCCGGCGAAACGGGGTTTATTTCACCACCGTGCGTATCCATTGGTTGACCCAGTTTTTCTGATTTTGGGCGATGCGCTGACCTTTGGGGGCGAAATGCGACTTGGGCACGCCGGCGTGGACGAGCGCGGGATGGGCTGGCGTGCCTTTCACCGCCGGATACATCCACATGCTGGTCGGCACCGCCTGCTGCACTTCGGGGCTTTGCAGATACTGCACCAGTTTGGCAGCCAGCGCCGGCTGTTTGCTGTTTTTCAGCACCGCAGCACCTTCTACCTGCAGGTAAACGCCGCCGGGCAGGAACAGATTGCCCATATTCGGCGTTTTCAGCTTGCCTTTGCTGTAGTACACCTCGGCAGCGGGGCTGGTGGCATAGCCGACCATCAGCGGCCGCGAGCCGCCGTTGAGCGTGAACTCGGTGTAATACGCTTCCGACCAGCCTTTAGTGGCTTTCACGCCGTTTTGGCGCATTTTGCCCCACCACTCAAAGGCTTTTTTCTCGCCCAGCCCGCCGATATTGGCCAGCAGAAACGACAATCCGGGGCTGGAAGTGCCGGGATTGGGCACCGCCAGCAGGTTTTTGTAGGCCGGTTTGGTCAAATCGTCGAGACTCTGCGGCAGCGGCAGGCCTTTTTCCTGAAACCATTTTTTGTCGTAATTCAGGGTAACGAAGCCGTAATTGACCGCCAGCGCATAAGGCAGCGACACGGTAACCGGCGCGCCGGCAGGCTGTTTGTCGGCCAGAATGCCGGCATGGTGGGCTTTATAAACGGTGCTGTTGTCCAGTCCGTACACCGCGTCGGCCAGCGGGCTGTTGCTGCGGGTCAGGATCAGGCGGTTGACCATTTCGTTGCCGCTGCCCATTTTGATTACCGTTACCTTGGCATCGTGGTTTTTCTCAAACTTTGCCAGCACTTCGGCGGGCAGGCTGTAAGAGCCGGTAACGGCGAGCTTGACTTCGGTATGCGCCGAAGCCGCGGCGGCGGCAAAGAGAGCGGCGGCGCACAGCGTGCGGCGGACAAATTTCTGCATGGCGGTTTCCTAAAACGGCAAAGTGAAAGACGGGATGATAGGCAAAACGGTTTGCTTGTGCAAGCTTGGGTTAAGGAAGCGTTAAGGGGGCGGCGGGTGCGGCGGATGTTTTAGCTTCGCAGAAACTCACTTCGTTCGTTTTCAGGCTGCCTGAAAAACATTAGAATGCCGCCCTTGATATTTTTTCCGCAAAGGACACGCGATGCGCACCCGAATCATTGCCCTGCTGGCGCTGGCCGCACTGGGCGGCTGCACTTGGGAAACCTACCAGAACCAGGCCGGCCAGACCCGCCTGCGCCAGAAATACCCCACCGGCACCGGCATCTACTACACCGAAGGCGCCGCTTCACAAAACACCCACTACCACTCCGCGCGGCCGGTGCAGCACGCCATTTTGCCGGAAAAAGAAGTCGGCGAAGACGAAGAAGGCCAGAAGTAAACCGCCGATGTCTTTTCAAGAACACTATCCCGCTTGGCGGCAGGCTTTGGCGGGCGGCGGCTGGCGCGGCAGCGGTGAAGAACTGCCTGCCGCCGCCGCGGCTTGGCTGCTGCATCAGGGTTCGCTCACCGAAAAACTGCGCGGCCGCTGCGGCAGCCTGAAAGTGCGTATCGTGCGCCAGGGCTGGTTTTCAGGCAGCCTGAAAACGAACGAAGCGAGTTTCTGCGAAGCTAAAACCGATACCGCGGGTTTACCGGGGCTGGAAACGGCAAAAGCCGGCGGCGTTGCGGCTGCGGCGTCTGAGCGTGTTTGGCTGCGCGAAGTGATGCTGTTTGGCGACGGCGTGCCGTGGGTGTTTGCCCAAACCCTGCTGCCCGAGTCCGGCGCCCGCGGTGCCGCCGCCGGCCTGACCGAGCTGGGCGACGAACCCATCGGCCCGTGGCTGTTTGCCCGCCGCACCCGTCGCCAGAGCCTGCAATGGCGGCGCGACGAAGGCGGGCTTTATGCCCGCCGCTCCATGCTGCTGCTGGAAGGCAGTCCGCTGCAGATTAGCGAGCTGTTTCTGCCGCAGTTTGATTTTGCCGGCTGAATGCCTTTCAGGCTGCCTGAATCGGGGCGGGCGGTATTTTTCAGGCTGCCTTGTCTGCCGGCAGCCTGAAAAACGCCCGCTCCGCGCCAACCCGTTTTCCCTTTTATCCGTCTTCTATATAGAGAAAGATTTGCCATGTCCGCCCCGCTTTCCATCGTTATCCTTGCCGCCGGCAAAGGCACGCGCATGTATTCCGCGCTGCCCAAAGTGCTGCACCGCATCGGCGGCCAAACCATGCTCGAGCGCGTGATCGACACCGCGCTGTCGCTGCGGCCGCAGCACATTAGCGTGGTAATCGGCCACGGCAAAGACGCGGTGCGCGACACGGTGCGGCGCGACGTGGCATGGGTGGAGCAGACCGAGCAGCTGGGTACCGGCCACGCGCTGAAAACCGCGCTGCCGCAGCTACCCGCCGACAGCCGCACGCTGGTGCTGTACGGCGACGTGCCGCTGATTGACGCCGCCACCCTGCAAACCCTGCTCGATGCCGCCGGCGACGAGGTCGGCCTGCTCACCGATGTGCTGGCCGATCCCACCGGCTACGGCCGCATCGTCCGCCAAGACGGGCGCGTGGTGGCGATTGTTGAAGAAAAAGACGCCGATGCCGCGCAAAAGGCCATCACCGAAACCAATACCGGCATTCTGGTGCTGCCCAACCGCCATCTTTCAGGCTGGCTGGCGCAGCTCAACAGCAACAACGCCCAAGGCGAGTATTACCTGACCGACCTGATTGCGCTGGCCAATGCCCAGGGCGTCGCCGTGCATCCGGTACAGGTGGCCGCGTCTTATCTGGCGGCGGGCGTAAACAACAAACAGCAGCTGGCCGCGCTGGAGCGCATTTTTCAGCGCAATCAGGCCCAAGCGCTGCTCAAAGCCGGCCTGACCCTGCGCGATCCCGAGCGCTTTGATTTGCGCGGCAGCCTGAAACACGGGCAGGACGTGGAAATCGACGTTAATGTGCTGCTCGAAGGCGACAACGAATTGGGCGACGGTGTGATCGTCGGCGCCAACTGCGTGATCAAAAACGCCGTCATCGGCGCCGGCAGCGTGATCGAGCCGTTTTCGCATCTGGAAAACTGCCGCATCGGCCGCGACGCCCGCATCGGCCCCTACGCCCGCCTGCGCCCGCAGGCAGACATCGGCGACGAAGCGCACATCGGCAATTTCGTCGAAGTGAAAAACAGCACGGTTGGGCACGGCAGCAAGGCCAACCACCTGACCTATATCGGCGACGCCGAAATCGGTCGCGGCAGCAATATCGGCGCCGGCACCATCACCTGCAACTACGACGGCGTGAACAAACACCGCACCATAATCGGCGACGAAGTGCGCATCGGCTCCGGCACCATGCTGGTGGCGCCGGTAACGGTCGGCAGCCGCGCCACCACCGGCGCCGGCAGCACCATCACCCGCAACTGCCCTGCCGACAAACTCACCGTCGCCCGCACCCGCCAAACCGTTATCGAAGGCTGGGTGCGGCCGGAAAAACCGAAAAAATAGCCCCGATCCGTTTTCAGGCTGCCTGTTTCCCAATAAAGGCAGCCTGAAAAACAAGCAGCCTGAAAAACCAAACCCGTTCCGCACGAAAGGAAGCCCATGATTACCCCGCAGCAGGCGATAGCCCGCCTGATCGACAACAACGAGCTGTTCCACGACGAAATGGCCGATCTGATGCGCCAGATTATGAGCGGCCAGGTGCTGCCCGAGCAGATTGCCGCGATATTGGTCGGCCTGCGCATTAAAGTGGAAACCGTATCCGAAATCGCCGCCGCCGCCGGCGTGATGCGCGAGTTTTCCGCCAAAGTGCCGGTGCGCGACGGCAGCGATCTGGTCGATATCGTCGGCACCGGCGGCGACGGCGCGCGCACCTTCAATATTTCCAGCACCGCGATGTTTGTTGCCGCTGCCGCCGGCGCGCAGGTGGCCAAACACGGCAGCCGCTCGGTGTCGTCGTCCAGCGGCGCCGCCGACGTGCTCGAGCGGCTCGGCGTGCCGATGACGCTCAGCCCCGAACAGGTGGCGCAAAGCATCGAGCGCTGCGGCATCGGTTTTATGTTCGCGCAAAACCACCACAGCGCCATGCGCTACGTTGCGCCGGTGCGCAAAGCGCTGGGCGTGCGGACTATGTTTAATATTCTCGGCCCGCTGACCAATCCCGCCGGCGCCGCCAACCAGCTGTTGGGCGTGTTTCATATCGACTTGTGCGGCATCCTGTCGCGCGTGCTGCAGCAGCTCGGATCGCAGCACGTTTTGGTGGTGCACGGCAGCGACGGTTTGGACGAAATCACCGTGTGCGGCAGCACGCGCATCGCCGAGCTTTATCAGGGCAGCGTGCGCGAGTACGACGTCCACCCCGAAGATTTCGGCATAAGCGTTTATCCCGATTTGGACGGCCTGACGGTGGAAAACGCCGCCCAGTCGCTCGCGCTGATGAACGCCGTGCTCGCCGGCGAAGCAAAGGGCGCCGCCCGCGACATCGTGCTGCTCAACGCCGCCGCCTGCCTGTATGCCGGCAACCGCGCCGGCAGCCTGAAAGACGGCGTAGAAATGGCGCGCGAAGCCATCGACAGCGGCAAGGCATTGGCCAAACAGCAGGAATTTGTCGCCACCAGCCTGGCGCTGGCCGGCTAACGCGGCAAAAGTGTTGCATCCGCCGCTAAACCTTTCAGGCTGCCTGCGCGCCAAATTGCGGCGCAGGCAGCCTGAAAATTATCGAAAGGGGCAGGGCGGTTTGATTTTGGTCAAGCACGGTGTTACGGAATAACTTATAATCAGCCGCGCACCGACAGTTTGCTCTAGCCGGCAAACCCGCAGCCGGTGCGCCAGGCCCGCGGCCTTTCGGGCGGTTCGGGCATTTTTCCATCAAGACAAAGGAAGCAATCATGAAGAAAATCGCTTTGGCGCTCAGCGCAGCCCTGCTCTGCCAAATGGCTATGGCCAAAGGCATCCAAACCGGCGCAGCCTATGCACGCCCCACCGTTGAAGGCCAGAGTGCCGGCGGTGTGTTTGTCAACCTGAAAAATACCGACAAAAAAGACAACGTCCTTGTCGGCGCAAGCGTTCAGCCCTCCATTGCCGGCAGCACCGAGCTGCATACCCATATCAACGAAAACGGCGTGATGAAAATGCGCGAAGTCAAAGACGGCATCCCGCTGCCCGCCGGCAAAACCCAGAAGCTCGAACCCGGCGGCTACCACGTGATGCTGATGGATCTGAAACAGCCGCTGACCGTGGGCAAAACCTTCCCCCTGACTTTGAAATTCAAAGACGGCAGCAGCAAACAAGTAACCGTGAAAGTACGCAAAATGCAGGACACCATGAAGCACGATCACGGCCATGATCATGGCGGCCACGACCACGGCGGTCACGATCAGCATCATTAAGTCTCAAACTCCCAAAGGCAGCCTGAAACCGCAGATTCCGGTTTCAGGCTGCTTTTTTTCAGGCTGCCCCGCATACGCGCAAGGCAGCCTGAAAACTTTTGAAACGACAGCTTTTAGTCGATATCGTGCAAATCACCCGTCCATTCCTGCGGACCACCCTGCCAGCCAGAAGCATCGGTCTGCATTTTTCCGCTGGCCGCATCCACGCGGAAGCTGAACAGGCGCGGCGAAGTTTCGGGGTCGCCGCCGCAGTGTTCGTCGTGTTTTTCATGCACGGCGATTTCATAGTAGCCCTCGTCGTTTTCGCGCCCTTCGTTGCTGTAAACGAGTGTCAGGCATTCGGTTTCCAAACTGGTGAGTTTGTGCGTTTTTACCGCGGCAACCACTTTTTCCGCCGCCTGCTCGGCGCCCACCGGTTCGGCCAAAGCTGTGGCGGCGGCAAGAAAGAATACGGCTGCGGCCGTGATACGTTTGTTCATTTTGATGTCCTTTAGTTTGGGATAACTGTTTTCAGGCTGCTTTTCAGGCTGCTTTTCAGGCTGCTTTGCTGCGGGGCAGGGCAGCCTGAAAGGATTTTAACCGTTTTCACTTGCGCCGTAATCGCGGCGGCCGAACAGCGCGCTGCCGATGCGCACCATAGTCGCGCCGCAGGCGACGGCGGTTTCCAAATCGCCGCTCATGCCCATCGACAGCGTGTCGGCCTGCGGGGCGACGGTTTGCAGTTCGCGCAAAAGATTGCGCATGGCGTCGAACTGGGCGCGCAGCGCGGCGTGGTTGTCGGTGGCTTCGGCCACGCACATCAGGCCGCGCAGATTCAGGCGGGGCAGCTGCGCCACTTCGCGCGCCAGCGGCAGCATCTGCTCGGGGGCAACGCCGTGTTTGGCCGCTTCGCCGCTGATGTTGATTTCGATGCAGACCTGCAAATCGGGCAGCTGCGGCGGGCGCTGATCGCTCAGGCGGCGGGCGAGTTTGGCGCTGTCGAGCGTGTGCAGCCAGTGCGCACCCTCGGCCACCGGCCGGCTTTTGTTGGATTGGACGTGGCCGATAATGTGCCAGAGCAAACCGGCGCAGTCGGCCAGCTCTTCGGCCTTGAGCTGCCATTCGCGGATGTAGTTTTCGCCGAAATCGCGCTGGCCGAGCGCGTAAAAAGCGCGGATATCGGCGGCGGGAAAGGTTTTGCCAACCGCAATCAGCCGTACCGCCACCGCTTCCCTGCCTGCCTGCACCGCCGCTTCGCCGATGCGCCGGCGCAGCGCTTCCAGTCTCTGAGCCTGTTCCATCGCACACTCCCAAATAAAAAGGTAATTATAGCGCCAAGGCAGCCTGAAACGCTTTTCAGGCTGCCTTGATCCTTATTGGTCTGCCCCCGCTTTGCTGATAAAATCGCCGCCTTTTCCGAGTCCCCTTTTTCAGAAAGGAAACCGCATGAATTTCCGCACACTGCTGCTGGCTGCCGCGCTGATGGGCGCCCCGGCCGCCTACGCCGAAACCCGCGCCGTGATCGACACCAATATGGGCAGCATCGAGCTGTCGCTAGACGAAACCAAAGCGCCGCAAACCGTGGCCAACTTCGTCCAATACGCCGAAAAAGGCTTTTACAACCACACCGTTTTCCACCGTGTAATCGACGGCTTTATGATTCAGGGCGGCGGCCTGACTTCCGACCTGCTGGAAAAACCCACCCAAAAAGCCATCGTAAACGAAGCAGACAACGGCCTGAAAAACACCGCCGGCACCATCGCCATGGCACGCACTGCCGCGCCCAATTCCGCCACCAGCCAGTTCTTTATCAATCTGGCCGACAACGATTTTCTCAACTTCAAAAACAAAACCACCGCCGGCTGGGGCTATGCCGTATTCGGCAAAGTAACCGGCGGCATGGACGTGGTGCAGAAAATCGCCAAGCAGCGCACCGGCTACCAGCGCAGCTTCTCCGACGTGCCGCTCAAACCGGTTATCATCGAAAAAGTCCGCATTCTGAAAAAAGGCGGCAAATAAATTTTCAGGCAGCCTGAAAGGCTTTCAGGCTGCTTTTTCCCTTTCCCAAACCGTCCCACCAAAGGATTCCAGCATGATCAAACTGCACACCAACTTCGGCACCATCGGCATCGAGCTCGACCACGAAAAAGCCCCGATTACCGCCGCCAACTTCGAGCAATATGTGAAAGACGGCTTTTACGACGGCCTGATTTTCCACCGCGTTATCAAAGGATTTATGATCCAGGGCGGCGGCATGGACGAAAACATGGGCGAAAAAGCCACCCGCGATCCAATCCAAAACGAAGCGCAAAACGGCCTGAAAAACGACAAATACACCATCGCCATGGCGCGCACCCAAGCCCCGCACAGCGCATCCGCCCAGTTTTTCATCAATACCAAAGACAACACCTTTTTGAACCACACCGAACCGAGCCTGCACGGCTGGGGCTACGCCGTATTCGGCAAAGTGGTCGAAGGCCAGGATGTGGTTGATCAGATTGAAAACGTCGCCACCAAACGCCACGGCTACCACGACGACGTGCCGGTAGAGCCGGTGGTGATTACCAAAGCGGAAATCGTTTAAACCGCTTTTTCAGGCTGCCTTTGCCCAAAAAGCAGCCTGAAAAACCCTGCCCGCCGTTGTTGATTACGGCGGGCAGGGTTTTATTGTTTGTTAAAACGGAGATTACGGCGAAAAACCGGCTTTAAAAAAATTGAGTGGCGGAACGCCCCAAAAGCCGTCATTCCCGCGCAGGCGGGAATCTTGGTGAAAATTCAGGCAACGGTTTGTTTTTCCGGCACCGCCGAACACCGAACAAGATTCCCGCCTGCGCGGGAATGACGGTATTGCGGGAATGACGGCATTTGCGGGAATGGCGTCTTTGGGAATGCGGCCAAGTTTTCAGGCTGCCTGCAGGCGCTGGCGGAACTGCTCAAACAGGCACACGGTGGCGGCCATCGCCACATTCAGTGATTCCGTGCCCGGCTGCATCGGAATCAGCACTGTTTCATCCGCCGAGCCGGCCAGTTCGGCAGACAGCCCGCTGCCTTCGTTGCCAAACAGCCAGGCATGGCCTGCGCCGCGCAAGTCCAGGCTGTATAAAGACTGCGGCCGGCCGCCCAGCGTGGTCGCCAGCACCCGGCCGCGGTAGTCCGCCCGCCATGCCGCCAAATCCGCCCGTTCGCAAATCTCCAAAGCAAAATGCGCGCCCATGCCCGCGCGCAGCACTTTGGGCGCGTAGGCGTCGGCACAGCCTTTGCCCAGCACTACCGTGCGCACGGCGGCGGCGGCGGCGCTGCGCAGCACCGTACCGAGATTGCCCGGATCCTGCACCGCTTCCAGCACCACGCAGTCGCCTTGCTGCGGCAGCTTCGGTGCCGGCGGCACGGCCAGCAGCGACAATATCCCGCCGCCATCGTTCAGGCTGCCTGCCTGCGCCAGCAGCCGGCTGTCGGCCGTCGCCGCGCAGCGTTCGGGCAGCCGCGCCAGCAGAGCCGCAGTTTCATCGTCGGCCAGTTTGTCGTCCGGCACCAGCACCCGCTGCGGCAGCAAACCGGCATTCAGGCAGGCATCCAGCAAATGCGCCCCTTCCAGAACCGCCAAACCGCTGCGCCGCCGCTCTTTGGCCGACGATAACAATTTGGCAAACTGCTTCAACTCGGGATTGTGGGGCGATTGGATGTGCTTCATGGTATTTTCGGCGATGGCGGCAAAGCGGCGGATTGTAAAGCATTTCGGCGGTGGGGTTGGGGTTTTCAGGCAGCCTGAAAAAACAGCCGCCCGCAGAATGGACTGCTGGCGGTTTTTATTTCTAAAATTTTAAAAGTAGGGAAGTTTACAAACTTAACAAATTTCTGAATTTGGCAGCATCAATATTAAGTTTGTTTTATGGAACGTAAAGAAAAGTTGCAATTTGCATACGGTTAGCGGACAATTAGCAAAACAATAAAGAAAAGAGTTTGCAGTTACAGGATTAGGAAGAAAACAATCATCAGTTGTTACAGATGTGCTTAGAATTTTTCTTTTGCCTTTACCTTGAATCAAGGAAATACCATGAAACATCAGAAAATTACGCCGATTGCCCTAACAGTTGGACTTCTTTTTGGCAGTGCGGCCTATGCCGCCGACGACACGCCTGCCCAAGGCACCGAATTGCAGCAGGTGAAAGTGAAAGGCCGCAGAAATGCGCCGGCAGCGGTGGAGCGGGTTAATGCGGAGGTTATCCAAGAGCAAATGATCCGCGACAACCGTGATTTAGTCCGTTACTCGCCGGATGTCGGCGTAGCCGATCAAGGGCGCCATCAGAAAGGTTTTGCCATTCGCGGCGTTGAAGACAACCGTGTCGGCATCAGCATCGATGGCGTATCCCTGCCCGATTCGGAAGAAAACTCCCTTTATAAACGCTACGGAAACTTAAACACTTCCCGCCAAAGCATAGACCCCGAGCTTGCCCGTTCGGTAGAAGTGGTTAAAGGTGCGGATTCGTTTAATCAGGGCAGCGGCAGCCTTGGCGGCGGAGTCAATTACCGCACGTTGGGGGCGGCTGACATCGTGCAGCCCGGTAACAAACTCGGGTTTCTGCTGCGTAGCGGTTATGCCAGCAAAAACCGCGAATGGGTTAATACTGCCGGTACCGGCTATCAGGGAGAAAAAGCCGAAGCGGTATTACTGTATTCGCACCGGCACGGTCATGAAATGAAAAGCCGGGGCGGCTACACCATCCCCGAAGACAGCCTGAAAACCCGCGATTACGGCAGCAGCCGCCAGATTCCCGATGCTGCCAAACACAAAAGCCACAGCTTTTTGGCCAAATGGGCATGGCAGTTTAACGATAATCATCGTGCAGGGTTATCTTTGAGTGGACAGCAGGGCAACAACTACATTATCGAAGACTCCGGTGTGTGGAGCTCCAGCAAATACCGTGAGTCAGATGACCGCGCGAAACGCCGCACTTGGAATGCTTTTTATGAGTTTACGCCCAATTCCGACTGGCTCTCTTTAGTCAAAGCGGATTTGGATTATCAAAAAGCCGTTTCTTCCGCCTACAACTACGAAGGTACGCGCGAAGGATATGACTGGGCGGGCAGGTATAAAGAACGGGAACCCAGCGACGACAACATCCGCATTTTCACCACCCGTCTCAAACGCCTGTCGCTGCGTGCCGACACCCAGCCTTTAAGTCTGG
This sequence comes from Kingella sp. SNUBH-2017, assembly GCF_028680565.1. Taxonomy (NCBI): domain Bacteria; kingdom Pseudomonadati; phylum Pseudomonadota; class Betaproteobacteria; order Neisseriales; family Neisseriaceae; genus Kingella; species Kingella sp. SNUBH-2017. Next base: position 236,840 of record NZ_JAPHVK010000001.1, read on the forward strand.
GAAGCACGCGGCATACGCTGTCGTTTAAAGCCGCCGCCGCTCGTAGGGAATTTGATATTCTGCACCGTGACCGCTACTTCTTAAGCGGTGCGTATTTGCCCTACAAAGAAGAAACCATGATGTATCCGGTGAAAACCACGCAATACAATTTTTCGTTGCACGACCGTATTGTGTTTAACAACACCTTCTCCGGCTACGCAGGCATCCGCTACGACCACAACAAAGTACAGCCGCAGGATTTGAACGGGCTTTATTGCAAAAACTGTCTGGTTCCCAAACCTGCCGACAGCACCTTTAAAGGTTTCAGTTGGGTATTGGGCGCAGATGCCAAACTGAATAACTCTTGGAAACTCGGTTACAGCATCGGCACCGGTTTCCGCGTACCCAATGCTTCGGAAATGTATTTCGACTACCGCGGAAATGCGGCAGGCGAATGGTTGTCCAATCCGAATCTGAAAGCCGAACGCAGCCTGACGCAAAATCTCAACTTAACCGGCAACGGCAAAGCAGGGAATTTGGCGGTAAACCTGCACCACACCCGATACAAAGATTTTCTCTACGAGCAGGAAGTCTTGGAGCGCGAAGACAACCCGTTTTACCCTTGGTATAGCAACAATCCCTACCGTTACAAACCGATGCAGCAGATGCAAAACTCAGATAAGGCCAAAATCTACGGCATCGAGCTCACAGGCCGCCTGAACCTCAACAGCATTACCCCCTTGCCCGAAGGCTGGAAATTATTCGGCACGTTGGGCTACAGCCGTGGCAATTTGGCCGGTGATGCGGATCTGCTTTCCATCCAGCCGTTTAAAACCGTTATCGGTTTGGACTACGAGCAGCCTGAAGGAAAATGGGGCGTGCTTTCCCGTCTGACCTACACCGGCGCGAAACACGCAGGCGATGCCAAATACAAAAACTGTAACGATCCTGACAACCGTGATGAAGGAAAATGTATTTACAGCGTTTGGCCACATCTCAACAAATCCGCTTGGGTATTTGATTTGTTCGGCTATTACAAGCCTTCGGAAAAGCTAACTGTCCGCGCCGGCGTGTACAATCTGTTTAACCGCAAATACCACACTTGGGACAGCCTGCGCGGCCTGAACATTACCGGCGGTTTGGTCAATTCCGTCGGAGCGCGCCCCAACCGTACTTATGGCGGCTATCCCGGTCTTGAGCGTTTCTATGCACCCGGCCGCAACTACTCTTTCTCTGTAGAACTGAAGTTTTAAACCGTCGGCAACAACCGCCAATCTCCGATTGGCGGTTTTCTTTTCCTTATCTAAGCCCAAAACAGGCAGCCTAAAACCTGTGCAAAACTTCGCGGCAGCCTGAAAACACTTACCCCACCATTCCCGCCTGCGCGGGAATGACGTTACGGGAAGAGACCAAGGATGACAAAACAGGCAGCCTGAAAGCCGGTTCGAGCTTTCAGGCTGCCTTTGTCGTTCCGCCGCCTGCTGCGGCAGCGGCGGGATGGGCGATCGCGTATCGGCCTTATTATTCCGTTCATAAAACGGCAAAAAAGAAGCCTGAAAACCGTGCCGTCGGGTTTTCAGGCTGCTTTGGGGTTCGGGATATTCGGGCGTTGCTGTCAGGCTGCTCAGCCGAAAAAGCCCATTTTTACTTGGATCAGTTTTTCGATTTCGGCCAGGGCGCGGCGGCGGGTAACGAAGATGACCAGGTGGTCGCCGTCGGCGAATTCGAGATCGTGGTGGCGGCCCATCACCACTTCTTCGCCGCGCACCACGGCGGCGAGGTGGCAGCCTGAAGGCCATTTGACCTGTTCGACGCGGCGGCCGACGAGGGCGGAGGTTTTTTTGTCGCCGTGCACCACGACTTCGATGACTTCGGCGTTGCCGCGGCGCAGCGGATAGACGGCGGCAACGTCGCCGCGGCGGATGTGGGCGAGCACGCTGCCGATGGTGATCATGTGCGGCGAGACGACAATGTCGATTTGGTTGCCGGTGAGCAGATCGACGTAGCGCGAGCGGTTGATGATGCTGATCACGCGGCGGGCGCCGAGGTTTTTTGCCAGCAGGCCGGCCATGATGTTGTTTTCGTCGTCGTTGGTTACGGCGCAGAAAACGTCGATTTCGTCGATGTATTCGCGGGCAAGCAGCGCTTCGTCGGTGGCCGAGCCGTGCAGCACCAGGGTGTTGTCGAGATTTTCGGCGAGCCATTCGGCGCGGGCGCCGCCTTGTTCGACGATTTTGATGTCGAAGCGGTTTTCCAGCTGTTTGGCCAGCCGGTAGCCAACGTTGCCGCCACCGGCAATCATAATGCGGCGGTTGCTCTGCTCGCGTTGGAACAGCACGTTCATAATGGTGGCGATCTGGCGGCTGTGGCCGACGAAGCAGACTTCGTCGCCTTCCTGAATCAGGGTGTCGGGCTGCGGCACAATCAGGCGGCTGCCGCGGTAAACAGCGCAAATCTGGCAGTCGGTGTTTTCAGGCAGTATGTCGCCGATTTGGATGATGCTGCGGCCGTTGAGCGGGTCGCCGTTGCGGGTCTGCACCACCATCAGGCGGGCGAGATCGCCGGCAAAACGCAGCACCTGCAGCGCCCGCACATAGTCGAGCAGGCCGGCCAGATGGCGGGTAACCAGCTGTTCGGGGTGGATGGAATCGGTTACGGCGAAGGCATCGAGCGCGGGGATATGCCCGTCTTCGGCGCCGTAGTCGAGATAGTCCGACGAGCGCACGCGGGCGATGCGGTTGGGAATATTGAAAAAATCGGCGGCCATTTTGCAGGCCAGCAGATTGGTTTCGTCGCTGCGGGTGAGCGCCAGCAGCATATCGGTGTCGGCGGCGCCCACCTGCTCAAGCAGCACCGGCGAGGCGCCGTTGCCGACCACGGTTTGCACATCGACCAGGCTGCCGATGTTGCGCAGGGCGTTTTCGTCGGTGTCGATGATGCTGACGTCGTTGTTGGGCATGTTCGCCAGCTCCTGCGCGATGGCGGAACCGACTTGACCGCTGCCTAAAATCAGTATTTTCACGGTAATCGGGGATGCGGTGTTTCAGGCTGCCTGAAACGCAAAAAACGGGAAAAGAAAGCAGCCTGAAAAGTTTTCAGGCTGCCTAGGACGTGTTGGCATTCAACACGCCCTAGGGCTTACAGGGCGCGGATCAGATCCTGCACCATCTGCGCCGAATGCACGGCGGCGGTTTGCAGGAAGGTTTCAAAGCTGACCTGCGCTTCGTCGGAGGCGCTGTCGGACACCGCGCGGATAATCACAAAGGGCTTTTGCAGCCGCGTGCAGGTTTGGGCGATGGCGGCGGCTTCCATTTCCACCGCCGCCACGTCGGCAAAACGGCTGCGGATGCGCGCCAGCTCGCTTTCGCTGTGGACAAAACTGTCGCCGCTGACCACCAGCCCGCGGCGCACCGAGGCAGCCTGAAAAGCGGCGGCGGCCTTTTCGGCGGCGGCCATCAGGGTTTCGTCGCTGTCAAAACGCGGCGGCATGCCGGGCAGCTGGCCGTATTGGTAGCCGAAGGCGGTAACGTCGGCATCGTGGTGGGCGCTCTGGCTGCCGATAAGCACATCGCCGATTTTCAGGCCGTCGGCCACGCCGCCGGCGCTGCCGGTGTTGATTACGCAGTCGGGATTAAAGCGCTCGATCAGCAGCGTGGTGGCGATGGCGGCGTTTACCTTGCCGATGCCGCTTAGGCACAGCACCATCTTCCGGCCGGCAAAGCCGCCGCTGTAAATCACGATGTCGCTGCCGAAACGGTGGGTCTGCGGCGCTTCGAGCAGGTTTTTCAGGCTGTCGATTTCGGCTTCCATCGCGCCGATCACGGCAACGGTGTCGATGCGCTTCATGCGAAAATCTCCGTCCATTCGCCGCGTTTGTCGAGCAGGTAGCGGGCGATTTTCTGCGCGCCTTCCAGGCTGTGGCTGGCCGCCCAGCCGCATTGGACAACATTGCAGGCCGGCACTTCGCTGGCGGTGGTTACGTCGTGCAGGGTTTTTTCGATCAGATCGAGCGCGTCTTGATATTCGGGCAGGTTCAGCAGGGTGATGTAAAAGCCGGTTTGGCAGCCCATCGGGCTGATATCGACAATCTTATCGGAATGGTTGCGCGAGAGTTCGGCCATCAGGTGCTCGAGCGAGTGCAGCGAGGGCATGTCCATGTGGTCTTGGTTGGGCTGGCACACGCGCAGGTCGTATTTGTAGATGATGTCGCCGTGGTCGCCGTCGGTAATGCAGGCGAGGCGCACATAGGGGGCTTTGACTTTGGTGTGGTCGAGATTGAAGCTCTCGACATTCATTCTTTTTTCGGCGGTAACGGTGTTCACGATGCGTCCTTCGGGGGTGGGAATGGAAAAGTGCGATTATAGCGCAATCGCCACCGCCATCGGCTTTCAGGCTGCCTGCTAAACGGCACCGCCGTTTGTTTGGTGCGACGATTTTGCTGGGCGGAATAACGGTGTGTAGCGTAGAAAAGGCAGCCTGAAAACGGGTAGGACTGGTTTTCAGGCTGCTTTGGGTTTTCAGGCTGCCTTTTGGGGCTTCGGTTGTAGGGTGCACACCGTGCACCATTGCAGCGGTTGACTGACGGCTGGTGCGCGGGGCGCACCCTACAAATGTGAAATGGCGCGGCGGTTTTGCTTTGGCAGCATAAGGGTGCGCGGCATGGAAAAGGCAGCCTGAAAACAGATTGCTTGGTTTTCAGGCTGCTTTCGGGTTTCAGGCTGCTTTTCCGTGTGGCGATAGGAATGTGGTGGATTGCCGTCCGGCACAAAAGTTTTCAGGCTGCCTGCAGGGGATGCAGGCAGCCTGAAAACGGTTTGGGCGTTTAGGCCAGTTTGCCGTGGCACTGCTTGTATTTCAGCCCGCTGCCGCAGGGGCAGGGATCGTTGCGATGCACCAGCACGCCTTCGTGCGCCAGCGCTTCGGGGGTGTAGGCGCCGTTGTCTTCCTGCGTGGGGCTGAAGGCGTCGCGCACGTATTCGTCGCGGGTTTCGCCGAATACCTGCTGCAGGCCGGGTGCTTCGGCGTGGACGGCCTGCACATGTTCGGGAGTGTGGCTTTCCACTTCGGCTTCGACGTCTTCCTGCGGGCGCACCTGCAGGGAAATCAGAATCATCGCCACACTGTGCTTGATGCCCGCCCACAGGTTTTGGAACATGGCGAAGGCTTCACGCTTGTATTCCTGCTTGGGGTTTTTCTGCGCGTAGCTGCGTAGGTGGATGCCCTGGCGCAAATAGTCCATCGCCGCCAGATGCTCGCGCCATTGGGTATCGATGGTATCGAGCACGATGCGGCGCTCAAACTGGCGGAAGTTTTCTTCGCCGACCATCTCGACTTTTTCGCGGTAGTCTTTTTCCACCTGGCGGATCAGGCGCTGCTTGATTTCTTCGTTTTCCAGCGTGTTGTCTGCCTTGAGCCAGCCCTGGATGTCGGCATGGACGTGGAATTCGCCGGCCAGCACGGCTTCAAGGGTGGAAATTTCCCATTGCTCTTCCACGCTGTCGGCAGGCATATAGCGATCGACCAGACCGCCGATCACGTCGGCGCGCACGTCGCGGGTGTATTCGCCGATATCGGCTTCGGTCAGGATGTGGTTGCGCTGGTGATAGATGACTTTGCGCTGGTCGTTGGCAACGTCGTCGTATTCCAGAACCTGCTTGCGCATATCGAAGTTGCGGCCTTCTACTTTGCGCTGGGCGCCTTCGATCTGGCGGGTGAGAATGCCGGCTTCGATGGCGACGCCGCGCTCGGGGGCGAGACGGTCGAGAATCGCGGCGGCACGATCAAGCGCAAACAGGCGCAGCAGCGGGTCTTCAAACGACAGGTAAAAACGGCTGGAGCCGGGGTCGCCCTGACGGCCGGAGCGGCCGCGCAGCTGGTTGTCGATGCGGCGGCTTTCGTGGCGCTCGGTGCCGATGATGTGCAGGCCGCCGGCTTCGAGCACGCGGCGGTTGTCTTCTTCCCAGCTGTTTTCCAGCGCGCGGATTTGCGCTTCTTTTTCGTCGTCCGACAGGTTTTCGTCGTTGCGGATGGCATCGCTTTGGTGCTGGACGTTGCCGCCGAGCACGATGTCGGTACCGCGGCCGGCCATATTGGTGGCGACGGTAATCATGCCGGGTTTGCCCGCCTGTGCCACAATCAGCGCTTCGCGCTGGTGTTCTTTGGCGTTGAGCACGTTGTGCGGCAGGCCGGCCTTATCAAGCAGGCGCGACACCAGCTCGGAGTTTTCGATGGTGGTGGTGCCGACCAGTACCGGCTGGCCTTTTTCGTGGCAGGCCTGGATGTCTTTGATCACCGCTTCGTATTTTTCTTCGGCGGTGCGGAAGATTTGGTCGTTGTAGTCTTTGCGCTTGATCGGGCGGTTTGTGGGGATGATCACGGTTTCCAGATTGTAGATGTTCTGGAATTCGTAGGCTTCGGTATCGGCGGTGCCGGTCATGCCCGAGAGCTTGGTGTAAAGACGGAAGTAGTTTTGGAAGGTGATGGATGCCAGCGTTTGGTTTTCGCGCTTGATTTCAACGCCTTCTTTGGCTTCCACCGCCTGGTGCAGACCGTCCGACCAGCGGCGGCCGTCCATTAGGCGGCCGGTGTGTTCGTCCACAATCACGATTTCGCCGTCTTTGACCACATAGTGCTGGTCGAGATGGAACAGGTTGTGGGCGCGCAGGGCGGCCATCAGGTGGTGCATCAGCATGATGTTGGCGGTGGAATACAGCGAATCGCCTTCTTTGAGCAGACCCATGCGGATCAGGATGTCTTCGGCATGCTCGTGGCCGGCTTCGCTCAGGATCACCTGATGGGCTTTTTCATCGACCCAGAAATCGCCGTCGCTGTCTTCTTTCTCTTGGCGCGACAGCAGCGGCGGCACCTGGTTCATCACTTGGTAGAGCTGGACGTTGTCGTCGGCCTGGCCGGAAATAATCAGCGGCGTGCGCGCTTCGTCGATCAGAATCGAGTCTACTTCGTCCACCACGGCGAAATTCAGCTCGCGCTGCACTTTGTCGTATTGGTCGGTCACCATATTGTCGCGCAGGTAGTCGAAGCCGAATTCGTTGTTGGTGCCGTAGGTGATGTCGGCGTTATAGGCGGTTTGGCGGTAGAACGGCTCTTGGTTGCTGAGAATCACGCCCACGCTCAGGCCGAGAAAGCCGTAGAGCGGCTCCATAATGCCGGCGTCGCGCTCGGCTAAGTAGTCGTTCACGGTAACCACGTGCACGCCTTTGCCGGAGAGCGCATTCAGATAAACCGGCAGCGTGGCCACCAGCGTTTTGCCCTCGCCGGTGCGCATTTCGGCGATTTTGCCGTAGTGCAGCACCATGCCGCCGATCAGCTGCACGTCGAAATGGCGCATGCCCAGCACGCGGCGCGATGCTTCGCGGCAGACGGCAAAGGCTTCGGGCAGGATGTCGTCCAGCGTGGCGCCCTGCGCCAGCCGCTCTTTGAATTCGGCGGTTTTCGCCTGCAGCGCTTCATCATCGAGCGCCTGCATGGATTCTTCCAGCGCGTTGATTTTGGAAACGGTTTTACGGTATTGCTTGAGCAGCCGGTCGTTGCGGCTGCCGAAGATTTTTTTGGTCAGATTGCTTAGCATTGTTTGCTTTCTTTTGTCCTTGCATGGCCATGTGGCAAAACGGGCGGATTCTAACACAGAGCCGCGGCCGAGCCGGCCAAATGCGGCCAAAGCGGCCGATTTAAAGCCGGTCGCCGCGATTTGTTTGCAACAACTTGCGTTTTTCGCTTTTCAGGCAGCCTGAAAGCGCTTTGGCGCAGGCAGCCTGAAAAGGTTTAGCGGCGGCGTCCGCCGTAGCGTTTTTCCAGCCAGGCAAACAGAATGGTCAGGCAGGAAGTCATCGCCAGATACAGCAGCGCCACGGTATAGGCCGGCTCTTTATAAATGTAGAAGCGGCCGGAGATGGCGTTATACACCGACATCAGTTCGGCCAGGGCAACGGTTGAAACCAGCGAGCTGTCTTTAAGCAGCGTGATGAATTCGTTGCCCAAAGGCGGCAGCATCCGCCGTACCGCCTGCGGCACGATGATGTAGCGCATTGCCTGGCCGTAGCTCAAACCCAGCGAGCGCGCCGCTTCCATCTGGCCGCGGTCGATAGACTGGATGCCGGCGCGGAAAATTTCGGTGATGTAGGCGCCCGAGTTGGTGCCCAGCGCCAGCACGCCGATCAGGAAAGGTCCGTAGTTTTGGCGGAATATTTTGGCTTCTTCGCCGCTGAGAATCCAGCCGCCGTCCGGATGCACGAAAGCGGGAAACCACACATACGCCCATACAAAAAGCTGCACAAACAGCGGTGTGCCGCGAAACACCCACAAATAAACGCCGGACACCGTGCGCAGCAGCCAGGTCAGCGCGCGCAGCGGCCAGGCGCTTTTTTCGGCATTGGCCAGCCGCGCCAGCGCGCCGACCATGCCCAGCACCACGCCCATCAGCGTGGACAGGGCGCTCACGCCCAGAGTCAGCAGGATGCCTTTGGCGAACATCCAGCGGTACTCGTAAATCAGATCGAAATAATCGCTCATCCGTTTCCCCGAAACAGTTGTTGCCGAAAGGCTTTCGGCCGTGGAAAAACGGCGCATTCTACAGCAAAACCGCAGCGCTTTAAGAAAAAAACCGCGCTGCGGTTTCAGGCTGGGAGCAAAGCCATTAGAATACCGCCCTTTCGTGTTTTTACGGCATCCCAAGCTATGGAAATCTGGCTCGGCCGCAAGCTCCCGCCTGCCCTGCAGGGCAGCGCGGTAACCGTCGGCAACTTCGACGGCGTGCATCTCGGCCACCTGCACATTCTCGAACGCCTGCGCGACGAAGCCCGCAGCCGCAAGCTGCGCAGCGTTGCCGTTATTTTCGAGCCGCAGCCGCTCGAATTTTTCGGCCGCCGCCACGGCAGCCCCGCACCGTTGCGGCTGACCCCGCTGCGCGACAAACTCGCCCTGCTGCGTCAGAGCGGCTGCCTGGATGCGGTGTGGGTGCAGCGTTTCAACCCCGAATTTGCCGGCCGCAGCGCCGAAGACTTTATCCAGAGCGTACTGCTTGCCGGACTCGACACCCGCTACCTGCTGATTGGCGACGACTTCCGCTTCGGTCACCGCCGCAGTGGCGATTTTGCCCTGCTGCAGCAGCAGGAAAACTTTGTAACCGAACGCACGCCCAGCATTCTCGTTGCCGGCGAGCGCGCCAGCAGCACCGCAGTGCGCCAGGCATTGCAGGCCGGCCGTCTCGACACCGCCCGCAGCATACTCGGCCATGATTACCGGCTCAGCGGCCACGTCAAACACGGCGCCAAACTCGGGCGCACTTTCGGCGTGCCCACCGCCAACATCCACCTGCCGCCGCACCGCTACGCCTTAAGCGGCGTGTTTGCCGTGCGCGCCGAAGGCAGCTTCGGCCGCCGCGACGGCGTGGCCAGCTTCGGCCTGAACCCCACCGTGTCCGATACGCCCGAGAGCAAGCTCGAAGTGCATCTGTTCAATTTTTCAGGCTGCCTTTACGGCCAGCGCCTGCACATCACCTTTTTGCACAAACTGCGCGACGAAGCCAAATTCGCCGGCCTGGACGAACTCAAAGCCCAAATCCACGCCGACATCGGCGCCGCTAAATGCTGGCTCGCCGCAGCGGCAGCCTGAAAATCTACCGGCCAGATATCAAAACAGGCAGCCTGAAAACGCCGCAAACGTTTTCAGGCTGCCTTTGCGTATCGGCAGGCAGCCTGAAAAGTCTGGGCGGCGGTTTAGGCGCGGGCGGCGATAAAGCGCAGCGCAGCTTCATAGCCGAAGGCGCCGAGACCGGCGATTACGCCGAGCGCTTTGTCGGAGAGATAGGAGTGGTGGCGGAAGTCTTCGCGGGCGTAAACATTGGACAGATGGACTTCGACAAAGGGCAGTGCCACACCCAAAAGGGCGTCGCGGATGGCGATGCTGGTGTGGGTATAGGCGCCGGCGTTGATGATGATGTAATCGTGTGTAGTGCGTGCCTGATGGATGGCATCGACGATTGCACCTTCGTGGTTACTTTGGAAATGGTGAAGCGTGATGCCCAGTTCGGCGGCGGTGTCCTGCAGGCGCGTAACCAGCGTATCGAGGGTGTCGCTGCCGTAAAGCTGCGGCTCGCGCAGGCCGAGCAGGTTGAGATTGGGGCCGTTGATCAGTAAAACGTTCATGGTTTTTCAGGCTGCCTGAAATGTAAGGAAAGGCAAAGTTAGCATAAATCGCAGCAGGCGGCAAAAGGCATCCGCCGCTGCCGGCACCGGATTTTTTCAGGCTGCCTGAAGGGGTTTCGGTAATTTTTGCGACTGTTTGGCGGGTTTGTTGGTATAAATTGCGCGGTATGGTTTTTTGGTAAAGAGAAAATTGCCTATTGCAAAAAAATCTGCAAGGGGTCTTGGCAAGGCGGACAAATTAACGTAAATTAAACTACATGGCGCTACAAATTTGGTGTCATGTACTAAATCAGAAAAAAATCAAAACATTGGAGACCATCATGACTGACTATCAAGCAGGCATTCAGGCAGCCCGTACCCTTAAGCAAGAACATGGCGAAGGCTGGCATGCCATCAATCCCGAGTACGTTGAACGGATGCGTTTGCAAAACCGCTTCAAAACCGGCTTGGACATCGCCAAATACACCGCCGCCATTATGCGCCGCGACATGGCTGCCTACGATGCCGACCACGGGCAGTACACCCAGTCGCTCGGCTGCTGGCACGGCTTTGTGGCGCAGCAGAAGATGATTGCGGTGAAAAAACACCACCAATCCACTGCCAAGCGCTATCTCTACCTTTCAGGTTGGATGGTGGCGGCGATGCGTTCGCAGTTCGGCCCGCTGCCCGACCAGTCCATGCACGAGAAAACCGCGGTGCCGGGGCTGATTGAGGAAATCTACAGCTTCCTGCGCCAGGCGGATGCCCGCGAACTGGATTTGCTGTTTAGCTCGCTTGATAAAGCCCGTGCGGCCGGCGACAAAGCCGCTGAGCAGGACATTCTTTCCAAAATCAACGGTTTTGAAACCCATATCGTACCGATTATCGCCGACATCGACGCCGGTTTCGGCAATGCGGAAGCCACATATCTGCTGGCGAAAAAAATGATTGAAGCCGGCGCCTGCTGCATTCAGATCGAAAACCAGGTTTCCGATGAAAAACAATGCGGCCACCAAGACGGCAAAGTTACCGTGCCGCATGCCGACTTCCTGGCGAAAATCAATGCCGTGCGCTATGCCTTTTTGGAATTGGGCGTGGACGAGGGCGTGATTGTGGCGCGCACCGACTCTTTAGGTGCCGGTCTGACCAAGCAAATCGCCTTCTCCTCCGAAAAAGGCGACTTGGGCGACCAGTACAACAGCTTCTTGGACGGCGAGGAAATCACCGATGTGAGCCAGATTCAAGCCGGCGACGTTATCGTCAATACCAACGGCAAAACCATCAAGCCGACCCGTCTGCCGAGCAATCTTTTCCAGTTCCGCAAAGGCACCGGTATCGACCGCGTGGTGCTCGACTGCATCACTTCGCTGCAAAACGGCGCCGATCTCTTGTGGATCGAAACCGAAAAACCCCACGTCGGCCAGATTAAAGAGATGATGGACAAAATCCGCGCCGTGATTCCGAACGCCAAGCTGGTGTACAACAACAGCCCGTCGTTCAACTGGACGCTGAACTTCCGCCAGCAGGTGTTTGACGCATGGAAAGAAGCCGGCAAAGACGTTTCCGCCTACCAGCGCGACAAACTGATGGGCGCCGAATACGACGAAACCGATCTGGCCAAAGAAGCCGACGAGCGCATCCGCACCTTCCAGCGCGACGCATCGCGCGAAGCCGGCATCTTCCACCACCTGATTACCCTGCCGACCTACCATACCGCCGCCCTGTCCACCGACAATCTGGCCAAAGGCTATTTTGCCGACGAAGGCATGCTGGCCTATGTGAAAGGCGTGCAGCGTCAGGAAATCCGCCAGGGCATCGCCACCGTGAAGCACCAAAATATGGCCGGCTCGGATATCGGCGACAACCACAAAGAATACTTTGCCGGCGAAGCCGCGCTCAAAGCGGGCGGCAAAGACAACACCATGAACCAGTTTTCCTGATTTTGGAGAAAAGAGTTTTCAGGCAGCCTGAAAGGCCGCAAGACTCGCAAGCTGCCTGAAACCCCGCTTTGCTGCTGCGCTGTCTTCCTTTCCGGCGCAGCGGCGAAGGCAGGCGCAAGCCTGTATGTTTGTGAAGCGTAAATCTCTGATTTGAGGTATTTCAGGCAGCCTAGCTGCCTGCTTTTTATTGTCCGGCGAAAACGGGCAGGGCGCGGCAGCGTTTTCAGGCTGCCTGAAGCCGTGGTCGAACGCCGAAAGCAGCCTGAAAAAAACAGGCGATGATGTGTTGAAGAAATGATTGGGCAAGGATTGCCGGCAGCCTGAAAACCTGCAAACGGATATCGGGCACAAAAAAGGACTGGTTCAATATAACCAGTCCTTTGAGCCGAAAGGCAGCCTGAAAGTTTTGGGAACTGCTTTTTCAGGCTGCTTGGGGCTTTGCCGCTTAGGCGAAACTCAGCTTGTCGCCGTCGGCCTGCACATGAATCGTGCTTTCCGGTGCATAGCGGCCTTCGAGCAGCGCTTTGGCCAGCGGGTTTTCGATTTCGGCCTGAATCGCGCGTTTGAGCGGGCGGGCGCCGTACACGGGGTCGAAACCGGCTTGGGCAATTAGGTCGAGTGCGGCTTCGTCCACATTCAGGCGCAGGTTTTGCGCGGCCAAACGTTTTTCCAAGCCTTTGAGCTGGATTTTGGCGATGCTGCGGATATTGGCCTGGTTCAAGCCGTGGAAGACCACCACTTCGTCGATGCGGTTGATCATTTCGGGGCGGAAATGCTCTTTCACGTCTTCCATCACCACTTCTTTCACCGCTTCGTAATCCTGCGTGCCCATCTGCTGGATGTGCTGGCTGCCGATGTTGGAAGTCATCACAATCACGGTGTTTTTAAAGTCCACCGTGCGACCCTGGCCGTCGGTCAGACGGCCGTCGTCCAAGACTTGCAACAGGATGTTGAACACGTCGGGATGCGCTTTTTCCACTTCGTCCAAAAGAATCACGCTGTACGGTTTGCGGCGGACTTGTTCGGTCAGGTAGCCGCCCTCTTCGTAGCCGACATAGCCCGGAGGCGCGCCGATGAGGCGGGCGACGGCGTGTTTTTCCATGTATTCCGACATATCAATGCGGATGAGATGGTCTTCGCTGTCAAACAAAAAGCCTGCCAGCGCTTTGCACAGCTCGGTTTTTCCCACGCCGGTGGGGCCTAAAAACAGGAAGCTGCCGTAGGGTTTGTTGGGGTCGGCAAGACCCGAGCGGCTGCGGCGGATGGCGTCGGACACGGCGCGCACGGCTTCGTCTTGGCCGACCACGCGTTCATGCAATACTTCTTCCATTTTCAGCAGCTTGTCGCGTTCGCCTTCCATCATTTTGGCCACGGGAATGCCGGTCATGCGGGAGACGATTTCGGCCACTTCGTCTGCGCCCACTTCGGTGCGGAACAGTTTGTTGGCCTTTTTGCCTTCGGGATTGCTTTCGGCAGCCTGAAGCTGCTGGCCGAGCTTGGGCAGCTCGCCGTATTCGAGTTCGGACGCACGGGCAAAGTCGCCTTGGCGTTTGGCCTGCTCGATTTTGAACTTGATTTCGTCGATTTGTTTTTTGATGTCGGCGGTGCTGCTGGACGCGGCTTTTTCCGCTTTCCAGATTTCGTCCAAATCGGCGTATTCTTTTTGCAGGCCATCGATTTCTTCGTCGATCAGCTCCAAGCGTTTTTTGCTGGCGTCGTCGCTTTCTTTTTCCACGTGCATCCGCTCCATTTTGAGCTGGATGATGCGGCGGTCGAGTTTGTCCATCTGCTCGGGTTTGGAATCCAACTCCATTTTGATGCGGCTGGCCGCTTCGTCAATCAAATCAATCGCTTTGTCGGGCAGAAAGCGGTCGGTGATGTAGCGGTCGCTCAATTCGGCGGCGGCGACAATCGCCGGGTCGGTGATGTCGATGCCGTGATGGATTTCGTAACGCTCCTGCAAACCGCGCAAAATCGCAATCGTGTCTTCCACGCTGGGTTCGCCCACCAATACTTTTTGGAAACGGCGCTCCAGCGCGGCATCTTTTTCGATGTATTGGCGGTATTCGTCGAGCGTGGTCGCGCCGATGCAGTGCAACTCGCCGCGCGCCAGCGCAGGTTTGAGCATATTGCCCGCGTCCATCGCGCCGTCGGTTTTGCCCGCGCCCACGAGGGTGTGGATTTCGTCGATGAAAATCAGCGTGTTGCCGTCGTCTTTGGCCAAGTCGTTCAACACGGCTTTAAGGCGTTCTTCAAACTCGCCGCGATATTTCGCACCGGCAATCAGCGCGGCCAAATCGAGTACCAGCAGGCGTTTGTTGCGCAGGCTTTCGGGTACTTCGCCGTTCACAATACGCTGCGCCAGGCCTTCCACAATTGCGGTTTTGCCCACGCCCGGCTCGCCGATAAGCACGGGGTTGTTTTTGGTACGGCGTTGCAGAACCTGAATCGCGCGGCGGATTTCGTCGTCGCGGCCGATTACTGGGTCGAGCTTGCCGTCGCGGGCGCGCTGGGTTAAATCGAGGGTGTATTTTTTCAAGGCGTCGCGTTGGTCTTCGGCATTTTGGTTGTCCACGGATTGTCCTCCTCGCATGGTGTCTATGGCTTGGTTTAGGGCGGCTTCGCTCACTCCGGCGGAGACCAGAAGCTGGTTGGTCGCGCCTTTTTCCTGCATCAGCGCCAGCAGGAAGAGTTCGCTGGCAATGTAGGCGTCGCCACGTTTGGCGGCGGCTTTTTCCATCAGGTTCAAAACGTTTTGCAGCTCGCGGCTGGGCGGCAGCTCACCCCCTTGGCCGCTAACGCGCGGCAGCGAAGCGAGCGACTGCGCCACGTTGCTTTGCAGGCGGCCAAGATCGGCACCGGCATTGGCCAAAAGCGCGCCCATGCCGCTGTTTTTGTCGTCGAGCAGGGCTTTGAGTACATGGCCGGCTTCGAGATAGGGATTGTCTTTGCCCAAGGCCAAGCTGTGCGCCTGTTGCAAGGCCTGTTGGAAACGGGCGGTCAGTTTGTCAAATTGCATAATATTCCTTTTTTGTTGTGTCAAATCACTTCTGACGCGCTATATAAAGACGATGTGGGTGAAAACAAGGGTGCTGTGGATAAAAAATTAAGTTTTAAAAATTAGCCGCATAGTGCTTTCAGGCTGCCTGAAAGGCAGTTTGTGCTTGGCAATTTGGGGAAAACCCACTATGATTCGCGGCTTGTTTTTGGAAGCGTGGCAGAGCGGTTTAATGCAGCGGTCTTGAAAACCGTCGGGTGTAACAGCCCCGTGAGTTCGAATCTCACCGCTTCCGCCACTCCTTTTTAATATCAGGGAAACGTGGCAGAGAGGCTGAATGCAGCGGACTCGAAATCCGCTAAGGGCGCAAGTCCTTCGTGGGTTCGAATCCCACCGTTTCCGCCAATATTTAGGATTCAGAACAAACAAGCCGGCAGCGCCAAGCTGCCGGCTTGTTTTTGTCTGCCGGATTCAAACGGTATTGGGAGCGTTTGGGTTTTCAGGCTGCTTTTGGCTTTCAGGCTGCCACAAATAGCCTTTCAGGCTGCCTGCTTCGGGCAGCCAGCCGTTGGCGCAGCCGTTGGCGCCGGCGCGCAGGTTGGCGGCGGCGGCGACTTCGCCGTTTTCGTCCAGCGCCAGCGGCCAGTAGGGGCGGACGAAGGCGGGCACGCGGGCTTCCTGCAGCAGCTTGGCGATATCTTTGCTGCCGACGGCCAGCCGCAGGGTGTCGCCGCTTTTCAGGCTGCGGATGCTGCCGGGGCGGTTTAGGGTTTCGTCGGACAAGCCCCAGGCGGCGCGGCGCCAGCGCAGGCCGAGCGCTTCGGCGGCGGCTTTCAGGCTGCCTGAAAAATGGTTTTCTTTATTGTGCCACGGAAAACGGCCGGCAAAATCGTCGGGCACCGCAAACAAGCGGCCGCGGTCGGCGCAGGCATGGCCGTGCGGCAGCGGCCATTGCAGATGAGCGCCGGCGTGGTGTTTCAGGCTGCTTTCAAAGGCGGCAAGACTGCGCGGGTTGGGGCTGCCAAGCGCGTGTTCGCGGGTAAAGCGCAGCAGCTGGCTGCGGCGGCGCGCGGGGCTGAGTGCCTGCCAGCGGCGGCAGTCGAACACGCCCTGCGGGTGCAGCGCCTGCCAGTCGGCATCTTCGATTTCGGCGAGCAGCGCGCGCTCCTGCTGCAGCTGCGTGATGGCGGCGAGAATGTGGCGCTCGGCGTGTGGCAGCCGTGCGGAGAGCTGCGGCAGCAGGTGGTGGCGCAGCCAGTTGCGCAGCAGGGCAGGGTTGCGGTTGCTGTCGTCGTCCAGCCAGTCGAGACCGCGGCTGCGGGCATAAGCTTCGATGCGGTTGCGGGAAAAGGGCAAGAGCGGCCGTAGCAGGCGCACGGTTTGTTGTCCGCCGCCGGCCAGCAGCCGTTCGGTAGGCATCGCCGACAGGGCGCGCACGCCGCCGCCGCGCAGGGCGGCCAGCCAGAAGGTTTCGATTTGGTCGTCACGATGGTGGCCTAGGGCGACAAAGTCGGTGTCCAAGCGGGAGAAGACGGCATAGCGTTCGCGTCGGGCGGCGGCTTCGATGCCCTGTCCGCGCGGATCGACGCGGACAAAGGCAGCCTGAAAGGGAATATCCAAGTCAGCGCAGTAGCGTTCGCACCAGGCTGCCCAGTCGTCGGCGCGCGGATTGAGCCCGTGGTGGACGTGGACGGCGGCCAGTTCCGCCCCCAGCTCGTCGCGGGCGCGGGCGAGCAGGTGCAGCAGCACCACCGAATCGACACCGCCGCTCAGCGCAGCCGTCAGCCGCCGGCCCTTGAGATCGGGCAGCTTGGCGAGCAGTTCGGGCAAAAGGTCGGCGGCATCGGCCACGGTTTTCTCCGGCGGGTTAAAGCGCGGCATCATAATATATCGCGCCGCCGCGTGAAACGGCTGCGGCAGTTTCGTGCGCCCCAAGCGGCTGCTGCGGCAAATTTTGCCGGTGGCGGGATACTTTTCAGGCTGCTTGGTGTTAGAATACCGCGGCTTGGCTGCCTGCGGGCGGCATTTGTCTGTCTGGCTTTTTTGGAAACCCTTTGCCCATGATTCATATCGTTGCCTTTTTGATCGAGAATTTTTCCGACATCGCTGCCTGCCCGCAGGGACAGGATTTGGGCGAGATGCTGGAAAACGCCGGCTTTGCCGACGAAGAAATCGGCAAGGCGCTGATGGTGCTGGAGCTGCTGGACGAGCAGGGCGACATCGATACCGCTGCTTTTGACAGCACCGCGATGCGGGTTTACCACGACGACGAATGCGAAGTGCTGCCCGCCGAAGTGCGCTCGCTGCTGTATTTTCTGGAAAAACAGCAGGCATTAAAGCCGGCCGAGCGCGAGTTTGTGATTCACGCGCTGATGCATCTGCCTTTTGACGAAATCACGCTGGAAAACGCCAAAGTGCTGGCATTGCTGGTGTTGTGGGCGCAGCGCACCGAACTGCCCACACTGATTGGCGACGATTTGATGAGCGTGCTGCACGGCAAGGGAACCATGCACTGACACATGCCGCAGGCAGCCTGCATTTTGCCGCCCGACAAAGTACAGGCTGCTTTTGACACCGCCCGCATAAGGCACGTACGCATTGCCGCACATACGGGCGAAACGATGATTGGAATTGAATATGAAAAAATACATTTTCACCGCGTTATTCCTGACCGCGCTGCCCTTTCACACCGCCAATGCAGCCTGCACGATTACGCCCGAAGGCATCGGCGGCGTGAAGCTGGGGCAGACGCTGGCCCAAGTCAAACGCGCCTTTCCGCACATGAAAGTCCGCAGCGAATCCGACGCGGAAGGTGTGGAAATGTGGCGGCTGCCCGTTGCGCCGAACGCGGTGGTGTACGCACATGTGGAAGAAGGGCGGCGCGGCAGAATCGATTTTCTGGAAACCTTTTCCGCCGCCTGCCGCACAAAAGACGGCGTTCACCCCGCCATGCGCCTGACGCAGGTTGCGCAAAAATGGGGGCGGCTGAACCACATCACCATGAGCGAAATCGAAATGCGCCAATTCGCCCAATTTGCCCGGCAGCCTGCACGAATCGGCCTGCGCGTGGAAGGCGGCGACTTCGGCACGCAGGCAGCCGATGTGGAACTGCCGCTGAACACGTCCAAAGCATCGCCCGGCGCAAAAGTATTGAGCATACAGATTGCCCGCTGAACGAAGGTGCAGGCTGCTTTTTGCCGCAAAAACCACCCTGCCCCTTGCCAAAAACACCATATTATTAAGAATAATAAAAAAAGAGCTTTCAGGCAGCCTGCACTTTGTATTGTGAAATGCAGGCTGCTTTAACAACCTTGTTGAACAAAAAAGAAGACTATGTCCAAAAACCTATTGATTGTCGAATCCCCAAACAAAATCAAATCCATCAAAAAATATCTGGGCGGCGATTTCGAAGTGCTCGCCTCGTTCGGCCATGTGCGCGATCTGGTGCCGAAAAACGGCGCGGTCGATCCCGAGCACGATTTCGCGATGAAATACGAAGTGCCGGCCAAAAGCAAAAAGCACATCGATGCCATCGTGGCTGCTGCCAAAGAAGCGGAAAACCTGTATCTGGCTACCGACCCGGATCGGGAAGGCGAGGCGATTTCCTGGCATATTTACGAAATCCTGAAATCCAAGCGCGGCATTAAGGATTTGGAAGCGCGCACGCAGCGGGTGGTGTTTCACGAAGTGACCCAAAAAGGCGTTCAGGCTGCCCTGCAGCAGCCGCGCAAGCTGGATATGGACTTGGTCGATGCCCAGCAGGCGCGCCGTGCGCTGGACTATCTGGTCGGCTTCAATCTGTCGCCCTTGTTGTGGAAAAAGATCCGCCGCGGCCTGAGTGCGGGGCGGGTGCAGAGTCCGGCGCTGCGGCTGATTTGCGAGCGCGAAAATGAAATCCGCGCCTTTGAAAGCCAGGAATACTGGAGCGTGCATCTGGACAGCCACAAAGGCCGCACCAAATTCACGGCCAAGCTGGCGCAATGGCAGGGCGTGAAGCTCGAGCAGTTCTCGCTGCCCGACGAAGCGTCGCAGGCTGCCGTGCTGGCGGCGATGCAGGGCAAAGAAGCGAAAGTGGCCGAAGTTGCCAAGAAAAAGGCCGCCCGCAAGCCCGCCGCGCCCTATACCACTTCGACCATGCAGCAGGATGCCGTGCGCAAGCTCGGTTTCACCACCGACCGCACCATGCGCACCGCCCAGCAGCTGTTTGAAGGCGTGGACGTGGGGCAGGGCGCCGTCGGCCTGATTACCTATATGCGTACCGACAGCGTTACCCTGTCCGACGACGCGCTCACTGAAATCCGCCACTATATTGATAACAAAATCGGTGCCGACTACCTGCCCAAAGCCGCCAAAGTCTATAAAACCAAATCGAAAAACGCCCAAGAAGCCCACGAAGCCGTGCGCCCGACTTCGGTTTACCGCACGCCCGAGAGCGTCAAGCCCTTTCTTTCCGCCGACCAGTTCAAGCTCTACCAGATGATTTGGCAGCGCACTGTCGCCTGCCAGATGGTTGAAGCCCGCTTTGACGCCACTACTGTCGATATTGCCGTCGGCGACGGCGTGTTCCGCGCCAACGGCCAAGTGCTGGTGTTTGCCGGCTTTTTAAGCGTGTATCAGGAAGGCCAGGACGAAGACGACGAGAGCGAAGAGGGCAAAAAGCTGCCTGAAATGGCCGTTGGCGACGTGCTGCCGGTGGACGCGCTCTACGGCGAGCAGCACTTCACCCAGCCGCCGCCGCGCTTTAACGAAGCCACGCTGGTCAAAGCGCTGGAAGAATTCGGCATCGGCCGCCCGTCCACCTACGCCAGCATCATCAAAACGCTCAAAGACCGCGAATACGTAACCGTTGACCAGCGCCGCTTCCTGCCCACCGATACCGGCGAAATCGTCAACAAATTCCTGACCGAGCATTTCGAGCAGTACGTCGATTACGACTTCACCGCCAAACTCGAAGACCAGCTCGACGACATCGCCAGCGGCAAGCGCCAATGGATACCGGTGATGGACAAATTCTGGAAAGGTTTCCACAAACAAATCGAAGAGAAAGAAGGCATCGAGCGCGCCAAAATCACCACCGAAGCACTCGACGAAACCTGCCCCAAATGCGGCAAGCACCAGCTGCAGATCAAATTCGGCAAACGCGGCCGCTTCATCGCCTGCTCCGGCCACCCCGAATGCGACTACACCCGCAACATCGGCGAAACCGCCGAGCAGGCCGCCGAGCGCATCGCCCAAGACGCCGCCGAGCAGGCCGAACTCGAAGGCAGAAGCTGCCCCCAATGCGGCGGCCAGCTCGTGTACCGCAAAGGCCGCTTCGGCAAATTCATCGGCTGCGGCAACTACCCCAAATGCAAATACATCGAGTCCAAAGAAAAACCCAAAGACACTGGCGTTACCTGCCCGCAATGTAAAAAAGGCCACCTGACCGAGCGCAAATCCCGCTTCGGCAGCCTGTTTTACAGCTGCAGCGAATATCCCGACTGCAAATACGCCGTTTCCAACCCCCCGCTTGCCGAAGAATGCCCCAACTGCCACTGGCCGGTGCTCACACTCAAAACCACCAAACGCTGGGGCGTGGAAAAAGTCTGTCCGCAAAAAGAATGCGGCTGGAAAGAGCAGGTAGAACCGCCCGCACCGAAAGAATAGGCAGCCTGAAAGCCAAAAGGCAGCCTGAAAGCCGGTATTTCAGTTTTAGCTTCGCAACTCCGCTTCGCTACGCAGGCTGCCTTAATCCACAAAACCAACAAGGAAATCTTATGAACAACACCATCCTAACCAGCGTTCTGCTTGCCGTCTCATTCACCCTATGCACCCCAGCCGTTGCCGCATCGGCTAAAACGCAGCCTGAAAGCAAAACCAGCACCCAGCAAAGCCAACAAGACAAGCTGGAAATCGCCCAACATATCCGCAGCGAAGACCTTGTCGGGATATGGGGCGCAGGCGCCGAAACCAGCGAAGGCTCGCTGCTGAACATGACCATTATGAAAAGAGACGGCACAGGCACAGACCTGATGGTTTTCGTTATCAACAATCCCGAAAGCAGCCTGAAAATCAAACAAGCATTCAGCTGGCAGTTTGACGAAAAAACGCAAACATTCACCCAGCGCACCACCGATTTTGCCACTTCCGAAGACGGCAAAACTTACAAACAAGACCCATCTAAAATCGGCAAAACCCGCACCGCCAAAGTGCGTATGCTGCTGTTGGGCGGCAAACCCGATATGCTGGAATTTACGGATACCGCCAACGGCGAAAAAATCAGCTACTTCAAACAAAACCCCGCCAAATTAAGGGAAGCCTTGAAATAATCAGGCGCAAACCAAAGGCAGCCTGAAAACCCATGCCGATAAAAAACGCCCGTGAACTCAAAATCACGGGCGTTGGCACATAAGAAGCGCTTAGGCGGCGATTTTCTCGCACTCGCGGGCGCAGTTGGTGCAAGACTCGTAGCAGGCTTTGCACTCGGCGTGGTGGGCGGCGTGTTTTTTGCACGCGGCGGCGCACTGTTTGCACGCTTCCGCGCACACTTTGGCCAGCGCCGGAGTCAGCGGCGAGCGTTGTGCGGCCAGGTTTTGCAGCGCGCCGCACAGGGCGAGCATCTGGTTGGCGGCAGCGGCGCAGTCTTTCATGCTGGTATCGCCGCGGCTGAGCAGGTCGATGCAATGGGCCAGGCAGGCTTGACCGGCGCTCACGCAGTGGCCGGCAGCTTTGCGGGCGGCTTCGTAGGGATTGGCGGCCGCACCGTGCTGGTGGTCGTGCGCGCCGTGGTCGTGGCCGGGATGGGCCTGGGCAACAGCAGCGGCAACAGCCAGCGATACGGCGGCAGAGCCGCTGATAAATTGACGACGGTTCATGGGATTTCCTTGTAGTTTGTGAAACGGATGCGCGGCACTCGGCGCGCGCGGGCGCGAATTTAACATATCTTGATGTTTGTGAAAATCGGTTTGAAAGGCAGCCTGAAAACTTTTTCAGGCTGCCTTTTACCCCAACACAGGATAATCAACATGCCCCGCCGTGCCACCGTCGAACATGGTCGTGCGGTAGTAGGTCGGGCATTTATGCTCGAATCTTGGCGAACAGGATTCGTCGGGCATAAATGCCCGACCTACGAACTTCGGCGTGGTCGGTGTAGGCGGTAACGGTGATGCCGGCGGCGCTGCACAGGTGCAAATACCAGAGTTTGTGGCAGGCGGAAACGGCGGCCAGCAGCATGTCTTCGGGGTTGTGGCGGTGTTCGTCGCCGCGAAAGGCGGGGTCGGACGAGCCGAAAAGGTCGGGTTTGCCGGCGATTTGGACGGTGTAATCGCGCGAATAGGCGGTGTAGGACGATGTGCCGCTGCCCAAATTACCCGTCCATTCGACGGTGGCGCGGTAGGTGTGTTGTTTGCTCATGGTGTCTCCTTGTGGCTTGGTGGTTTTGCTGCGTTGAAACTGCGCTTTGAGGGCAGCCTGCACGGATTATACCGAACGGGCGGTGCAGTCGAATATTTGGATTTGCCGTGCATTAAATGTGCAGGCTGCTTTTTCAGACGGCCGCCTTGCCCGATTTATTTTCTTTCTTTATTATCCAGCACTTTGTTTTACCCGAAGAAAGAACGCCATGTCCATTTCCTTTGTCCGCACTGCGCTTCTGGCCGGCCTTGTTTGCCTGTCCGCCGCCTGTTCCAGCCTTGATTCCAGCATGAAACGCTATGTCGGCAAACCCATCGATATCGTTTACGAACGCTACGGCCGCGCGCCCGACACTGAACGCGTCAAAGTTGGCGAAAACCGCTATTCCTATTTTTGGCGTTTCACCTACTATTACCCCGGCGGCCGCGAATACCAAGGCAGCAGCCAAAACGGCCCCATCATCACCAACTATTACAGCGACGTCTGCTACGGCCAGCACAGCGACCGCACCTTTTTTACCAATTCGGAAGGCATCATCATCGATTACCACTGGGCGCTCAGCAATTCATGGCGCGTGAATTGTAACAATCATGTTATGGGACGGCCGCCCCGATAAGTCCGCCTGAAAGCGCGAGCTTCCACGGAGTTGGAACACAAAAAGCAGCCTGCACATTCACAAAACAAGTGCAGGCTGCTTTTTTCGTGTTCAGGTAGCCTCCCGCGACAAATATTTCCCCGCTTCGCGCAGGCTCAGTTTGGCCATTTTGTGCCGGTGGCGGTCGATAAAGCCTTGTACCCATTCGGGATTGGTTTTGCTGTAATCACGCAATGCCCAGCCGATGGCTTTGTTGATGAAAAATTCTTTTTGCCCCAGATTGTTGCAGATGATTCTTTCCAGCAGCGCGGTGTCGGTGTGCTGTTTGCGGAGCAGTTGGTGGTCGATGGCGACGCGGCGCAGCCAGATGTTGTCGTGCGTGCTCCATGCTAATAGGACGGTATTGACTTCAGGGTGGCGCAGGGCGATGTCGCCGACAATGCGGTCGAGTACGTCGGCGCTGTCCCACCATGATTTTTCGGTAATCAGTGTTTGCAAACGCGGGATGTCTTGCGGGGTCAGGTGTTGCTGCATTTTTTTCAGATATTCGAGCGCGGCGTATTGCAGTTCGCGGTGCGGGTCGTCCCAGCAGCGGCGCACAAAATTCCAATCGACCGGCTGTTTGGCGGCGTCTTTGAAAAACGGGCGGCACATGCGGGCAAGCTCTGGTTTGCCGATGCCGAAATAGGCAAAACGGTGTTTCATGTATGCCTGCATCGGCACGGCGCGTTCGGGGTTCGCGTGTTGTTGCAGAATGGCGAGCAGGGCGGGGTAGTCCATACGTTTTTCCTCTTTAAAAGAGATGGCAGGATTTGGGGTCGTCTGAAAGGGTTCTGAATTGGGGTGCAGGCTGCTTTTCAGTTTTCAGACGGCCTTTTCTATTTTATCCCGCCATCACCCGAAACGTCAGATTAATCCGCGGCTCTTGGATGCGGGTGCTTTTCAGGATGGTGTGCAGCCAGTGTTTCTGCGTTTCGCCGTGCATGACGATGAGCTGGCCGTGTTCCAGCCACATTTCGCGTTTTTCCTTGCTTTCTTTGTGTTTGAAGGCGAATTTGCGCGTTGCGCCGAGGCTGAGGGAGGCGATGGCACTGTCTTTGACCAGCCCCTGTCCTTCGTCGCTGTGCCACGCCATGCCTTCGTTGCCGTTGTTGTAGCGGTTGAGCAGGCAGGAGTTGAAGCGGGTGGGACAGATGTCGGCGATGGCGGCTTCCACGCGGTTTTTGAGTTCGGGCAAGACGCCGCCCCACGGCAGGGCGATACGGTTTGCGCCGGAATAGCCGTAGTTGTAGGACGTGTCTCCGTACCACGCGACTTCGCGGGCGGTGATGATGTGCTTGCCGAATATCACGGCTTCGTCGTGCCGCCAGGGAATATCACGCTGCAAAATTTCAAAATAACGGTCGGCTTCGGCGACGGTGAAAATCCGTCCGAAATTGCTGACGATGCCGTCGTAGGGTAGGATGTTTGCGTGCGGGTCGGCGGTTTCGGGGAAGAGGTCAAATGTCATCGGGCTCTCCTAATTCGTGCGCTAATATCGCCATTTTACGTCCGCGCTGCCAGCGGTAGCCGCCGATGATGCCGCTTTCTTGGATGACGCGGTGGCAGGGGATGAGTAATGCAACGGGATTCTGTCCGACGGCCGTCCCAACGGCTCGCGCGGCGTTGGGCGAACCCATGCGCTGCGCCACCGTGCCGTAGCTTTGCAGGCTGCCTGCGGGAATATCGAGCAAGGCCTGCCACACTTTGAGCTGGAAGGGTGTGCCTTTGATGTGCAGGGTAACGCGGCCGTGCCGGGTACGGAAGATGTCGGCGGCTTGGCGGTGGAATGCGGTTTCCTGCCCGATTAGGCGGGCGTTCGGATATTCGGCGCGCAATTCGTTCAGGGCGGCGGAAGGGTCGTCTGAAAAACGCATGAAGCAGATGCCTTTGTCTGTTGCTGCTGCCAACAGGTCGCCGAAAGGGCCGGGAATCAGGCTGTAATCGATTTGCAGACCTGCGCCGCCGTTTTTGTATTCGCCCGGGGTCATTTTTTCGATGTCGACAAATAAGTCGTGCAGCCGCCCCGTGCCGCTCAATCCGCCGCTGTGCGCCGCTTCCGCCACGCTTTCGCTGTTTTTCAGGGCTTCTTTGGCACGGCTGATACTGATGTGTTGCAGCATTTTTTTCGGACTGATGCCCGCCCATGCGGAAAATTCGCGCTGCAAGTGCTCGGGACTGACATGCACTGCTGCCGCCACCTGCGCCAAATCGGGCTGCTCGGCGGCATGGTCGTAAAGGTATTCGATGGCGCGGGCAATGCGCGTGAATTGACGGATTTGATTCGGGGACATGGGGTTGTTTTGAAGTTTCATGGCGTTAGGATACGCGTAAAGCAGCCGGGTGGCGACCCGATTGTTGATGGGGTTGCGGTTCGGGCAGGAAAAAGCAGCCTGCACATTCACAAAACAAAGTGCAGGCTGCTTTTTAGCTTCGCAGAAACTTCTTTTTAACTTCGTTGAAGCTCCGCTTTCAGCCAGCCTTCCCCACTGCCCGCTGTACCCCGAATATCGAAGCCAGCACCAGCGCGAAGCCTGCCAGCGATTTTGCGTCCATGCTTTGTCCTAAAAACAGCCAGCCCAAGACAAATGCCGAGACAGGGCTGAGTAGTCCCAGCGACGAAACCGCAGCAGGCGAAAGTTTGGCAATCCCTTTGAAAAACAACACATAAGCCAACACAGCACCAAACAGACACAAATACAGATAGCCGCCGATATTGGTGGGGCTTAAAGATTCGAGCGGCGGCTCGGCAAGCAGGGCAACGGGCAGTAAAAACACACCGCCGATAAACAACTGCCAGCCGGTGAACGCCAACACGGGCAACGAAGTGCGGTGATGTTTCGACAAATACACACCCAACGCCATCGCCGCTGCGCCCGCCAATGCCGCCAAAATCCCCGTCCCGTCATAGCGCGCCTGCGGCGACAAAACCAAGAGCGCAATTCCCAAAATACCTGCCGCCGACCAAGCCCAAGCCGCTTTGGGCGGCATGGTTTTGCCGATTAACCAAGTGAACACCAGCACCATTAGCGTCTGCGTGGAACTCAAGACCGCCGCCAGTCCGCCCGGCAAGCGATACGCCGCCACAAACAGCATGGCCTGAAAAAAGCCGATATTCAAAAAACCGAGCAAGACAACGGTCGCCCATTCGTCACGTTTCGGTATGCGCCGCGTCCACGCCAGCAGCAACAGCCCCGCAGGCAAAACACGGATAAGCGCGGCGGTGAACGGGCGGTTTGGCGGCAGAAATTCGGTGGTCACCAAGTAAGTGCTGCCCCAAATCAGCGGGGCGAGCGCAGTGGCGAGGATGGCGGCGGTGCGGTTGGGCATGGGGATTCCTTGTGTGCGGCGTTTTAGCTTCGCAGAAACTCGCTTCGTTTTTCAGGTAGCCTGAAGGCCGTCTGAAAAACGGGATGGTTGTGATGGGGCAAAGGTAGCATCGCAGGCACACACATCGGTTGGCTAAATCAGAGATTTAGACCGCTGACAGCCTGCACTGTTTCAGGCAGCTTGAAAAAGGCTACCTGAAAACTGGAAACTGCGTGCGTATCGCATACACGCTACCTAAGCGGGCTACGCTTGCTGCCAATCTGTGTTAACCCCTTTTAATTTTATAGGTAACTGTCAAGCACCACAGAAAGCTGAGATAGGAAAAATGGCTTAAATTTGGTATTATATTAATAAAATAGGATGACGAGGAGGTGTTTTATGTCGACAATTAAAATTGAAAACCTCAGTTTCTCATATCATGGATATGTAAAACCTATATTTGAAAATGTATCGTTTTCCTTTGAGACAAACTGGAAAATAGGGTTGATAGGAAGAAATGGAATTGGCAAATCAACGCTATTTAAGTTGCTTTTAAATGAAGAAACTTATCAAGGTAAAATAATCAAGGATGTTGAATTTATTAAATTTCCACCAAATATAACTGATACTTCAAAATCAGGGATTGAGTTATATAAAGAACTCATGCCAGATGGGGAAGAATGGAAATTATTTAGAGAACTTAGTTTGCTCAATGTAGATGAGAACCTTGTTTATAGGGAATTTGAAACGCTTTCCAAAGGAGAACAAACAAAAATCCTTTTAGCTATTCTATTTACAAGAGAAGACGGCTTTTTACTTATTGATGAGCCGACAAACCATTTGGATATGCACGGCAGAAAAATTGTAAGTGAATATCTGAAAAGTAAAAAAGGGTTTTTGCTCATATCTCATGATAGGGATTTTTTAGACGGCTGCATCAATCATGTTATCTCTATTAACAGGAATTCTATTGATGTTCAATCAGGAAATTTTACATCATGGTATGAAAACAAATTGATGAAAGATCAATTTGAAATCAGTAAAAACGAGAAATTAAGAAGAGATATTAAACGGTTAAAAGAAGCTGCAAGGCAATGCCAAATTTGGTCTGATAAAATTGAAAAGACTAAAAATGGTGTGAAAATATCAGGCGTAAAACCGGACAAAGGATATATAGGTCATAAAGCAGCCAAAATGATGAAAAGGTCTAAGAATTTGGAGAATAGGCAAAATAAGGCAATAGAAGAAAAACAGAATTTACTAAAAGATATTGAAACGAAGGAAAATCTATTATTGCATCCGTTACATCATCGCAAAAATCCTCTAATATCGGTTAGTAATTTATCATCATACTATGGAGAAAAACAGATATTAAGGAATGTGAGTTTTGAGATAAAACAAGGTGATATAGTAGCTATATATGGTAGTAATGGAAGTGGAAAATCGACCTTGATTAAAATTTTATTAGGTCTGAATCACGAGTATACAGGCGAGGTAAAATTAGCAAGTAATTTGGAAATATCGTATATTCCTCAAGATACATCTGATTTAACAGGCAGCCTAAATGAATATATTCATAAGCAAGATGTTGATGAAACATTGTGTAAAACAATTCTTAGAAAATTAGATTTTTCAAGAGAATTATTTGAAATGGATATGAAGAATTATAGTGATGGGCAAAAAAAGAAAGTTTTAATTGCCGTCAGTTTGTCAAAGCCGGCTCATTTATTTGTTTGGGATGAACCCTTAAATTATATAGATGTAATATCAAGAATACAGATTGAGGAAATCATAAGGGAAGCAAAGCCTACACTTATATTTGTGGAACATGATAGGCAATTTGTGGAAAATGTAGTCAATAAAATCATACAATTATAAATGAGATAAACCATTAAAGTTCAGAACAAGGCTAACACGGAAACAGTAAATCAGAAAAGGTTTACTGTTTTTTCTTGGCCAAAAAACAGAAAGGGTAGGTTGGGTTGATAAACCCCAATATTTTTCGCCATGTCCGAGCCGTCTTCGTAGCGGGCTTTGGGGAAGGCGCGCGGGGGTTCCGGCTCGCGTTGTTTTGCCGCAGCCTCTCACCCGATTAAAACGGAAGTCATGCTGATTGAGCCGAAGGCGAGTTCGTCATTGAAGATTTCCATATCGTCCTGCGGTTCGCGCAGCGCGGCGGTGTAGAGCAGCGGCAGGTAGTGCTCGGGCGACGGCACGGAAAGTGCGGCGGCGTCCCCCAGCCGTTCGTAATGCACCAGCGTGTCGTTGTCCCGTGCGGCAAGGGCGCGGTTGATGGCATTGCGGAAGTCTATTGCCCAGTCGTAGCCAGCATCGGCTTGGTCGGCGGGTTTGCGGCGCATGGCACGCAGGTTGTGGACGATGTTGCCGCTGCCGACCACCAGCACGCCCTGTTCGCGCAGCGGGGCGAGTTTTTTCGCCAAATCGAAATGCCATTGTGCAGGCTGCATCAGGTTCAGGCTGAGCTGCACCACGGGAATGTCGGCTTCGGGATACAAGTGTTTCAGCACCGCCCACGCGCCGTGGTCGAAGCCGCGTTCCGGGTTCATTTCCACCTTTTCAGGCTGCAACAGCGAGCGCACCTGCCCCGCCAGTTCGGGCGAGCCGGGCGCGGGATATTGCACTTGGCTGAGTGCTGCGGGGAAGCCGTAAAAATCGTAAATCATTTCGGGGCACTCGCCAGACGTTACCTGCAAACGGTTGCCGTACCAGTGCGCCGAAATCATCAGAATGGCTTTGGGCTTGGCAAATTTCTGCACGATGCGGCGGAAGCCTTGGTTGAACGGGTTTCCCGCGTCCAGCGCGTTCATCGGGCTGCCGTGTCCGACAAATAATACGGGCATTTTGTTCATGGTGTTTCCCAATTCGTTTTGATGCCGATGATTTTACGGGAAACTTTTGCGCGAACCATCCCGTTTGGGGAAGAATATATTTTCTCGATAAGAAATCATTGGTCGCTTCAATGCCCTCATGTTTTACTCTCGCGCTTTTTAAAGGCTACCTGAAAACATGGGTGGGTGCGTGATTGGCGCGATAAAAAGCAGCCTGCACTTTGTTTTCCAAATGTGCAGGCTGCTTTTTTTCAGATATTCGAGCGCGGCGTATTGCAATTCGCGGTGTGGGTCGTCCCAGCAGCGGCGCACAAAATCCCACTGGAAGTTAAAACGGTGGGGATGCCGATGGTGGCAGCGGTTTTGGCAAGCAGCAGCGCGTTTTTCTTCATGGTATCAAATGAAGTTGAACCAACCCAGCCCATTGTGCCGACTTGGTGGTCAATCAATAAAAGAACGGAATCTTGTGAATTAAACGGTTGGTACATTTTCAGCTCCTTCGGTGCGTTGTTTGAAAGTGTTGCCAGTATAGTTTCGGTTTGGATTTGGATAAATGGGGTAAAATGGATAACATTTATCCGAATATGAAATAAAGCAGCCTGAAAATGCTATTTCAGGCTGCTTCTGCCATGCCAAGCACGGTTTTACCCCACCGCCGTAAACCGCTTCTCCCGCAGCCGCACTTCGCTGTCAAAATCGTGGGCAAACTGGGTAATTGTGGGTTTGCGGCGGCACAGTTCGCGCATTTTGGTGGTGGACTCGTGGTGTTGTTTGCCGTCGATGCACACGCCGTCGATGTCGCCGTTGAGCATATATTGTTCGCAATAGGAAGCGTCGCCGCCGATGAGCACATAATGATCGCCCATATCCACAATCACGATTTGATGCCCGAGCGTATGCCCCGGCGTGGGCACAAGGCGGATTTTGCCGTCTTGGGTGAGTTTTTGGCTTTTTTCAAAGGTTTCAAATGCGCCGTCTGAAAACGGTACGGTTTGAATTTGTTTGAAAAACCAGTCGGGGTAATGCATGGTTAAATAACCGTTGAACACCGCGTCTTTGGCTTCGATGGCATGTTTTTCGGTTTCGGTGAGCAAAAAAGTGCTGTTGGGAAAATTGGGAATGCCGCCCGCGTGGTCGCCGTGCATGTGGGTCATTACCACCCATTTCACGTTGAGCGGGTCAAAGCCGCGCGAGCGCAAAACCGCGCCGACTTCTTCTTCGACTTTCACGCCGCGCCGTTCGCAAAACTGCATAAACGGATGCCACCACGGCTGATAGCCCGCATCGTTGGCGCGGCTGCGTTCGCCCGTGTCCACCATAATCAAGCCTTCGGGATGCTCAATCAGCCAGCAACCGATGGGCAGATGCGGCGACCATTTACGGTCGGTGAGTACGTCCATCACGCGCAAAGGCCGTCTGAAAAAGCGGGCGAGCTGGTGGTGGATTTTGATTTGCACCCAGCCGGTGGTCAAACAATGGATTTTGATGTTGCTCATGGCGTGTTTCCTTGCGTGTGATTGAATGGGCAGGATTGTACGAAGGCAGCCTGAAAGCCGATACCGACAAACCGGCGGCAAAATTCGGTTTAAACAGATAAAATCGCCCGTCTGTATGCTTATTTTCCAAAACAGCCATGAAAATTGATTTAAGAGTAGTCAAAACCCACCAAGCCATTCGCAATGCCCTGCTCAATCTGCTTGCCGAACAGGATTACGGCGACATTACCGCGCAAGACATCATCGCCGCCGCGCAAGTCAACCGCGCCACGTTTTACAAATATTATTCGGGCAAAAACGCGGTGGCGGCAGCCATGATTGCCGAGTTCAAACAGGAATACGCCGCCAATCTTGCCGAACGTTTGGCGGCAGACAATCTGCCCGACTTTTTGCAGCAATCCGCGAACGCATTGTATAAAAAACATAAATTATTGCTTACTCTGTGGTCTATCCGTACGCCCAAGCTGCATTTGTATGACGATATGCGCGATATGCTGCGTACCCATTTCACCGCGATGCAGCCTGAAACGACCGACGACTACCGCGCCAAAATCATGGCAACGCTGCTGCTGGAAACCGTGCGCCATTTTTTTGAGCGCGGCGAGCCGGTATCCGTGGCAGCGGTGCGCGACGAAATGGAAGCCGCGATACGGCTGTTGCGCGACACGGCAGCCTGAAAGGAAAAAACATGGACTATCTAAACGAAATGGCCTTATTCGTCGAAGTCGCCCAAGCCAACGGTTTCAGCCGCGCCGCCGCCAAGCTCGGCATGCCGCAATCGACCCTGTCGCGCCGCATTGCCGCGCTGGAAGATGCGCTCGGTTTGCGGCTGTTCAACCGCAGCACGCGGCGGCTGGAACTCACGGGCGCGGGCGCGTATTACTTGGAACGCGCCCTGCCGATTGTTACCGAAGCGCGGCTGTTGCACGGCGCGTTGGACGATATGCGCGAAAACGTAAAAGGCGCGCTGCGCGTGTCGCTGCCCGTGGATTTGGCGTATCAGATGGTTGCGCCGCTCTTGCCCGAGTTTGCCGAACGCTATCCGCTGCTGCGCCTTGATTTTGACGTAACACCGCGCAAGGTGGACTTAATCGGCGAGCCGTTTGACTTGGCGATCCGCACCGGCAGGCTACCCGATTCGGACTACATCGCCACGCCGCTGGCAACGTTTTCAGGCTGCCTTTACGCCGCGCCAAGCTATCTGGCAGAGCGCGGTGAGCCACAGTCGCCCGACGGTTTGGCGGCGCACGAATGCCTGCGTTTCGGCAGCGGCGGTGCAACATGGACGCTGCACAACGGCGACACCCGCGCCACCGTGCAGCCTGAAAGCCGTTTCGGCGCCAACAGCCCGGGCATGATCCGCCAAATGGCGGCGGCAGGCTTGGGCATCGCGCTGCTGCCCGAAATTTTGGTGCGCGAAGACGTGGCGCAAGGCCGTCTGAAAGCCGTATTGCCCGACTGGCAAAGCGAACCGACGCCCGTTCACGCGCTCACGGCAACGCGGCTGCTGACGGCGAACGTGTGGGCGTTTGTGGGGTTTTTGAAAGAGAAATGGGCGGGGGACGCTTGAAAACGGCAAAGCAGGAACGAACGATGGCGTAAGGCAAACAAAAGGCAGCCTGAAAACCTTGAAAAGGGTTTTCAGGCTGCTTTTGAATTGTAGCTTGGGTCGCGACCCAACCTATCTTTTGATATCGGAGAATGTTGGGTTTGCAACCCAAGCTACCTGCTAACAAGCGGATTTAATTGTCTGATTTGTCGCGCCCGATAAATTCATGCTTGATGACGCGGCGCGTTTTCAAATCGAATTGGTTGAGATAGATATCGGCGGCGCAGCAATTGGCATCTGCTTCGCCCGTTTGGGGGTCTTTGCCGAATTCGTTGTTTTTAAAGGTAAGGACTGAGCCGTTTAAGCGCACGCTTTTGGCATCGAGAAAGCGGGTGTTGATATTGGAGGGGAATAAGTCGTCATGCACCACGCGCCGGTTGCGGATTTCCGCCAGGCTGTATGTGAATGTGCCCGTGCCGCCGTCGCAGTGTTTGTGGCTGGGCTTGCTCTGGTAGGCGAAATAGCCTGCCGAGGAATAGAGAACGTAAGTCGCGCCGCCATACTGGAAGGTTTTTTCAACAGTCAAGCCGCATGCGCCGCCTTTTTGCACATGGTAGCGTTCCAAAATAGGCAGCACGGGCGATGATTTGCCTGCCGCCAGGCTGGGGGCGGCGGCGGTCATCAGGGCAAGGGCGGCGCTTAGGAGGATGGTTTTTTGCATGGGAATTTCTTTTTTGGAAAATGGGTTGTCTGGGGAAACGGTATTTCAGGCTGCCTGAAACGGCAGAATGAGATTGTAATTTGTTATGACGGGACAATGGAAGCGCAATATTGAACCTGCCCGCAAAAAATGCAAAACGTGCCGTTTCGGGTGTTTCAGGCTGCCTTTGACTTTCAGGCTGCTTGGGCAAAGGCTTTGCCCACTTCGTCGGCGATGGCGGCGATGCCTTGTTCCAGCGTCTCTTCGCTTTGGGCGATGCTGATGCGGATGCATTCGCGGGCGTGGGGGTAGTTTGCGGTATCGAAGCCGATAAAGAAGGGCTCGCCGGGGATGATGAGGGTGCCGCGTGCTTTGAGGCGCTGGTAGAGGGTTTGTGCGGGGACGGGCAGGCCGGGGAAGTTGAGCCAGAGGAAGATGGCACCTTCGGGTTGGTGGATAAGCAGGCGCTCTTTCAGGCTGCCTGAAAAGTGTTTTTTAAGGATGGAAACGGCGAGATCGGCCTGTTTTTGGTAGAAGGGTTGGATTTCGTCGGCGGAGAGTTGTTGCAGTTTGCCGCTTTCGATTAGGGGGGCGGCGATGGCGGCGCCGAAGCGGGTGGGGGCGAGGTTGGTGATGGCGTTCAGGCTGCTAATGGCGCGGATGACTTCGGGCGCGGCGACGACGATGCCGGTGCGCACGCCGGGCAGGCCGGTTTTGGAGAGGCTGAAACAGAGGATGATGTTGTCGTGCCAGTTAAGACGGGCGGGGACGTGGATGATGTCGGGGAAGGGCAGGCCGTAGGCATTGTCGATGATAAGGGGGATGTGGTGGGCACGAGCAAGGGCGTCGAGGCGTGCCATTTCGCCGTCGGTGAGGACGTTGCCGCTGGGGTTGGTGGGGCGGGAGCAGCAGATGGCGCCGATTTGGCCGTTTTGCAGCTCGGGCAGGTTTTCAAGGGAGGGGAAGTCGACGCGGTATTTGAAGAAGCCGTCTTGGCCTTGGTATTGTGTGTGTTCGATTTGCGGGGGGACGGAGATGAAGCGGGGTGCGTCGATGTGGGTGTCGGCGTAGCCGATGTATTCGGGGGCGAAGGGCAGGAGGATGGATTTGTCGCTGCCGTCGTCAAATTGGCCGCCGAACAGGTTGAAGAGATAGAAGAAGGCGTTTTGCGAGCCGTTGGTCAGGGCGATGTTTTCTTCGCTGATGTCCCAGCCGTATTGGCGGCGGAAGTAGGCGGCCAGGGCGGCAATCAGGCGGGCGTCGCCCTGCGGGGTGGAGTAGTTGGCCAGGCTTTCGATGGCGGCGCCGTTGTCGGCGATTTGGCGCAGGGTGTCGGCAAAGGCCTGCTGCACGGCGGGGATGTGGGCGGGGTTGCCGCCGCCGAGCATGTTGACGGGTTTGCCTTCGGACAGGGCGCGGCCGAGGTCGTCCATCAGTTGCAGGATGCCGCTTTGGCGGGTGAATTTTTGGCCGAATCGGGAGAATTGCATGGGGCGCTTTCGTGGGTAACGGAACGGCGGGAATTATAACGCGGATAAACCGCGGCAAGGCAGCCTGAAAAGCGGGAAAAGGCGTTTTCAGGCTGCTTTGGCGGGGCATAGACAAAGCAGCCAAAGGCAGCCGGCCTGATTTATAATTGCCGCCCTTAATCCGAAGGAACACAATATGAAACAAAAACTGCTTGTTACCGCTTTGGCGGGATTGCTGTGCACCGGCCAAGCGCTTGCCGACGGTTTAAGCCCTGCACAAAAACGCAATGCGCAGCGGCTGACCGATTTGTCGCTGCGCATATTCAATGTCGGCGAAATGGTGGCGGGTGAAGTTGCGCGAAGCGGCAGCCATTACGCCAAGCTGCCGCCCGCCAAGTTTGCGTGCATGAAAACGCAGCTGTCCGCGCAAGGATTCAAACGCTATCAGCAAGAGCGCGCCGAACGTTATGTGGTGGAATTTTCACCCGAGCAGATCGAACGGGATTTGGCGGTGTTTGACAACGAAGTGGTCGATGCGCTGCATAAAGCAACGAATATGGCAGATAAATTTGTAGTCAAACCGAATACCGACCGGCAGTGGGAGCAGTCTCTCGAACGGTGGTCGGATGCTATAGCGCAAACCCTCGGCTTGGAAAGCAAGGTGAATACCCTGGTAACGGACACGCGATATGCAGCGGTTATGGATTTTGTCAATTTGCCCCAAAGCAAAATAAAAGACGGGGAAAATGCTGAAGAAGCGGGTGAAATCGTGGCAGGACATTATCTGCTTTGGGCAATGGAAAACTGCGGTGTGGAAATAAGCGATTTTCCCGATGATTCAGGCAGCCTGAAAAAATAATCTGTGAGAGAAAAAACATGAAGCCCATTATTCTTGCCGTTCTGGCTTTATTGGCCGGCAGCCGTACCGCTCTTGCCGAGCTGACTGTGCAACAGCAGCATCAGGCTCGGCAACTTGCCGATGTGTCGGTGCAAATTACAGACCTTGGCGAATCTGCTAAGCAGATGTTGCAGAAGAATCCGCGCATGGCGCAGGCAGGCAAAAAAGACACGGCCTGCCTGCTGCGGTATGCGGACACCCGGGGTTTTTACCGCTATCAGCTGGAACGTGCCGAGCAATACGTTGCTGCCCGTCCCGCCGCGCATATCGCCCAAGATTTGGCGGTGCTGGACAGTGAAACGGTAACCGTCCTGCACCAGCTTGCAACGGGCGGGCAGACGGATGATACGCTCTTGCGTAAAAACCGTGTTTTGCGCCATCTGATGCTGCTCGCTACCGACCGCACCTATGGTGCGCTGGCGGAACTGCTGAACCTGCCGCAAACCGGCGATGACCAGGCAGCAAAACTGAAAGCGGGTAAAGACATGGGCGATCGTTATTGGTCTTGGATTCAGGCGCAGTGTCAAAAGCAGAACTGAGCAAGCGGGCAAAAAAGCAGCCTGAAAACCGCAAATACGGTTTTCAGGCTGCTTTTGGCTTTGGCGGCGGACATGCCGGCGGTTTATGTCAGCGGCCGGTTTGTCCAGATATTGCGGTAGGAGACATAGCTGATAACCGGCAGTATCGGAAACACGACGGCATAAAACACCAATAAGCCGACCACAATTCCTAGGTTATTTTCTATTCTTACCATTTCCCCCATTTTTACTGTAAACAACGCTAATAAAAAAAATGCCAGCACAAGTATTATCAGCAGGAAGCCGCTCAACTGCACAATATTTTTCAGGCTGCCTTTCAGGCTCATCTGTATGGCTTTGGCAGCGGGCATGCCTTGCAGCATAATCAGCGGCAGCGACATCCAGTTGCACAGGAAAAACAGTAGAATAAGGCCGACGCACAACCAAATGATTTCATCGCCGGTGCCGGCTGGCTGGCTGCCCAGTTTTCCGATGGCCATCAGGCAGGCAAATGCCACCAAGAGCCAAAACAGGTGCAGTCTGACCAATGTCCATTTCTGCTCGCCAAACCCACTAAACAGGCGGCCGAAGACAAACGAGCGCTCTTCCGACACGCCGGCCGCTATTGATACCAATCCTGCTGCAAAAAGCAGGGGCAGCACCTGTATAAATAAAAATATCGCAACCGACAGCACGCCAGCCCACCATTCATGCTGGTTCATTGCGTTTTTTATATATGGTACGGACAGCACAATCATCAATCCCCACATTATGGATGCAGTGCTGAAAATCATCAGCAATATCGCCAAAATCCACTGGGGCAGCCTGCCGCCGAGTAGCAGCAGCGTGTGCTTGACCCATATCAGGCTGTCGCTTATCGGCCGCCACGAAGGCGTATCGAGCAGATGCAGCATACCGTCGTCGTAGTTGCCGTAGCCGTAATAGTCTTCGCTCTCGCGCATGGTGTTTCCTTGTTGTGTTTGCCGGTTTCGTCTGGTTTTAAAGGCAGCCTGAAAACGGTTTTTTCGTTTTCAGGCTGCCTTTTGCGTTTTGGCCGGCGAAAAGCCGTTTGCCGTTTAGTCGAGATTGCCCAGCACGATGCGCAGCATGCGGCGGATGGGTTCGGCGGCGCCCCACAAGAGCTGGTCGCCGACGGTGAAGGCGCTGATGTATTCGCCGCCCATCGCCAGCTTGCGGATGCGGCCGACGGGGGTGGACAGGGTGCCGGTTACGGCGGCGGGGGTAAGCTCGCGCATGCTGGCTTCTTTGGTGTTGGGGATGACTTTCACCCAGTCGTTGGCGCCGGCGAGCAGGCTTTCGATTTCAGACAGCGGCAGGTCTTGCTTGAGCTTCAGGGTGATGGCCTGGCTGTGGCAGCGCATGGCGCCGATGCGCACGCACAGGCCTTCGATAATGGTGCGTTTGTCGCTGACGTGGCCGAGGATTTTGTTGGTTTCGGCTTCGCCTTTCCATTCTTCTTTGGACTGGCCATTGCCCAAATCCACGTCGATCCACGGAATCAGGCTGCCGGCCAGCGGCACGCCGAAGTTGGCTTTGGGGTAGGTGTCGGAGCGCAGGAAGTCGGAAACTTTGCGGTCGATGTCGAGAATGGCGCCGGCAGGATTGGCGATTTCGTCGGCCACTTGGGCGTGGATGGCGCCCATGCCCTGGATCAGTTCGCGCATATTTTTGGCACCGGCGCCGGAAGCGGCCTGGTAGGTCATGGCCGAAGCCCATTCGACCAGTCCGTTTTGGAACAGGCCGCCGAGCGCCATCAGCATCAGGGAAACGGTGCAGTTGCCGCCGATGTAGTTTTTCACGCCGTTTTTCAGGCCTTCGTCGATGACGTTGCGGTTAACCGGGTCGAGCACGATGATGGCATCGTCGTTCATGCGCAGGGCGGAGGCGGCGTCGATCCAGTAGCCGTTCCAGCCGGAATCGCGCAGGGGCCGGAACACGGATTTGGTGTAGTCGCCGCCCTGGCAGGTTACGATGATGTCCATCTTGGCCAGCTCGGCCGGGTTATTGGCATCCAGCAGGGTTTTGGCGGCCTGGCCGAAATCGGGCGCTGCGCCGCCGGGGTTGGAAGTGGTGAAAAAATATGCTTCGGGAATGCGGGAAAAATCGTTTTCTTCGCGCATGCGCTGCATCAAAACCGAGCCGACCATGCCGCGCCAGCCGACGAATCCTACTTTCATTGTGTGCTCCTGTTGGGAAATCAGACAAAAAACAGGCATTGTAAACCTTTAAACGGAAAAAGTAAGGCGCTCTTCGCAGCCGTAGGCTTTCAGACAGCCTGAAAAACCGCAAAACGACAGTTTCGAGCTAGAAAATTGCCGATCGGGTGGGGAGTTAACCGGCGTTTGACGGCGAATATAACGTAAATTAACAAAACTGGATGCGAAACTGTGCGTGTCGGATGGCGCGGAATCTTGCTGATGGTGCAAGGTGGAAAAAATTGGCTTGTTTGGTGTTGCTGTTATTTTAATGTTGGGTTTTAGATAAATTGGTGTTTAATTGCTTTATTGTAGCTTTTTGGGAAATTATTTTGCTTTGACTTGGTAATTGTTTGCGGTTTATTCCTGAAGTTTACTTATTTTATTGTTTTTAAATGGTTTAATTCGATATTAATGACTGCGGAAAACCATTTTTGGTTGTTTGATTGGTTTAACTCTGGGTGGTTTAAAGTTAATAAATGTTAATTTAAGTTATAAAATTGAAAATAACGTCAATTTTGTTTGTAAAATTTGTCGCAGATTCTTGTGCTTTACCAAATCTTGCGGATATATTTGCGCCGATTTTGCAAAAATCGACCAAACCTTAACAGTACAAGTTAAACGAATCACCACCAAAGGACTATTGCATGAAATATACCAAGCTCTACACCTGCCTGATCGCAGCCGCCGCGGTTGCCGCCCCGATGACTGCCCAGGCTGCCTACAATATCTACAGCAAGGACGGTCTGACCGTGGACTTTGGCGGGAACGTAACTGCCCAGTTCAGCAAAAAACACAACAAATTTACTTACAAACACGACTCTGCCCGCTATTACTACAATTATGATATTTCCGATTGGGAAAGCGCGCAGGCAGGGCATGATGTTGAGAATTCCGACAGACGTGCACGCTTAGGGTTTGATCGGGGATCTTCTTGGCTGCAGATTCGCGGCCAGCAGCGTATCAACCAAGATGTGCGTGCTACCGCCACCGTGCAGCTGGGTTACTACAAAAACGATTTGAACCTTTCTGCCGCTAATGTTGCTTTGGATTGGCGCAATCTCGGTAGCGTGACCCTTGGTAAGCAGTTCCTGCACTCCGGCTATGTTACCCGCACCGATACTTACTACCCGCTCGAATACTTCGGCAATTCCTCTATCCGCGTCGATTACACCGGTGTGCCTGAGTTGCAGGTGAGCGCCTATCATCTCTTCCCTTCCCAAGACGACGTACGCAAAACTGACAACACCAACGAAATCCGCGGTAACGGTATTTCCGCGTCTTACCGCCTGCGTATCGCTCCCGATCACAGCGTGCGTTTTGCCGCCGGCTACACCCAAAGCAAACGCAATCCGAATACCACTACCACTTGGACATCTAAAAAGAAACACGCCGTGGCCGGTTCGGTTGAGTACAAATACCGCGATCTGACTGTGGCCGGCGATATCGGCCAAGAGAAGGAAAAAATCGACATCGCCACGCTGGGCGAAGCCAAGAGCAATTTCTACGGCGTAAAAGCCGAGTATGCTTTCACTCCGCGCTTCAAAATGGCCGCAGGCTATGGTGTGCAAAACACTAAAAAAACAGCCGGATCGGTTGGTGCGTTCAACTTGAATGCCGGCTGGCAGGATCCTGACTTTATCGCCGCCAACGAAGAGTACATCTTCCCGAAAATCAAACGTAACCGCTACTATCTGAAAGCGGACTACGATCTGCGCGACAACGTTACCGTATACGGCAAAGTAGATTTTGAAAACACCAAAAACTACGTGGACGGCGAGCTGTTCTCCAAACGCCAGCGCCGCGAGCTGACCGCCGGTATTTCGGTAACCTTCTAAAGCGCCCCGCGCATCTGCAAAACCCATTTGCATCAAAACCGGAAACAGCCGTTTCAGGCAGCTTTCAGGCTGCCTGAAAGCGTAAAGGCGTGCTGTTTCCCGGTATCTGACTTGTTGCGGAGAAATTCATGAAAAGAAAACAATTATCCCTGGTGCTGGCTGCGGCGTTTTCCGGCCTGTGCCTGTGCCTGAGCCAGTACGCCAGCGCTGATACGGCTACCGGTACCAATCCTGCCGCCAAAACGGCCAATCCCTATGCCGCCCATTACGGCTATCCCGAAACCCGCACCAGCCAAGACGAAATCGACCGCTTTGAAACCGGCGAATACGGCGATCCCGGCCTGCGCTCAGATAGCCGCAATAGCACGGTCGGTCACGATATCCGCAAGCTCAAACGCAAAGACGACGGCATCGACCGCTACTACGGCGATGTATTGGTGGACAAATACCGCTGGCTGGAAGATGTCGAGCGCATCGAACCCGAATACCGCTACGAAACTAGCGAAGACCGCAAGCGCAACTATTTCGGCACGCTGTGGGAAGACCCCGAGCGCGAAAAACTGCGCAACGCGATGGAAACCGTGCACAACGAGCAGGGCGAAGTGGATAAATGGGTGAACGCGCAAAACGAAGCCACCCACAACTATCTGAACAAAATCCCCTATATCCAGGAAATCGGCAAACGCATCGACAAGCTGATGGACTACGAATACCTGTATTTCGACTACGACCGTGAATACGGCAAGCTCCATTACGCCCGTTATCCCGACGGCTATTTCCGCCTGACCAAAAAAGGTGCCGACGGCAAATCCCAAGTCATTCTCGACGAAAAAGAACTTTCCAAAGACGGCTACACCCAGATTGTCAACTACGCACTCAATAGCAACGGCAAATATTTCGCCTACGCCACCCGCGACGGCGCTTCGGATACCGACCACAAAGAGCTGTATGTGCTCGATACCGAAACCCTGAAAACCCGCCACATCACCACCAATATCCATGTGGTGGATGCCGGCGGCACGTACGGCTATCCGCTGGAGTGGAAAGACAACAACAATCTGTATTACGTCCGCTCACACGGCGGCTGGACGGATCTGATGCTGCACCGGATGGACAAAAACGAGTTCAACGACCCGATTATTATGAAGGCGTCGGACTACGACATGACGCCCGACAGCTTCTGGATTGAAGACGACCGCTATCTGATGGTGCAGGGCTCTTTGGGCAGCATCAGCAATACCCTGCTGCTGAAGGATTTGAAAACCGGCCGCTGGATTCAGATCCACAACCGCAAGATGTACGACAAAATCAACAAGGCGGATGCGTTTACCAACTATACCGCCGCCAAGTTCGTCCGCCTGGATGGCAATTATATCTATGTGATTTCCGAAGATAATTCCGAATTTGGCGAACTTCTGAAAATCGACATCCGCAGCCCGCAGAGAAAACGCGAAGTGGTGATTCCCGCGCGCGAAAACCACCGCCTGACTGCCGGCGTGTACCAAAGCGGCCATTATCTGATGCAGTATTACTCTGCCGGTTACGATTCGCTGGCACTGTTTGACGAAAACGGCAAATTCGTCCGCGACATCACCCCGGTTGCCGGCGGCAGCATCAGCAGCCTGACCGCCTACGACTCCGGCGACAAAGACGCCGAAAACAACCGCCCCAAAGGCACGCTCGCGGCCAACGAAAAAGACTACAAGCGCTATGTGTGGTTCTACTACCAAAACAAGGTAACGCCGACCACCACCTACCGCTACAACGTTGAAGAAGACAAATTCTTCGGCGTCAAACGCCGCGATACCATTCCTTTCGATGCCGACAAATACGAAATGCGCACCGTATCCTATCCGTCCAAAGACGGCACTATGGTGCCCATCGTGATCAGCCACAAAAAAGGGCTGAAACTCGACGGCAAAAACCCGACCATTCTCTACGGTTACGGCGGTTTCAACGTTGATGCCTACCAGGGCAACTTCACCACCGCAGCCGCAGCCTGGATGCAGAACGGCGGCGTTTACGCCACCGCCGGCCTGCGCGGCGGCAAGGAGTACGGTTCCAAATGGCACGACGCGGGCAAGCAGCTCAACAAGCAAAACGTTTTTGACGACTTTATCGCCGCCGGTGAATTCCTGATTAAGGAAGGCTATACCTCCAAAGACTACCTGTCGATTTCCGGCGGTTCCAACGGCGGTTTGCTGGTCGGCGCGACCATGGTTCAGCGTCCCGACCTGTTCCGTGTCGCCATTCCCGAAGTCGGCGTGCTCGATATGCTGCGCCACGACAAAATGTACCGCACCGACTACTGGATCAACGAGTACGGTATGGCCGAAGACAGCAAAGCGATGTACCAGAAACTGCTGTCCTACTCGCCGTATCACAACGTGCGCGACGGCGTCTGCTACCCCTCCACCATGGTGATGACGTCCAAGCGCGACGACCGCGTGGTGCCGTCGCATTCCTATAAATTCGCCGCCATCCTGCAGGAGAAGCAGTCGTGCATGCGGCCGGTGTTCCTGAATGCCGCCGAGCGCCACGGCCACGGTGACAACACCCGTGCGGAAACCAAGCGCGAGATGAAGGAAAAATTCGCCTTTATCTTGCACGAAATGGGTATCAAGTCGCTGCCGCCGATTCCCGATAGCCCGCAGCCGGCAACCGATAAGGCGAAAA
The DNA here is from genome assembly GCF_028680565.1 of Kingella sp. SNUBH-2017. Lineage (NCBI taxonomy): Bacteria > Pseudomonadati > Pseudomonadota > Betaproteobacteria > Neisseriales > Neisseriaceae > Kingella > Kingella sp. SNUBH-2017. Next base: position 279,443 of record NZ_JAPHVK010000001.1, read on the forward strand.
AATAGCCCCGTCTGCTCCCGCAGATAAAGCTGCAGGCAGCCTGAAAACCCGAAAAACGGTTTTCAGGCTGCTTTTTTATCGGGAACAGTTTAAGGTTGGGCGCGGGAACTTTGGCAGTTCGGCTTCGGCACGGCGCCAAGATTGCCACCGGTGCCAAACCACCGCTCTTGTCGCCTGCTTGGGCGGGCAGGCTTTGTTGCCGCCGCCCTTGCATTATGCCGAAACTAAGCAGCCTGAAAATCGGATGGGCGGTTTTCAGGCTGCTTTGGTGCAAGGGAGTTTTGGCGGCAAGGTCAGCGGCGCAGTTCGCTTTCCATGGCGGCGATGTTCAGCCGGCGGTCGTTGATTTGCAGGGCGAAGCGTTGGGCGGCGCTGCTGTCGCCTTTGCTGCGCGCGGCGCTTAGGGCGGCTTCGGCGCTTTTAAGCGCAGTTTTTTCGCGGCGGATTTCCTGCTCCAGCGCCTGCCGGCGCGACAGTACCGGTTTGGCGGGGGCGACTTGCGCCACTTTCACCACCCGCGCCGGTTTGAGGGCGACGGTGGCTTGGCGCAGTTTGACCTGGGTTTTGGCGGCAGTGGTTGCTGCGGGTTTTTCCGCTGCACCGGTGGTATGGGCGGCGGGTGCCGAAGCCGAGGCGCGCTCGTCGGTATCGACGTCGCTGCCGAACCAGTCGCTGCGGCGGCTGCGCTCCGACCAGGCTTCGCTCTGACGCCACAGCGCGTCGATATCGTCTTCGGGCGCTGCGGTAGCCGCGGATACGGTGCGCACCAGGTTTTCAGGCTGCCTGCAGTTGGCGGCAGCTTTGGTGCTGTCGCAGTTTAAGGCGTGGGCGGCAAAGGGTAGGGCGGACAATAAGGCAAGAAGGGCGGTTTTTTTCATGTGCGGTCTCCGAATCAGGCGGCGCGGTGCTTTCAGGCTGCCTGCCAAACGGCGTGGTTTGAATGGCGGCTTTGGCGCCGGCGCGATGATCAGCCGTAGCGGCTGTAGAGCGTCCACAATGCCGAGAGTGTGGCGCAAACCAGTAACAGTAATGCCAGCAGGACGGCGCGGCGGTGGATGGCGCGTCGCCGGTGCGGTTTGAGCAGGCGCGGCAGCAGCAGGATAGCGGCGGCGAACAGCAGCAGAAACAGGCGGGGATTCATCGGCATCTGGCAAAAGAAAGGCAGCCTGAAAGCAAAATGGGCGGGTAAACGGGGCGGTTGCGGCCGCTGCGCCGTTTTTCAGGCTGCCTGATGGCGTGTCGGCATTGGGGTGGGAGTGCGGCGGCTGCCGCGGTGTGGTGTCAGAGATGCCGGAATGCCGGCGGGCGTGAGCGGCCGGCTGTCAGTTTTTCAGTTTGGCGGTGGCTGCTTTGTCCAAGCGGCATTTGTCGAGAATGATGGTGTTGCTTTCGCCGTTGCGGTAGGAGAGTTTGCCGCCGTCGGTCTGCTTCAGCGTGGCGGGGGTGGCGGGTAGGGTGGTCCACATGGTGCCGTCGGCGGTGGCGCTTTGGTAGATGTTGAGCAGGTTGTTGGCATCGGGCACGCGGAACAGGCCGGGAGAAATATTGCCGTCAACTTTCACTTGGGCAACGATGATGTCGTTGCCTTTGATGCCGTACATTACGGTCATCGGCACGGTTTTTTTGTCTATGGTGCAGCTGTAGGCAACTTCGACTTTTTTGTCGATGCTCAGCTCGTTGTTGTCGGCAATCGGGGTCAGCGCTTTTTCTGCCGCCAGGGCGGGCAGGGCGGCGGCCGCCAGCATAGCGGCGAGAGTATGGCGGGTGGTGTGTTTCATGGAAAATCTCCTGCATCGGAAAGCGGCGGATTAAAACCAATCGGCGGGGGCTTGTCAAACCGGGCGGCGGTTTTTTGCTGCTTTTTTAGAGAGTTTGACATTGCTTTGCATAATGTAAACCGGCGGGCAGGCAGCCTGAAAGGTGCCGTCCGGTTTTCAGGCTGCCGGTGCGTGGCGGTGCGGGGTTTGGAAGCTGGGTTGGTGGAAAGCCTGCATGCTGTCCAGATCGAGCGCGGTCAGGCAGCCGCCCCACAGGGCGCCGGTATCGAGGGCGGCGATACGTTTTTGCGGGTCGTTGCAGTAGCCCAGCGCCGACCAGTGGCCGAACACGACGGTATGGCTCAGATGGCGGCGATCGGGGGCGTCGAACCAGGCGTGCAGCTCGGGCGGCATGTCGCCGTAGGTGGCTTTGAAGCGGAAATCGAGTGAGCCGTCGGCATGCAGTGCGCGCATGCGGGTAAAGACGTTGGTAATCAGCCGCAGCCGCGGATAGCCGGTCAAATCGGGCGACCAGGCATCGGGCGAGTTGCCGTACATATGGTTGAAAAAACGGCGCGGGTGATGGCCGCGCAGGGCGTGTTCGACTTCCGCCGCCAGCGTTTTGGCTTCTTCGGCGCTCCATTGCGGCAGAATGCCGGCGTGCACCATCAGATAGCCCTTGTCTTCAACCAGCAGCGGCTGCGCGCGCAGCCAGTCGCGCATACGGCGCAGGTTGGGGTGCTGGAGAATGGGGGCGAGGGTGTCGTGGCGTTTGGGGTTGCCGAAGCCGTAGCACAGCGCCAGCAGGTGCAGGTCGTGGTTGCCGAGCACGATGCGCACGCTGTCGGCATGGTGCATGGCAAACAGCAGGCTTTCGAGCGACTGCGGACCGCGGTTGACGATGTCGCCGGTGAGCCAGAGCGTGTCGCGGCCGTGCTCAAAGCCGATCAGCGCGAGCAGCGCCTGCAGCTCGCGGTAGCAGCCTTGGATATCGCCGATTGCGTAATGTGTCATAAGGAAAATGCCCGCCGGAAAAAGTGGTTTGCAATGGGGCAATTTTAAGGCAAAAGCACCGGGCGGCGAAACCGCCGGACGCGGCAAACGGCGGGTTTGCGGCATGTCTATGGCGGCAGTTGGGCATTTTAATCGCCGGCAGGGCGGCTTTCTGCCAAACTGCGGACGGCTGTTTGGATGCGTTGCCGGTTTTTCAGGCTGCTTTGCGGATGGCTCGAACCGGGCAAAGCAGCCTGAAAGGGTTGGGACGGGCAGGCAACCTGAAAAGTTTGCTTTTGCCGGCTCTGAATTTGGCGCTAACGGCAGCGGCGGCTGCGGCAAACGGCGCTATCCGTGTTTTCAGGCTGCCTTTTTATTGCCGGTTGCGGGCGGCGGCGTGCGGATAAATGCACGATAGCGGCGCGGCGTGCGGTTTTTGTGCCGGAGTGGCGTTTCAGGCTGCCTTGCGGGATGTGTTAGTTTGGGTTAAAGTGCGTTACGGTTTTCCCAGCAGCCGTACCGCACGGCCGCTTGGGGCAAAGCCGTGCTGCCGCTGAAGATTCCCCCGCCGCCGGCCGAAGCGTTTTCAGGCTGCCGGGTGGGTTGGCGGCGGCAGCGCCGTCCGTTCCGCCCGTTGCGGCGGTTTGTCGTTTTCATGCTTTCAGGCTGCCTGAAAGCCGCCGGAGCCACCATCTATGACGCAGAAAAAGTTTTTCGGCCATCCGCCGCAGCTTTCCAATCTCTTCCATATCGAATTGTGGGAGCGTTTTTCGTTTTACGGGATGCAGGCGATCCTGATGATCTACCTATATTACGCGGCGGACAAAGGCGGGCTGGGCATCGACGAATCGCTGGCCGGCGCCGTGGTCGGCGCCTACAGTGGCAGCGTGTATCTGGCCACCGTCGGCGGCGGCTGGCTGGCCGACCGCGTGCTGGGCAGCGAGCGCACACTGTTTTGGTCGGGCGTGGTGGTGATGGCCGGCCACATCGTGCTGGCGCTGCTGCCCGGTGTGGCGGGGCTGGTGGGCGGCCTGATTCTGATTGGCGCGGGCAGCGGCGGGGTGAAGGCGTCGGCCGGCACCATGGTCGGCTCGCTGTATGAGAGTGAAGACACCCGGCCGCTGCGCGACGCGGGTTTTTCGATTTTCTATATCGCCATCAATATCGGCGCGCTGCTGGGGCCGCTGCTCACCGGCTGGCTGCAGGTAAACTACAGTTTCCACCACGGCTTCGGCGCGGCGGCGGTGGGCATGGCCTTCGGCCTGTGGCAGTACGGCCGCGGGCGCGGCAGGCTGCCCAAAAGCGAAGTGCCCAACCCGCTGCCGGCCGGCCGGCGCAATCTGGTACTGGGGCTGGTGCTGGCAGCCGTCGTTGCAGTGGTGCTGCTGGTGCGTGCCGACGTGCTGAACGTGCAGAATTTCTCATCGGCACTCAGCATACTGGTGCTGACGATTTCGCTGCTGTATTTCGCGTTTCTGCTGACCAACCGCAAAGTTAGCGCCGGCGAAAAACGCCATATCGCCGCCTATATTCCGCTGTTTGCCGCGCTGTGCGTGTTTTGGGCGCTGTGGTACCAGGTTTACACTTCGGTAACGGTGTATTTCGACAAAACCGTGCTGCGGCAGGTGGTGGCGCCCGAGTGGCTGCGCGGCTGGGCGCCGCTGACGGCTCTGGGCGTCGATCCGGCCAGCGGCCGCTTCGAAATTCCGGTGGGCTGGCTCGCGTCGCTGCAGGCGATGTGGGTGATTGCGCTCTCGGGCGTGATGGCGGCGCTGTGGAGCAAAATGGGGCGCTTCCAGCCCAAAGCGCCGCTTAAGTTTGCGCTGGCGCTCTTGGGCGTGGGCGCGTCTTATCTGTGCTTCGTGCCCTACGTCCATTCCGGCGTGCCGCTGCCGCTGATGCTGTTTTCGCTGGTGATTCTGGCGATTACCGTGTCGGAATTGCTGATTTCGCCGATTTCGATGTCGCTGATTACAAAAATCGCCCCCGCGCACTTTAAAACGCAGATGGTCGCCTTAAATTACCTGGCGTTTTCGCTGGGCTTCACGCTCGGCGGCAAGCTGTTCCACACTTATTACGAAGCGCTGGGACAGGAGCGCTTCTATATGATGCTCGGCACCATCGGGCTGGCCGCCGGCGCCGTGATGCTGCTGTGCTCGCCCTTCCTGAACCGGATGATGAACCAACTCGATTAAACGAAAGGACCACACCCAATGACCACTCCCGCCCAACGTCTCGCTGCCCTGCGCGCAGCGATGAAACAGCACCAACTCGACGCTTGGATTATCCCCTCCGCCGACCCCCATCTCTCCGAATACCTGCCCGAGCACTGGCAGACCCGCAGCTGGGTTTCCGGTTTTACCGGCTCGGTCGGCACGCTGGCGGTAACCGAAAACGAAGCCACCCTGTGGGCGGACAGCCGTTATTGGGAGCAGGCTGAAAAACAACTGGCCGGCAGCGGCATCCGTTTGGAAAAACTCGGCTTCGGCCGCACCCATATCGACTGGCTGGCCGAAGTGCTGCCGGCAAACGCCGCCGCCGGCATCGCGCCCGACATGCTCTCTGCCGCCGGCCTGAAGCAGCTTCAGGCTGCCTTCGCCGCCAAAAACATCACCCTGCGGCTGGAAGACGACATCGTTAACGGCTTCTGGAGCGACCGTCCCGCGCTGCCCGATGCGCCCGTTTTCATCCACGAAGCCGTCTATACCGAAGAGAGCGCCGCCGAAAAACTGGCGCGCGTGCGCCAATTTATGCGCGACAAAGGCGCCGACCACCATCTGGTGTCTTCGCTCGACGACATCGCCTGGATCACCAATCTGCGCGGCGGCGACGTCGATTACAACCCGGTGTTCCTGTCGCACCTGCTGATTGATGCCGAGCGCGCCGTATTGTTTATCGACAGCGCCAAGCTCGGCGCCGCCGAACAGGCCTGGCTGCAGGAAGCCGGCATCGCCACCGCGCCTTATGCCGATGCCGCTGATGCCGTGTCCGCCCTTTCAGGCTGCCTGATGTACGATTCGGGCAAAGTGGCGGTATCGGTAGTCGGCCGCCTGCCTGAGAGCGTGCGCCTGATCGACCACATCAATCCCAGCACCCTGTTCAAATCGGTGAAATCCGACAAAGAAGTCGAATACATCCGCCAAGCTATGATTCAGGACGGCGCCGCCCTGTGCGGCTTCTTCGCCGAGTTCGAGCGCCGCATCGCCGCCGGCGACAAACTCACCGAGCTGGATGTCAGCGATATGCTCATCGAGCACCGCAGCCGCCGCGAAGCCTATGTTTCCCCCAGCTTCGGCACCATCGCCGGCTACCGCGAAAACGGCGCCCTGCCGCACTACAGCGCCACGCCCGAAGCCTTCAGCCCGCTCGATGGCAGCGGTCTGCTGCTGATTGACTCCGGCGCCCAGTACAAAACCGGCACCACCGACATCACCCGCGTGGTGTCCGTGGGCGAGCCGACTGCCGAACAAAAACGCGATTTCACGCTGGTGCTCAAAGCCCACATCGCCCTGGCCTGCGCCGTGTTCCCCGAAGACACCAAAGCGCCGATGCTGGACGCCATCTGCCGCGCCCCGCTGTGGCAGGCGCAATGCGACTACGGCCACGGCACCGGCCACGGCGTCGGCTACTTCCTGAACGTTCACGAAGGCCCGCAGCTGATTGCCTACCAGGCATCGGTGCTCTCGCCGCACCACGCGATGAAAGCCGGTATGATCACGTCCAACGAACCCGGCCTTTACCGCCCGGGCAAATGGGGCATCCGCATCGAAAGCCTGGTGGTCAGCCGCCCCGTGGCGCAACCGGCGGAAACCGAGTTCGGTCGTTTCCTGTATTTCGAAACCGTAACCATGTGCCCGATCGACACCCGCCTGGTTGAGAAATCCCTGCTGAACGACGCCGAAACCGCCTGGCTCAACCAATATCACGCCACCGTGCGCGCCAAGCTCGAACCGCTTACCGAAGGCGAAGCCAAAACCTGGCTGATTGAGCGCACCCAAGCGATTTAAAAACATCTGCCCAAGGCAGCCTGAAAGCGTCTTTCAGGCTGCTTTTTTACCTCTGTCGGTGTCCATCTTGACAGCCCACCGCCGCGCTCCTAATATCCGCGCCGCCCCGCTAGGGGCGTTTTTTTACAACAACAATCAAAGGAACACGACATGAGCGAACAATGGCTCCCCACCCTGATTACCGAAACCCCGCAGGCCGGCTTCGAGCTGGCGGTTACCCTGAGCCGCCGCGGCGTCAAAACCACCCAGCCCGACGTTGAAGTGCTGAAAAAACTGCGCTCGGTTTACGCCAACGACGCCGACAGCCTGACCGCCGCTTCGCAGGTTATCGCCATCAACTTCCAAACCATCGCCGCCGCCAACAACTACTGGCGCGGCTAAGCCGGCAACGGAACCAACCGACGGCGCAAAGGCAGCCTGAAAGGGGAAATCCCTTTTCAGGCTGCCTTTCTTTTGCCCAAGAATAGGGCAAGCGGCTATAATCGCGCCCGCCCTTGGGGGAGTAGCCATCCGCGCGGCAGCGCCGCCGGAGCCTGTGTCAACATCATTGCCTTTGGGCGTGGCGCAGGCATCTTTATCAAGCCGTAAAGACAGGCAAGACTTAAGGCATACCGTTTGCGCCGTGCGGGGCAGACGGTGTGTCTTTTTCTTTGCCCGCACGGTTCGGAGTTCCTGATGGAAGCCTTTCCTTCCTCGACTTTCGGCGTCTTTATCGCCGAAATCGGCGACAAAACCCAGCTGCTGACTTTGTTTCTCGCCGCGCGTTTCGCCGATAAAAAAGCGGTGATCGCCGGCATTTTTGCCGCCACCCTGCTCAACCACCTGCTCTCGGCCGTGCTCGGCGTGATGATCGCGTCGCGCATTGCGCCGGAAATCGTGAAATGGACGGTGGGAATGAGCTTTATCGCCGTCGGCCTGTGGCTGCTGGTACCGGACAAGGACGACGACGGCGACCGCTGCCGCTGGCTGAAATACGGCGCCTTTTTCGCCACGCTGGTGCTGTTTTTCCTGGCCGAAATCGGCGACAAAACCCAAATCGCCACGGTGCTGCTGGCCGCCCGCTACGACGCCTGGCCGGCGGTGGTGGCCGGTAGCGTAATCGGCCTGATGGCGGCCAATGTGCCGGTGGCTTACTGCGGCGAGCTGGTGGCGAAAATCCCCGCCCGCGCGGTACGCATCACCGCCTGCGCCGTTTTCTGCGTGCTGGGCGTGCTGACCCTGCTGGGCGCGGGGCTGACGCTGTAAACGGGCGTTTGCCCCAAGCAGCCTGAAAACCGGATGGCGCGGACAAAGCGCAAAAAAGCAGCCTGAAAACGTTTTTTCCGTTTTCAGGCTGCTTTGGGTTTGGGATTGGTGTTTTCAGGCTGCCTTGATTTGGCCAAGGCAGCCTGAAAAGCGGAGCGCTCAGGCCTTGCCGATAATCTGCAGCATTTGGGCGAGGATTTTCGGGTTGGCGGCAACGATGTCGCCGCTTTCCAGCCAGCCGCTTTCGCCGGCGGGGTCGGTTACGATGCCGCCCGCTTCCTGCACGATCAGGGCGCCGGCGGCGATGTCCCAGGGTTTTAGGCCGAACTCGAAAAAGCCGTCGAAGCGGCCGGTGGCCAGCGTGCACAAATCCAGCGAGGCGGCGCCTTCGTGGCGGATGCCGGCGGCTTTTTGGATAAAGGCTTTGAGGGCGGCAAGGTAGTTGTCGAGACCGCTGTGGTCGGTTACCGGAAAGCCGGTGCCGATGATGCAGCGGTTGATTTCGGTGCGCGCGGCCACGCGGATGCGGCGCTCGTTCAGGCGGGCGCCTTTGCCGCGCGAGGCGGTGTAGATGTCGTTGCGCTCGGGGGCGTAAACCAGCGCTTCCTGCAGTACGCCTTTGTGCAGCAGGGCGATGGAAACGGCGTATTGCGGGTGGCCGTGCAGGTAGTTGGTGGTGCCGTCCAGCGGGTCGATAATCCATTCGTATTCGGCGCGTCCGCTGCCGCGGCTGCCGCTTTCTTCGGCGCTGATGCGGTGGTGGGGGTAGGCTTCGCTGATCAGGTCGACAATCAGCGCTTCGGCCTGGCGGTCGACGTCGGAGACGAAATCGTTGGCGGCTTTGTGATCCACGCGCAGGCTGTCGAGGTTGTTGGCGGCGCGCAGCATCAGGTCGCCGGCTTTGCGGGCGGCTTTGTAGGCGATGTTGAGGGCGGGGTTGAGCTGGCTCATGGCGAATCTTTCGGGTAGGCGGTTGGGCGGGTGCCGGCGGCGCTGCGCTTTTCAGGCTGCCTGAAAAGCGGTACAGGCGAAACGGGCGGGCAAAAAAGCGGCGGATTATATAGCGAATGCGGCCAAGTCTCCATAGCGCCGGGAGCGTTTTCAGGCTGCTTGGGACGGGGTTTTCAGCGGGCTTTCAGGTCAAACCGTTTTCAGGCTGCCTGCGTGAAAGGCAGCCTGAAAACGGCGGACGGTGTTACAGCGCGGGCATCGGCTCTTTGGGCGAGTCTTTTTCGGGGAAGCTGAGCACGGTTTTGTCCTGATAGTCGATCAGCACGCGGCCGCCCTGCGCCAGGCGGCCGAACAGCAGTTCGTCGGCGAGTGCCTGGCGGATTTCTTCCTGAATCAGGCGGCGCATCGGCCGCGCGCCCATCTGCGGGTCGAAGCCTTTGTCGGCCAGATGGCGGCGCAGCTCGTCGGTGAACGTGGCTTCGACCTGTTTTTCCAGCAGCTGCTGTTCGAGCTGGAGCAGGAATTTGTCCACCACGCGGCCGATAACGGCGGGGGTGAGCGGGGCGAAGGGAATCACGGCGTCGAGCCGGTTGCGGAACTCGGGGGTGAAGGTTTTTTTGATGGCGGCCATTTCGTCGCCGGCTTCGCGTTTGGCGGTGAAGCCGAAACCGTTGCCGCTGAGCGCTTCGGCGCCGGCATTGGTGGTCATAATCAGGATGACGTTGCGAAAATCGGCGCTTTTGCCGGTGTTGTCGGTGAGCCGGCCGGCGTCCATCACCTGCAGCAGAACGTTGTAGATGTCGCGGTGGGCTTTTTCGATTTCGTCGAGCAGGAGCACGCAGTGCGGGTGTTTGCTGACGGTTTCGGTCAGCAGTCCGCCCTGGTCGAAGCCGACGTAGCCCGGCGGCGCGCCGATCAGGCGGGAGACGGCGTGCGGCTCCATGTATTCGGACATATCGAAGCGCTCCAGCGGCACGCCCAGCGAGAAGGCGAGTTGTTTGGCGACCTCGGTTTTGCCCACGCCGGTGGGGCCGGAAAACAGGAAGCAGCCGATGGGTTTGTCGGGCAGGCCGAGACCGGAGCGCGACATTTTGACGGCGGCGGCCAGCGCATCGACGGCGGCATCTTGGCCGAAGACCATGTTTTTCAGGTTGCGTGCGAGATGGCGCAGGATTTGTTTGTCGTCATGGGACACGGTTTTTTCGGGAATGCGGGCGATTTTGGCGACGGTTTGCTCGATTTCGCCGCGGCCGATTTCGCCGCTGCGGCTTTCAGGCTGCATGATGCGCTGGGCGGCGCCGGCTTCGTCGATAACATCGATGGCTTTGTCGGGCAAAAAGCGGTCGGAAATGTGGCGGGCGGAAAGCTCAGCGGCAGCCTGAAGGGCGTCTTCGCTGTAGCGCACGCCGTGGTGGCTCTCGAAGGCGGGCTGCAGGCCGCGCAGGATATCGACGGTTTCGGCCACGCTGGGCTCGCCGATGTCGATTTTCTGAAAACGGCGGCTTAAGGCGTGGTCTTTGCTGAATATGGTGCGGTATTCGTTGTAGGTGGTGGCACCGATGCAGCGCAGCCGGCCTTTGGCCAGCGCCGGTTTGAGCAGGTTGGAAGCGTCCATGTGGCCGCCGGCGGTTTCGCCCGCGCCGATCAGGGTGTGGATTTCATCGACGAACAACAGCGATTTGGGCTGCTGCGCCAGCTCTTTGAGCACGGCTTTGATGCGGGCTTCAAAGTCGCCGCGGTATTTGGTGCCGGCCAGCAGGGCGCCCATGTCGAGCGAAAAAACGGTGTGGCCGGCCAGCACTTCGGGCACCTGCTGGTTTTCGATGCGGTAGGCCAGCCCTTCGGCCAGCGCGGTTTTGCCGACGCCGGCTTCGCCCACCAGCAGCGGATTGTTTTTGCGGCGGCGGCACAAAACCTGCACCAGCCGCTCCATTTCGGCTTTGCGGCCGATTAAGGGGTCAATGCGGCCGGCGCGCACTTCCTGGTTGAGATTGACGGTGTAGGCATCCAGCGGCTTGGCGGCGGGCGGCAGGTCTTCGTCGTCTTCGCCATCGCCGTCGTAAGCGGTGTCTTCTTCGTCGGTCAGGCCGTGGGAGAGATAGCGCAGCAGCTTGTAGCGGGTGAGCGACTGCAGCTGCAGAAAATAGGAAGCGGGGCTGTCTTTTTCGTCGAGCACCGCCACCAAAAGATCGGCCGCTTCCAAAGGCTCCTGCGAAGACTGCTGCTTGTGGATGATGGCGCGCTGCATCACCCGCTCGAAACCGGCGGTCGGCTGCGGCTCGCGGCTGCTGCCGGCCGGCAGCAGCGGGGTGTTTTCGCTGATGCTCTCCTGCAGCTGTACCGCCAGCAGGGCGGTGTCCACGCCGCAGGCGTCAAGGGTTTCCGCCACTTTGGACGAATGCTGCAGCAGGCCGAGCAGCAGCTGCTCCAGTCCGACCAGTTCGTAGCGTTTTTCTTTGGTGTCGTGGTAGAGACGCTCGATTACTTCTTCCAACTCTTTGCTGATCATCAGATCTCCTCAACAATGCACATCAGCGGGTGGCCGGCCGCTTCGGCCAGCGACAGTACCTGCTGCTGTTTGGTTTGCGCGATGTCGCGCGTGTAGGTGCCGCACAGCCCCCGCCCTTCGGTGTGCACCTGCCACATCACGCGCTCGGCGGTATCTTCGGGCAGCAGGAAAATTTCAACCAGCACCGCCACCACGAAATCCATCGGCGTGTAGTCGTCGTTGAGCAGGAAAACGCCGAAGCGTTTGGGCGGGGCGGTTTTTTCGCGGGTGGTTTGCAGTAATTCGGGGGAGAGGCTCATTTTGTGTCGGCGATTGTTGTATTTTGTTTCATTTTAATGAAAAAACCGCTTTTGCCCAAACAAAACTTGACGCAGGCGCCCAACACAGGTAAAAAGCCCGACAGCAAAAGCGCGCCGTACAGAAAAGCCTGTTTTGAGCGTTAAACCGAATGAAACTGAATTTTTTGGCAGCCGCGGATTTGCTTTTTTTTGTTTAATTTTTGTAGAAAGTAGCATCACATGGCAACAGGTATTGTTAAATGGTTTAACGACGCCAAAGGCTTCGGTTTCATCACTCCCGACGAAGGCGGCGAAGATTTGTTCGCCCATTTCTCCGCCATCAATATGGAAGGTTTCAAAACCCTGAAAGAGGGTCAGAAAGTTTCCTTTGATGTCACCACCGGCCCCAAAGGCAAACAGGCTGCAAACATTCAGGCTGCCTAAGCACCCCTGAAATTTGCACACCGGAAACACCGGGCAAAGGCAGATTGCAAAATCTGCCTTTTTGCTTTTTCAGGCTGCCGCAAAGCCCCGCGGCAGCGGCTTTTCCCTTGCAAAGCGCCGTGTTTTTGGTATGATGCCCCGCAGCTTCGGCACAAGGCCGCCGCGCCCTTTGCGCGCTGCCCGAGCCGGCGCTTCAAGAAAAACACCGCAGTCCGCGCATTCCGTTTTCAGGCTGCCTGAAACGGATTTTTCCGCATCTTTCATCTATGGAGAACCCGCTATGAAAACCCCAATCCGTGTTGCCGTAACCGGCGCCGCCGGCCAAATCGGTTATGCCCTGCTGTTTCGCATCGCTTCGGGCGAAATGCTCGGCAAAGACCAGCCCGTGATTCTGCAGCTTTTGGATCTGCCGCAGGCGCAAAACGCCGTTAAGGGCGTGATGATGGAATTGCAGGACTGCGCTTTTCCGCTGCTGGCCGGCATGATCGCCACCGATGATCCCGAAGTAGCGTTTAAAGACGCGCAAATCGCCATTCTCGTCGGCGCCCGTCCGCGCAGCAAAGGTATGGAGCGCGCCGATTTACTGCAGGCCAACGCGCAGATTTTCACCGTGCAGGGTGCCGCGCTCAACAAAGTGGCCGACCGCAACGTTAAAGTGCTGGTAGTCGGCAATCCCGCCAACACCAACGCCTACATCGCCATGAAGTCCGCCCCCGATCTGCCGGCGAAAAACTTCACCGCCATGCTGCGTCTCGATCACAACCGTGCCGCCAGCCAGATTGCCGAGAAAACCGGCAAGGCCGTTGCCGACATCGAAAAACTGTGCGTTTGGGGCAACCACTCGCCCACCATGTACGCCGACTACCGCTTCGCCACCATCGGCGGCCAGAGCGTGAAAGACATGATTAACGACCAGGACTGGAATGCCAACGTCTTTTTGCCCACCGTCGGCAAACGCGGCGCCGCCATTATCGAAGCGCGCGGCCTGTCTTCCGCCGCATCTGCCGCCAACGCCGCCATCGACCACATCCGCGACTGGGTGCTGGGCACCAACGGCAAATGGGTAACCATGGGCATCCCGTCCGACGGCTCCTACGGCATCCCCGAAGGCACCATTTTCGGCTTCCCCGTTACCTGCGAAAACGGCGAATACAAGTTGGTGCGCGATTTGGAAATCGACGACTTCAGCCGCGAGCGCATCAACATCACGCTCAAAGAGCTGGAAGACGAAAAAGCGGGCGTGGCGCATCTGCTGTAAGTCCGCGGTACATCCGGTAAATCGAATTGAAACGGCTTTCAGGCTGCCTGAAAGCCGTTTTTTAGCGGCTAAAAGCAGCCTGAAAGTTTTCAGGCTGCCTTTGGGTGCGGTTTGGAATTAAGCGACGTCGTTGCGCGAAGCAATAACCTTGTCGATCAGGCCGTATTCGGCGGCGGCCTGGGCAGACATGAAGTTGTCGCGGTCGGTATCGCGCTCAACCCGCTCCAGCGGCTGGCCGGTGTGCTGGGCGAGCAGGCGGTTGAGCGTGTCTTTCATTTTCAAAAGCTCGCGGGCGTGGATTTCGATATCGGACGCCTGTCCGCCCAAACCGCCGCCGATCAGCGGCTGGTGGATCATCACACGGCTGTGGGGCAGGGCGAAGCGTTTGCCTTTGGCGCCGGCGGCCAGCAGCATCGCGCCCATGCTGGCGGCCTGGCCCAGACACAGGGTCTGCACGTCGGGCTTGATGAAGTTCATGGTGTCGTATATCGACATGCCGGCGGTTACGCTGCCGCCGGGGCTGTTGATGTAGAAATAGATGTCTTTGTCGGGGTTTTCGCTTTCGAGAAACAAAAGCTGCGCCACCACCAGATTGGCGGTGTGGTCGTTAACTTCGCCGACCAGAAAGATAATCCGTTCTTTGAGCAGGCGCGAGTAGATGTCGAAGGCGCGTTCGCCGCGGCCGCTCTGTTCGATAACGGTGGGAATCAGGGTATTGTTGCGGATGTCGGGAATCATATCGTTTCCTTGCTGCGGGTTGGTCGGGAATGGGAGAAGCGGCTTTTCAGGCTGCCGCTAAAACGGGAAAAGCACCGCGGCCAAATGGCTGCAGGGTCTGCTGCAGGTTTCGGGCGGCGGTGCTTCGGCTTTCAGGCTGCCTTTTCAGGCTGCTTTAGGCGGCGGCCATGATTTCGTCAAAAGACAGGCTTTTTTCGGTGGTTTTGGCTTTGCCCAGTACGAATTCGACGACGTTGTTTTCCAGCGCCAGATTGGCCACGCCACTCAAGCGGTTGCGGTCGGCAAAGTACCATTCGGCCACTTCTTCGGGGTCTTCGTAGCTTTCGGCGAATTCCAGCACCAGCTTGCGGATTTGTTCGTCGCTGGCGTGCAGTTTGTTTTCTTCAACGATAACCGGCAGCAGCAGACCGAGTGCCACGCGTTCGGCGGCGCGCTCGGCAAACATCTCGGCGGGCAGGTTGAGCTGGGCGGGATCCATGCCTTGCGAAGCCAGGTTTTTCTTCATTTCTTCGGCCAGGCGGGCGGCTTCTTCGTTCACCAGCACCTGCGGCAGCGGGAAGTCGTGGCTTTGGCGCAGCGCGGCCATTACCGCGTCACGGTTTTTGCCGTCCACGCGGCGTTTGACTTCGCGGGCAACGTTTTTGCGGACTTCTTCGCGCATTTTCACGGTGTCGCCGTCTTCAATGCCCAGCGCGCGGGCGAACTGCTCGTCCACTTCGGGCAGCACGGGTTCGGCGACATTGTGCAGGGTGATGGCGAAAACGGCGGTTTTGCCGGCAACGTCTTTACCGTGGTAGTCGTCGGAGAATTTGACTTCAACGTCTTTGCTTTCGCCTTCTTTCAGGCCGCTGACGCCGGCTTCGAATTCAGGCAGCATCTGGCCTTGGCCGAGTACGAAGGGGTAGTTTTTGGCGCTGCCGCCTTCAAAGGGGATGCCGTCGATGGTGCCGGCAAAGTCGATGATGACGCGGTCGTCGTTTTGCGCGGCGCGCTCGACGCGGTTGTAGCGGGTGCGCTGTTTGCGCAGGATGTCGATGGTTTTGTCCACTTCGGCATCGCCCACTTCGGCGGTGGTTTTTTCTATTTCCAGCGCGGAGAGGTCGCCGACTTTGATTTCGGGATAGACTTCGTACACGCACACGGCTTGGAAGGAATCGGCGTTTTCCTGGTTTTCAACCGGTTCGATGCCGGTCAGGGCGGCCACGCGCAGGTCTTCGCCTTTGACGGCTTCTTCAAAGGCTTCGCGCACGGCGTCGTTCAATACGTCGTTCTGGATGCCGGCGCCGTACATGGAGGCGACCATTTTCAGTGGTGCTTTGCCGGGGCGGAAGCCGTCGATGCGCACGCGGCGGGCAGTCTGCTTCAGGCGGCGGTCGGTTTCGGCGTTTACCGCTTCCCATGCCACGGTAACGGTGGTTTTGCGTTCCAGAGGGTTCACTTGTTCGGTTGTTTCGCTCATGGCGGCCTTTCTCAATTTAGCGTTCGGTGGTTTCAAAAACGCGCGAGTTTAGCACAATAAAAGTTTTTCAGGCAGCCTGAAAACACATAAAATACCCGTTTTTTCATGCACGGGCAGCACCGCGAGATGCTCAGTTACCGCCACTCCTTCCATGCCGGCAACCATGCCGACATGCTCAAACATTTCACCCTGTTTCTGACGCTGGAATATTTCGGCCGCAAAGACAAACCCTATTGGTATATCGACACCCATGCCGGCGCCGGACTGTACGCGCTCGATTCCGGTTTCGCGCAAAAATTGGGCGAATACCGCGACGGCTGGCTGCGTGTGCGGCAGGCGGAAAAACTGCCGGCCGATCTGGCGCGTTTTGCCGATTTCGTGGGCGAAAGGCAGCCTGAAAACCGCTATTGCGGCTCGCCGTGGCTGGCCGCCGGGCTGCTGCGGCCGGACGACCGCATCCGCTGTTTTGAAATGCACCCGGCCGACTTTCCGCTGCTGGAACAGACGCTTGCTTCCGCCGGCCGCCGCGCCCAAGTCCGCTGCGAAGACGGCTACGGCGGACTGCTGTCGCTGCTGCCGCCGCCGCCGCGCCGCGCCGTGGTGCTGGTCGATCCGCCCTATGAGGAAAAGCAGGACTACCGGCGGGTGGTCGATACGCTGAAAGCCGCGCTTAAGCGCTTTGCCACCGGCTGCTATCTGGTGTGGTATCCCTGTTTGAGCCGTGCCGAAAGCCGGACGTTGCCGGAAAAACTGGCGGCGCTCTCGCCCAAATCGCTGCGCGCCGAACTCCACGTCCGCCGCCCGCAGGCCGACGGCTTCGGCATGCACGGCAGCGGCATGTTCGTTATCAACCCGCCTTATGTGCTGGCGGCGCAGCTGCGCGAAAACCTGCCTGCGCTGACGCGGCTGCTGGCGCAGGATACAGACGCGCATTTCGTGCTGGAAACGCAGGGTTTGGATTGAACGGCACGCGCCGAAAGGCAGCCTGAAAACCCGGCGGCGGTTTTATCGAGCGGCAAAACGGCATGGCAAAGGGTTTGATGGTTTTCAGGCTGCTTTTCCGGGTTGGAAAAGCAGCCTGAAAGTTTTGTTGAAGGCGTTTGGAATGGTGCCGCTGTTTAGGCGCTGCGTTTGGCTTGGGGCAGGGCGCCGTTTTGCAGGGCGCTGAAGCAGGTGTCGAGAATGCGCTCGGCGGCGGGCAGGATGTCGAACTGCCCGGGATTGCAGTTCCAAATGCCGATCAGGCCGGCCACGCAGCTTTGCAGATACAGGGTGGACAGCTCGAGATCGGTGTCGGCCGGCAGCAGGCCGCGCTGGTGGCACAGCTGCATCACGCTGCGGATTTGGCCGTGGCCGATTTCGTAATATTTTTCCACCAGCTCGGTAATCGCCTGGTTGGCGGGGCTGGCTTCGCATTTCATATACAGCACGTTGCAGAATTTTTGGTGTTTTTCGTCCTGCGCCATGCGCCGGAAAATGCCGAGTATGCTTTGGCGCAGATGCGCCCACAGATTGTCGGAGGCTTTGGCTTCGTCGGAGTCGAAAGGCTCGACCAGCGGGGTGAAGTAGCAATGGAACAGGGCGTCGAACAGGTCTTCTTTGTTTTTGAAATGCCAGTAGAGCGCGCCGCGGGTTACGCCGGCTTCTTGGGCAATTTCCTGCAGCGAGGAGCGGGTTACGCCGTTGCGCCAGAATACTTCCAGCGCCGCGTCCAGCAGGTGCTGGCGGGTTTTTTGGGCTTCGATTTTGGTTTTGCGCATGGTGGTTTGTGGTGCTTGGTTAAGAAATGGTAAAGACTGAATCTGCCATACAGGCTTGTATGTATAATGCCGCGTTTTTGACAGAATGTAAAACCCCGATGCGCTGCCCGAGAGCTTTTTTCAGGCAGCCTGAAACATTTAAAAACCTTGTTAAACAATCTATTGAAAATCAGGAAAAATAAAATGACCCACTCATCACGCGGCCGGCGCCTGACAGTGCTGGCGTTGTTGCTGCCGCTGGCATTGGCGGCCTGCCCGAATAAAAACGAAGAGCGGCAAAAGCAAATCGCCGAAAAAACGGCGCAGCTGCAGCCTGAAGTTTCGGTGCTGACGGTAAAAGCCGAAGACGTGCTGCTGGAAACCGTGCTCGGCGGCCGGTTGGAAGCGGTGCGCACCGCCTACATCGTGCCGCAGGTCAGCGGCATCGTGAAACGCCGCCTGTTTGAAGAAGGCTCGTTCGTTAAAGCCGGCCAGCCGCTTTACCAGCTTGACGATGCCGCCTACCGCGCCAATCTGGAAAGCGCCCGTGCG
The DNA here is from genome assembly GCF_028680565.1 of Kingella sp. SNUBH-2017. NCBI lineage: Bacteria > Pseudomonadati > Pseudomonadota > Betaproteobacteria > Neisseriales > Neisseriaceae > Kingella > Kingella sp. SNUBH-2017. The sequence continues at coordinate 297,373 of NZ_JAPHVK010000001.1, forward strand.
TCGCTGCTGTCTGCCCAGGCTGCGCTGGCGAAAGCCAATGCCGATGTGTCGCGCTACCAGCCGCTGGTGCAGGCCGATGCCATCAGCCGCCAGGAGTGGGATGCGGCGCTTACTGCCAAGCGTTCGGCCGAAGCGCAGGTGAAATCGGCGCAGGCGGCCATCAATGCGGCGCAGGTCAATGTGAACCATGCCTATATCACCGCGCCGATTGCCGGCATCATCGGCGAATCGAAAGTCAGCGAAGGCGCGCTGGTTACCGCCAACAGTACCCAGATGGCGCTGATCCAGCAGAACGACCCGATGTATCTCAATATCCAGCAGTCGGCCAACGATATGCTGAAACTGCGCCAGCAGCTTTCCAGCGGCGAGCGCGTGCTCAACGAAGCGATCGAAGTCGGCGTTGAATTTGAAGACGGCAGCGAATACCCGCACAAAGGCCGCCTGCTGTTTACCAACACTACGGTGGACGAGAGTACCGGCCAGGTTAATCTGCGCGCAGCGATTCCCAATCCGAACCTGATTCTGATGAGCGGGCTGTATGTGCGGGTGAAACTGCCGGTATCCGGCGTGCTCAATGCCTATGTGGTGCCGCAGCGTGCGGTTACCCGCGGCAAAACCGACACCGTAACCATTGTCAATGCCCAAGGCGGCTTCGAGCCGCGCACGGTGAAAATCGTGGCGCAAAAGGGCGACAGCTGGGTCATCAGCGAAGGCCTGAAAGACGGCGATAAAGTGGCGGTGGACGGCACCATGATCGCGGGCATGCTCCATTCCAAGAGCGTGAAAACCAAAGAATGGCAGCCTGAAAAGAAAGAAGCCGCATCCGCGCCCGCCACTGCGGTTCAGGCTGCTTCCGCTCCGGCTGCTGCGGCGTCCGCGCCCGCAGCTTCGGTGCCGGCATCCGCACCGGCCGCATCGTCAGCCCAATAAACGGAGTGGAACATGGCAAGATTCTTTATTGACCGCCCGATTTTCGCCTGGGTGATTTCCATCTTTATCATCTTGGCGGGTATTTTGGGCATCCGCAGCCTGCCAGTATCGCAATATCCTTCGGTGGCCGCACCCACCATCAGCCTGAACGCGACCTATCCGGGCGCTTCGGCGCAGGTCATGGAAGACAGCGTGCTGGCGGTGATCGAGCGCAGCATGTACGGCATCGAGGGCTTGGACTACATTTCCACGTCCGCCGACTCCAGCGGCAGCGGTTCGGTATCGCTGACCTTTACGCCGAAAACCGACGAAGACGTTGCCCAGCAGGAAGTGCAGAACAAGCTCTCCGAAGTGCTGAGCACGCTGCCGGCCACCGTGCAGCAGTATGGTGTCAAGGTTTCCAAATCGCGCTCCAACTTCCTGATGGTGCTGTCGCTGGACTCGCAAACCCAGGAAGTCGCCGATATGGCCGACTACGCCCAGCGCAACATCATCCCCGAGCTGCAGCGCGTCGAAGGCGTGGGTGCGGTGCGCATGTTTGCCGCCCAACGGGCGATGCGCATATGGGTTGATCCGCAGAAACTCAAAGGCTACAACCTGTCCTTTACCGACGTTTCCGCCGCGATCAACGCGCAAAACGCGCAGATTTCCGCCGGCTCGCTCGGCGCTCTGCCGGCAGTGGAAGGGCAGGGCTTTACCGCCACCATTACCGCTGAAGGCCAGCTCAGCACGCCCGAAGAGTTCGGCAACATCATGCTGCGCAGCAACAGCGAGGGCGGCAACGTCTATCTGAAAGACGTCGCCCGCATCGAGTTGGGCTCGGAAAGCTACGCTACTACCATGCGTCTGAACGGCAAACCGGCGGTGGGCATTGCGGTGATGCTCTCCAACAGCGGTAACGCCACCGCCACCGCTGCCGCCGTTAAAGCGCGGATGGAAAAGCTGAAGGAATTCTTCCCCGGCGACATGCAGTGGAAAGCGCCTTACGACACTTCGATTGCCGTCGATATTTCGATTGAGAAAGTGGTGCATACGCTGGTTGAAGCGATGGTGCTGGTGTTTATCGTGATGTTTGTCTTCCTGCAAAACATCCGCTATACCCTGATTCCGGCGATTGTGGTGCCGATTTCGCTGTTGGGCGCGTTTGCCGGCATCTACTATTTCGGCATGTCGATCAACGTGCTGACCATGTTCGCGATGGTGCTGGTGATCGGTATTGTGGTGGACGATGCCATCGTGGTGGTGGAAAACGTCGAAAGGATTATGTCGGAAGAAGGACTGGCGCCGCTGCCGGCCACCAAAAAGGCGATGAGCCAGATTACCGGTGCGGTTATCGGTATTACTGCCGTGCTGATTTCGGTGTTTATCCCGCTGACCCAGTTTGAAGGCGCGGTGGGCAATATTTACCGCCAGTTTGCCGTTACCATGATTCTGGCAATCGCCTTCTCCGCCTTTTTGGCGCTGACGCTGACCCCCGCCCTGTGCGCCACCATGCTCAAGCCGGTGGAAAAAGGGCATCATTTGGAAAAACGCGGCTTCTTCGGCTGGTTCAACCGCATGTTTGACGCCGGCAACAAACGCTATGAAGGCGTTGTCGCCAAAACCCTGCGCAATTCTGCCGCCTCGATGGTGATCTGGCTGGCCGTCGGTGCCGGTGCGGTGTGGATGTATGCCCGCCTGCCCGAATCTTTCCTGCCGGTTGAAGACTCCGGCAACTTTATGGTCAGCGTGCAGCTGCCGGCCGGCGCCTCCAAAGCGCGTACCGACAAAACCATCGAAGCGGTGGAAAAAGTGGTGATGGCCAAAGAAGAAGTAGAGAGCATCATCACGGTATCCGGTTTCAGCTTTTCAGGCAGCGGCCAGAACATGGCCATCGGCTTTGTATCGCTCAAAGACTGGGACGAGCGCCCCGGCCTGATCCATTCGGCCAGCATCGTTGCCCAAATGCTGATGGGCGAACTGATGACCAGCGGCGCCGTCAAAGACGGCTTCGCGCTGGCAGTCAACCCGCCCGCCATCCGCGAGCTGGGTAACGGCGGCATCGAGTTCTACCTGCAGGATCGCAACAACAGCGGTCACGCCGAACTGATGGCCAAGAGTAACGAACTGCTGGCGAAAATGAGCCAGAACCCAATGTTCTCCGGCCCGCGCAACAACGGCCTGCCCGACTCGCCGCAGCTCGAGCTGGAAATCGACCGCAAAGCGATGGCGGCGCAGGGCATCAGCATGACCAGTGTGCGCGCCACCCTTGCCGCAGCCCTGGGCGGCAGCTATGTCAACGACTTCCCCAACAACGGCCGCCTGCAGAAAGTGATGGTTCAGGCCGAAGCATCCGCCCGTATGCAGGAAGAAGACGTGCTCCAGCTTACCGTGCCCAACGGCAGCGGCCAGGCCGTTCCCCTGTCGTCCTTTGTCAAAGCCAAATGGGTGCCGGGCGTCGAGCAGAGCCTGCGCTTTAACGGCTATCCCGCCGTGCAGATGAGCACCCAGGTCGGCAACGGCTCCACCGGCCAGGCGATGGCCGAAATCGAGAAAATGGTCAAAGACCTGGGTGGCGGCTACAGCGTCGAATGGCAGGGCCAGTCGCGCGAAGAAGCCAAAGGCTCGTCGCAAAAGCTGATGCTCTACGGCTTTGCCGCGCTGTCGGTATTCTTGGTGCTGGCCGCGCTGTATGAAAGCTGGTCGATTCCCTTTGCCGTGCTGCTGGTTGCCCCGCTGGGTCTGTTCGGCGTCGTGTTTGGCGTTGCCAGCCGCAACCTGTTCAACAACAGCGTCGGCATACCGGTGGCCTTTGCCAACGACATCTATTTCACCGTCGGCATGATTACCGTGATGGGTCTGAGCGCCAAAAACGCCATTCTGATTATCGAGTTTGCCAAAGACCTGCAGGCCGAAGGCAAAAGCGCGCTGGCCGCGGCACTCGAAGCGGCGCACCTGCGCTTCCGTCCGATTCTGATGACTTCGTTTGCCTTTATTTTGGGCGTGGTGCCGCTATACTTCGCTTCTGGCGCCAGCTCCGGCAGCCAGAGCGCCATCGGTACCACCGTATTCTGGGGTATGACCATCGGCACCCTGTTGTCGGTATTCCTGGTGCCGGTGTTCTACGCCGTGGTGCGCGGCCTGTTTAAGCCGACCAAGCACGAGCTGGAAGTGGCCGCCGCCAATGCCCACCTGCACAGCGAAAGCCACCAAGATTCCGACAGCCACAACCCTTAAACCTTTTCAGGCTGCCTGAAACCAGGCAGCCTGAAAGAGAAAGGACAACCATGAAAACCACATTCAAACCCGTCCTGCTGGCCGTCAGCACCGCCGCCGTTTTGTCGGCGTGCAATCTGGCGCCCAAATACCAGCAGCCCAAAGTCGATCTGCCCGCCGAGCAGTTCCGCTACGACGCCCGCGACAACGGCGTCCGCGCCGCCGCCGTCGGCTGGCAGGACTACTTCGCCGATCCGCGCCTGCACCGCCTGATCGAAATCGCCCTGAAAAACAATACCGACCTGCGCACCGCCAGCCTGAACGCCGAGCAGGTGCGCACCCAGTACGCCATCGCCCGCGCCGACCGCTTCCCCGGCTTGAACGGCAACGGCAGCGCCACCCGCAGCGGCAACGCCAATGGCGCCGGCAACGCTTTCAGCGCCGGTTTGGGCATCGCCTCCTTCGAGCTCGACTTGTGGGGCAGGGTGCGCAACACCAGTCAGGCCGCGCTGCAGAGCTACTTCGCCAGCACCGCCGCCCGCGACGCCACCCATCTGAGCCTGATTTCCAGCGTCGCCAAAGCCCACTTCAACGAAATCTACGCCGAAGACGCCATGAAGCTGGCGCAAAACGTGCTCGACAGCCAGCAGGAAACCTACCGTCTGGCCAAGCTGCGCCACAAAGCCGGCGTGATTTCCGCCATCGACCTGCGCGAGCAGGAAACCGTGATTGAAAACGCCAAAGCCTCCTACGCCGCCGCCGTCCGCGCCCGCGAGCAGGCACGCAACGCCCTCGAGCTTCTGATCGCGCAGAAACTGCCCGACGATCTGCCCCGCGCCCTGCCGCTGGCACAGCAGTTCAATATCCGCAACCTGCCCGCCGGCCTAAGCTCCGAAGTGCTGCTCAACCGCCCCGACATCCGCGCCGCCGAGCACAACCTGCGTCAGGCCAACGCCAATATCGGTGCCGCCCGCGCCGCTTTCTTCCCCACCATCGGTCTCACCGGCAACGCCGGCTTCAGCAGCAGCGAACTGAGCAATCTGTTTGAATCCGGCAGCCGCAACTGGTCGATCGGCGGCGTAATCAGCGTACCGATTTTCAACTGGGGCAAAACCAAGGCCAATCTCGATGCCGCCAAAGTCGCCCAGGAAAAAACCATCGTCGCCTACGAAGCCGCCGTGCGCAGCGCCTTCCGCGACGTGGCCGACGCCCTGGTGGCGCGCGCCGCGCTCAACAGCCAGTACCAGGCCAACAGCGCCCAGGCCAAAGCCCAAGCCGAACGCCTGCGCCTGATCCGCCTGCGTTACAAACACGGCGTTTCCAGCTCGCTCAACCTGCTCGACGCCCAGCGCGGCAGCTATTCGGCTGACAGCACCCTACTGTCCACCCGCCTGAATATGGCCGAGAACCTTGCCGATCTCTACAAAGTGCTCGGCGGCGGTCTCAAGCGCTACACCCAGGACGACGAACAGGTGCGCGCCCAGCTCAAAGCAGTCGGCGACGCCCGCGCCGCCGAGAACGGCAGCAGTGCCAGCGCCCCGCAGCAGCAGTAAACACCCACCCCGACAAGGCAGCCTGAAAACCGGTTTTTTGGTTTTCAGGCTGCCTTTGGTTTTCAGTTGTAGCTTGGGTCGCGATCCAACATATCTTTGGCATCGGAAAATGTTGGGTTTGGCAACCCAACCTACCTATTGGGGCGTAGGGGAAGGGAGCAAGGTATGCGGCGGGATGGCGTTTCAGGCTGCCTGAAAGGCTGTTTTGCGTAAGCCCGCGTAAATTTACCGAGAAAATTGTCGGCCTATGGCGTATTGTGCGGCGGGTTTTGCTAAAATCCGCCCTTTGCGTCCGCTGGTGCCGTTTCGGTCTGCGGGTGCCCGCACACAAGCCGCAGGCAGCCTGAAGCTGTCCGCCCGTTTTCTGGCCGTGCCGCCGCCTGTATCGGCGGCCGTTTGGCGCAGGCGGACGGCGCCGATACGGGTTTTCAGGCTGCCGCAATACCACAAAATACAAGGATTTTTTATGCTGTTATGGCTGGCCAAGTTCAGCAACTGGTTCTCGGTGCTGAATGTTTTCCACTACACCACCTTCCGCGCGGTGATGGCGGCGCTGACGGCGCTGGCGTTCAGCCTGATGCTCGGGCCGTGGACGATCCGCAAGCTGACGGCGCTGAAGGCTGGGCAGGCCATCCGCAGCGACGGCCCGCAGACGCATCTGGTCAAAGCCGGCACGCCGACGATGGGCGGGGTGCTGATTCTGCTGTCGATTACGTTTGCCACGCTGCTGTGGGGCAATCCGTCCAATCCTTATCTGTGGATTCTGATCGGGGTGCTGCTGGGCACGGGTGCGCTGGGTTTTTACGACGACTGGCGCAAGGTGGTTTATAAGGACCCCAACGGCGTGTCGGCGAAATTCAAAATGGTGTGGCAGACGGTGGTGGCGCTGGCCGCCGGCGCGCTGCTGTTTTATGTTGCCCGCTCGGGGGCGACCAATATCCTGATCGTGCCTTTTTTCAAGCAGGTGGCGCTGCCTTTGGGCGTGGTCGGCTTTGTGGTGCTGGCGTATTTCACCATTGTCGGCACGTCCAATGCGGTGAATCTGACCGACGGCCTGGACGGGCTGGCGGCGTTTCCGGTGGTGCTGGTGGCCGGCGGGCTGGCGGTGTTTGCCTACGTTACCGGCCACGTTAAGTTTGCCGGATATCTGCAGCTGCCTTTCGTGCCGGGCGCCAACGAAGTGGTGGTGTTCTGCGCGGCAATGTGCGGCGCCTGCCTTGGCTTTTTGTGGTTCAATGCCGCGCCGGCGCAGGTGTTTATGGGCGATGTCGGCGCGCTGGCGCTGGGCGCGGCGCTGGGTACCGTAGCGGTAATCGTGCGCCAAGAATTTGTATTGGTCATCATGGGCGGCCTGTTTGTGGCGGAAGCCTTGTCGGTGATGCTGCAGGTGGGCTGGTACAAGAAAACCAAAAAACGTATCTTCCTGATGGCGCCCATCCACCACCACTTCGAGCAAAAGGGCTGGAAGGAAACGCAGGTGGTGGTGCGCTTTTGGATTATCACCATCGTGCTGGTGCTGGTCGGTCTGAGTACGCTGAAAATCCGTTAGGCAGCCTGAAAACCCGTTTCAGGCTGCTTGGTTGAACATAAGGAGAAACGCTATGTTGGATGCTTTGATGCTGCTGGTGTTCGGCAAACTGCAGGAGCATGTATACGAAGAAACGTCGCGCGCCTGGCAGTGGGCGCTGGCCTATACGCTGTTTGTTCTCGGCGGCCAGCTGTTCGGCGGCAATGCCAATCTGCTTGCCCTGCTGATCAGCGCGGTGCTGGTTTTTCTTTATGCCTGGGCGTATTTCGGCCTGCTGCGCTATTTTGTCGACAGCCTGATGGTATGGCTGCTGGTGTATGTCGGCGGTGCGCTGCTGCCGCTGCTGATTGCCCTGAAGCTGATTGCTGCGGCGCAGCCTTGAGATGCAGCCTGAAAACAAGGACGCACAAATGTCTTCTTCTTCGGAAAATAAGATTCAAACCGCGATTTGGATGATCGGCATGGCGCTGTTCGGCGCCTTCGGCTATTGGGGCTGGAAGTTTATCGACGCCGCCGGCAAAAGCGCCGAAGGCCTGCAGGCCGGGCAGGGTGCTTCGGCGGCGTCGCAGATGCGCTCGGGCGGCGACGGCTTTGCGCCCGCATCGGCTTCGGGCATCAACTACGGGTCTTCGGCCGAGAGCGTCAGCAGCGGGCAGGACGTTGCCATCGAAGCGGGCGAGTTTTCCTACCGCAACGGCCGCCCGCGCGTGCTGCTGTCGCTGCGTAACAGCGGCAGTTTCGCCGTATCGTCGGTGTATGTGAGCCTGACGCTGTATCTCGACGGCAAGGCCGATGCCAAAGCCGTCGGCATTCCGGTGAAACTGTCCAGCCTGCTCGCGCCCGGTGGCGAAACCGTAATCGCCGTGCCGCTGGATGACGAAAAATGGTGGCGAGATGCCGTGCGCCAGGCCGGCTCGCGACGGATGACGGCACAGATTGTCGCGGTGGGCGACGGCAGCTATCAGGACATCGACTACCCGCAAACCGGCGCCGCGGTTTCCCTGAGCCAAACCGCCAACGAATGGGATACGCCCGCCGAAATTCCTGCACCACGTCCCGACAATGGCGAAGCGCGGCGGCCGGAGCGCATAATCGACAGCGAACCGCGCATCGACATGCCCGCGCCGAAAGCCCCGCCGCCGGCCGAGCCGGCCGAGAGCAGCGGCCGCCGCGTGCAGCGCGCCGGCACCCGCATCGATTTGAACGACGACGAAGCCGTTTCCCGCCTGCCCGACGAGCCGGGCGTGATTTCGGTAGAAGTGCAGGAAGGGCGCAAATAGCCCGGCTGTTTCAGGCAGCCTGAAAGCAAATACCAACACGGATTAAAACCAACAGCATGAACTGGCAAAACCGACACATTCTGGTCGCCGGCATCGGCGGCAGCGGCGTTTCGATGATCGCCTATCTGCGCGAAGCCGGCGCCGCCGTTGCCGCCTACGACGAAAACCTGCCGCCCGAGCGCCGCAGCGCGCTCCAAGAGCGTTTTCCGAATCTGGACTGCTTTTCAGGCAGCCTGAAAGACGCGCTGGACAATGGTTTCGACACGCTGGCGCTCAGCCCCGGCATCAGCCGCCGGCAGCCTGAAATCGCCGCTTTTGAAGCGCGCGGCGGCCGCGTGCTCGGCGATGTCGAAATTCTGGCGCAGATTCTTGCGAAGCGCGGCGATCCGGTGATCGCCATCACCGGCAGCAACGGCAAAACCACGGTAACCAGCCTGGTCGGCCACCTGTGCCGCGAAAGCGGGCTGGATACCGTGGTGGCCGGCAACATCGGCCTGCCGGTGCTGGAAGCCGAAATGGCGCGCGGCGGCAAAAAAGCCGACGTGTGGGTGCTCGAACTCTCCAGCTTCCAGCTCGAAACCACCAGCAGCCTGAATGCCGCCGCTGCCGCGGTACTCAATATTTCCGAAGATCATCTCGAGCGCTACGACGATCTGCTCGACTACGCCCACGCCAAAGACCGCATCTTTCGCGGTAGCGGCGTGCAGGTGCTCAACGGCGACGATGTGTTCTGCCGCGCCATGCGCCGCAGCGGCCGCCGCGTCGAATGGTTTTCGCTGAAGCAGCCTGAAAATTATTGGTTTGACGAGTCTGCAGGCAGCCTGAAAGCCGGCGGCGACACTTTGCTGGCACAATCGCAAGTGCCGCTGCAGGGGCAGCACAATCTGGCCAACGTGCTGGCAGCGCTGGCGCTGTGCGAAGCCATCGGCATCGAACGCGCCGAACTGCTGCGCCATGTTGCCAGTTTCAAAGGCCTGCCGCACCGCGTGGAAAAAATCGCCGAGAAAAACGGCATCGACTTTATCGACGACAGCAAAGGTACCAATGTCGGCGCCACCGCCGCAGCGGTGGCCGGCCTGAACCGGCCGCTGGTGCTGATAGCCGGCGGCCAGGGCAAGGGGCAGGACTTTGCGCCGCTGGCGGCTGTCCTTAAAGACAAGGCGCGCGCGGTGTTTCTGATCGGCATCGACGCGCCGAAAATCGCTGCCGATCTGGCCGCCGCCGGCATTACCGGCGAATTTTGCGCCGACCTACCCGAAGCGGTGCGCCGCGCCTATGCCGCCGCCCGCAGCGGCGATGCCGTTTTGCTGAGTCCGGCCTGCGCCAGTCTGGATATGTTCCGCGGTTATGCCCACCGCTCCGAAGTATTTGCCGCCGCCGTCGCCGCCCTTTAAGGCAGCCTGAAAGCGTTTCGCCCGCCCCGTATTGGCCCTTTATGAATCCGATTACCCGCTTTTTCCACTACTGCTCCGACGAGTCCAACCTGTTTAACCGCAACCTGCAGAAAAACGGCGACGTTTACGACCAAACCCTGCTGTGGGTGCTGCTCGGCCTGCTGGGGCTGGGGCTGGTGATGGTGTTTTCCGCATCCGCATCGCAGCTCGATCCCCACAATTTCGACCAGCGTACCGTGTATCTGTTCAAGCAGGCCAAGTTCGTGCTGTTCGGGCTGGTGCTGTGCGCCTATTTGATTGCGAAGGTGCCGATGTGGATTTGGCAGCGCTTGACCAAATACATTTTGGTAATGCTGCTGCTGCTGATGTGTTTCGTCCCCTTTTTGGGCGAAACGGTAAACGGCGCCCGCCGCTGGCTGTCGCTGGGTTTTATCAAAATCCAGCCCAGCGAGCTGTTTAAGCTGGTAACGATTATGTATATGGCGAGCTTTCTGAAGCGCAAGCTCAACGTGCTCGACGACTTCAAGCGCGTCAGCTGGGTGGCGCTGCCCACCGGTGTCGGCATCGGCCTGATTTACGCTACCCGCGACTTGGGATCGGCGCTGGTGGTGTTTGCGATTGTGGTGGCGCTGCTGTTTATCGCCAACCTGCCGTGGCGCTGGTTTTTGTTGATTCTGGGCGCCGGCGTTTCGCTGGCGGTGCTGGTGATCGCCACCACCGATTTTCGCCTGCGCCGCTTCGAAGTGGCGCTGACGCCGTGGATTGATGCTAACGGCACCGGCTTTCAGGGACTCGGTTCGCTGCTGTCGATGGAAAGCGGCGGCCTGTTTGGCAAGGGTTTGGGCAAGGCGATTTTCAAACGCGGCTTCCTGCCCGAAGCGCATACCGACTTTATCTTGGCGGTAATCGGCGAAGAATTGGGGCTGATAACGGTGGCGCTGTTGATTTTCACCTATCTGTGGATTGTGTGGCGCGCGCTGAGCATCGGCAAAATGGCGCGCGACCAAAACATGTATTTCAACGCCTTTATCGCCACCGGCATCGGCGTGTGGGTGGCGGCGCAGAGCTTTATCAATATCGGCGTCAACATCGGCCTGCTGCCCAACAAAGGGCTGACCCTGCCGCTGGTTTCCTACGGCGGCTCGTCGCTGCTGGTGATGATGGCGGCCTTTACCATGCTGCTGCGCGTCGATTACGAAACCCGCCGCAGCATGCGCGGTTACGACGACGTGCTCGACCCGCGCGACAGAAAGCAGGCGCAGCCCGAAGCAAGGGCGCAAGGAGCGAAAACATGAGCAAAACTTCCCCCACCTTTATGCTGATGGCCGGCGGCACCGGCGGCCATATTTTCCCCGCGCTGGCGGTAGCGGCGGCGCTCAAAGAACGCGGCTGCAACGTAGTATGGCTCGGCAGCAGCGGCAGCATGGAAGAGCGGCTGGTGCCGCAGCACGGCATCACGCTGGAAACGGTGGCGATGAAAGGCGTGCGCGGCAACGGCCTGCTGCGGCTGGCCGCGCTGCCGTGGATGCTGTTTAAGGCCGTGCGCGCCGCCCGCGCCGCCCTGCGCCGCCATCAGGTCGATGCCGTGATCGGCTTCGGCGGCTTCGTTACCTATCCGGGCGGCGTTGCCGCGCGCTCGCTGGGGCTGCCGCTGATTGTCCACGAGCAAAACGCGGTGGCCGGCTTGGCCAACCGCAAGCTGGCGAAAACGGCGGCGCGGGTGCTGTACGCCTTTCCGCAGGCCTTCCCCAACCGGCCCGACGGCCTGGTCGGCAATCCGGTGCGCGCCGATATTGCTGGTCTGCCCGCACCGCAGGAGCGCTTTGCCGGCCGCGAAGGCAGCCTGAAAATCTTTGTGGTCGGCGGCAGCCTGGGCGCACGCGCGCTCAATACCATCGTGCCCGCTGCGCTGGCGCTGCTGCCCGAAGAGCGGCGGCCGCAGATTGTCCACCAGTCCGGCCGCGGCAATCTCGAAGCGTTACAGGAAGCCTACCGCCAGGCCGGCGTAGCGGCCGAGTGCGTTGAGTTTATCGACGACATGGCCGCGGTGTACCGCGATGCCGATTTGCTCATCTGCCGCGCCGGCGCGCTGACCGTTGCCGAGCTCACCGCCGCCGGCGTCGGCGCGCTGCTGGTGCCCTTCCCGCAGGCGGTGGACGACCACCAAACCGCCAACGCCCGCTTTATGGTGTCTGCCGAAGCCGGCCTGCTGCTGCCGCAGGCGCAGCTTGATGCCGCCCGTCTGGCCGCGGTGCTGGCCGGACTCGACCGCGCCGCCTGCCTGCGCTGGGCGCAAAACGCCCGCACGCTGGCGATGCCCGACAGCGCCGAGCGCGTCGCTGATGCCGCGCTGGCCACCGTCAGGGCAGCCTGAAAAAAGCAGGCAGCCTGAAAAGCGTTTTCAGGCTGCCTTGGTTTGTCTTTCCCGTTTCCGAATACCTATGCGCATTATTTCCGCCAATCTCAACGGCATCCGTTCCGCCTACAAAAAAGGCTTTCTCGATTATCTCGCCGCCGCAGAGGCTGATTTCGTCTGCGTGCAGGAACTCAAAGCACAGGAAGCCGATTTGGCCGACGACATGAAACGCCCGCACGGCATGTACGGCGCCTGGCATTGCGCCGAAAAACGCGGCTACAGCGGCGTTGCCCTTTACAGCCGCCGCCAACCCGACCGCGTGCAAACCGGCATCGGCGTGGACGAGTTCGACCGCGAAGGCCGCTTCGTGCGCGCCGATTTCGGCCGCTTAAGCGTGGTGTCGCTCTATCTGCCGTCCGGCAGCAGCGCCCCCGAGCGGCAGGAAGCCAAGTTCCGTTTTCTGGACGTTTTCTACCCGATGCTCGATGCCATGCACGGCGAAGGGCGCGACATCGTCATCTGCGGCGACTGGAACATCGCCCACCAAAACATCGACCTGAAAAACTGGAAAGGCAACCAGAAAAATTCCGGCTTCCTGCCCGAAGAGCGCGAATGGATGGGCAAAGTCATCAACGAATTGGGCTGGCACGACACTTGGCGCGAGCTGTATCCCGAAGCGCCCGGCTACACCTGGTGGAGCAACCGCGGCCAGGCCTATGCCAAAGACGTCGGCTGGCGCATCGACTACCAGATGGCCACGCCGAACCTGGCCGCCGCCGTCCGCAGCGCGTCGGTTTACAAAGACGAGCGTTTTTCCGACCACGCGCCTTTGGTGGTCGATTACGACTATTCCCTATAAAGCCCGCCCGCGCGTTTCAGGCTGCCTGAAACGCGCGGGCGCTTTGTCCACGCCAAGCCCCAACCCAGCCATGCATTTTTCCGATCTCGAAAGCCTGACCCTGCTGATTGTGCGCGACGCCGGCGAGCCCGCGCTGTGGAGCGAGCGCTGGGAATACAGCTATCCGATGGTGCAGAGCACCGCCTGCTCGGCTGCCCAAAGCATCGAGCAATGGCAGCGCGGCGTTCAGGCTGCTTTTGCCGCCATCCGCGGCAACGGCGCGGTGATGCTGGTGGCCTACGGAGCCGGTGCGCTGGCCGCCGCCGCGTGGTATTACCAAACCGACACCGCCGCCCAGCGCCGTGTTGCCGGCGTGATTTTGGTGTCGCCGTCGCGCGAAGCCTGGCAGGACGACGAGTACCACACTCTTGCGCGCTGCCGTTTCAACTGCAAAACCGCGCTGGTTATCGGCAGCGGCGACGAGCGCAGCCCCGAAGCCTGGGCGCGGCAGCAGGCCGAACAATGGCGCGCCCGCCTGCTGGTATCGCCGCATACGGGGCGTTTGAACGGCGAAATGGGCGGCTGGCAGTGGGGCATGCGGCTGATGCAGGAAATGCTGATTTATTAGACTTTATTAGGCGCGGCGGGAGCAGATTTGCCGTTTGCGTGCAGCGCCGGCGCGAAAAAGCAGCCTGAAAAAAGCGGCAGCCGTTTTCAGGCTGCCGCTGGGCAAAGAAATCATTGGCGCACCCGACTGGGATCGAACCAGCGACCTTCAGCTTCGGAAACTGACGCTCTTCCAACTGAGCTACGGGTACCGCGCAAAACGGGCGCAAGAATACCCGAAAAAACGCCGTTTGGCAAAAAAGCCTGCGCTCGCCGCCCGTATTTTCAGGCTGCCGCCGCCCTGTTTTTTTGATGCACGCCAAAATTTCCGATTGGAAAGGCAAGGCGGATTGAGTATAATCGCGAAAATTCATGTTAATGTAAATTAACTTATACAAAGAAGCCGCAACCGCTTTGCCGGCCGGCTTTGCAGAACACTCCACAATTACCAAAACGGTGAGGCCCGATTAAATGAAGAACCCGAAAAAACAAGCGCAAGGTTCGGCGCTGATTACCCTGCTGGGCGGCATCCTGATTCTGATAGCCGTGCTGTTCCTGCTGGTCAAACTTGCCACCACCAAATACGAAGGCGACGTTGCCGAAACCACCGAAGATGCCACCGAAACCCGCATCATGCCCGTCGGCCGCCTGGTAGAGGGCGACGGTACCGAGCCCGGCCAGCGTACCGGCCAGCAGGTGTTCGACAAAGTCTGCGTCCAATGCCACGCCGCCGACGCATCCACCGCCTTCTCGCCCAAAATCACCCACAACGACCAATGGGCGCCGCGCATCGCCAAAGGCTTTGACGCCCTGCTCAACAGCGCCATCAACGGCTTTAGCGGCCCCGAAGGCGGCAATATGCCCGCCAAAGGCGGCGCGTCCGACCTGACCGACGAAGAAGTCGCCCGCGCATTGGTTTACATGGCCAACAAATCCGGCGCCAACTTCAGCGAACCGCAGGCCGGCGGCGCAGCCACCGCTGCCGCATCCGACAGCGCCGCTTCAGGCGCCACCGCCGATGCTGGTGCCGCCGGCGAAGCGCCCAAAGCCGAAGGTAAAGCAGAAGCCAAAGCCGAAGGCAAAGCGGATGCCGCACCCAAAGCCGATGCCGCCGCCGGCAAAGCCATTTTCGACAAAACCTGCTTCGCCTGCCACGGCGCATCGTCCGCCATTCCCAATATCCCGCGCATTACCCACAAAGACGAATGGGCGCCGCGCCTGAAAGCGGGCAAAGACACCGTGTACAAACACGCCATCTCCGGCTTCAACGCCATGCCCGCCCGCGGCGGCAATCCGGATTTGAGCGACGACGAAGTCAAAGCCGCAGTCGAGTACATGCTTAAAGAATCCGGCCTGTAAAGGCAGCCTGAAAAAGCAAATAAAGCGCAATCCTTGGTGGTTGCGCTTTATCTGTAAGCAGCTTTCAGGCAGCCTGAAAACCGTTTGTCCGTTATCAAGACCGCCGCAGCGGCAGGCAGCCTGAAACGCCCGCCAAGCGGCACCCGCAATCCCGTTCACAACTGATCAAAGGAAAAACCATGAACAAAGCACTTACCGGCAGCCTGATCGGCATCGTTCTAATCGGCGGCGGTCTCGCCGGCGGCAGCTACTATATGGGCAGCCGGCTCGAAGACAGCTACCGCAACAGCTTTAATCTCAACGACAAACGTTTCGCCGTCAAACTCAATAACTTCTCTATGGGCCCCCTGTCCGGCAAAGCCGCGTGGACGGGCGAAATCACCCCCGATTTGTGCGATCCCAGCCTGAAATTCATCGTCCGCGGCGAAGACATCCTGCACCGCAGTCTTACCGGCTACCGCGTCGAATCGAAAATCTATCTGGTGCGCCCCAAAGACAACAGCGCAGTTTTGCTGTTTGACACCGATACCGCTATCGGCTGGACGGGCGATATCGACGGCAGCCTGAAAGTGCCCGCCGGCAGCCATGCCGACGGCAAACCGGCGATGAACAGCGAAGGCGATTTGGCCGTTACCCGCGACGACTTTCGCATCGAATGGCAGCAAATCAGCGGCCGTTTCAAAGGCGGGCGCCAAGATGGCGAAACCGAAATCCGCTCCTTCGAGCTGAGTATGCCCCTGGTGAAAATCAGCCAGGCAGGCAGGGATAGCGCCGAGTTTGAACTGAAAAACCTGAATTACTACAACGATATCGGCATCAGTACCTTCGGCAGCCGTCCGGTATCGGGCAGCGACAAACTCGATATCGAATCCTTCAGCTTCACCAACAGCAGCGGCGATATGCGTTTGAGCAACCTGAAAATGGGCGGCACGCAAACCGCCGACGGCAAAACCCTGTCCTACAATTGGAACGGCGACATCGGCCGCTTTTCTTTTGGCAGCAGCGACCAGTTCGGCAGAGGGCGCTATTCCATCGACAAAATCCATTTAAACAGCCACATCAAGGGTCTGAACATCGCCGCGCTGGAAAAACTGCACGCGCTGCTCAAGCGCCAAAGCCAGACCTGCGTGCCGCATGAAGAGCAGACGCGGGCGATGCAGGACTTTATCGTCGAGCTGGCCAAAAACGGCGTAAGCGCCGAATCTAAAGGCAACCAGCTGTCCTTCAACGGCGGCACCGCCACCGCCGAGGCCCAAGCCAGCCTGCCCGCCGGCGACTACACCGCGGAAAACCTCCCGAGCAAAGCATGGGAAGCCCTACGCTACAGCGCCCGCGCCAGCATCGATAAAAAACTGATCCGAGAAATCGCCAGACTCGAGAAAAAAGGCCAAGAACCCAGCGACGAAGAAATCGCCAAAGCCGTTGCAGAAATCGTCACACTCACCGGCGGCCGCGAAGAGGGCGACAAAATCGTGATGTCGATCGAGAAGCAGTAAAAGCAAGCAGACAAAAGCAGCCTGAAACGGTTCGGATGCCGTTTCAGGCTGCTTTTTGCCGTTGCGCACAAAGGCGGTGCGGCTTTTCAGGCTGCCCTTTGGGCAGTCTTTTTTGTTTTTAGCGGATAGCTTGGGTGGCAAAGCCAACATCAGCAGGGGGTTGCGCTGCATTGTTGGGTCTTGACCCAAGCCGCAATACCGCCAGACGGTGCGCGGTGCGCACCCTACAGCCGGACGGCAACGGTGCAAACGGCAGCGGGTACGCCCCGCGCACCGAAAACGGTGCCGCCTTATCGCCTTTATCCCATTCCAAACCCGAAAAAGGCAGCCTGAATACGCCAAACTGCCTGCAAACGGTGCTCCCTCTCCCGTCAAAACGGGGGAGGGCTGGGGTGGGGGCAAACGTTTGCGCTGCACAAACCAGCGTTTCTGTCGAAACGCCCCCACCCCAACCCCCCCGCGCTTGGGCGCAGGGGAGGGAGCAAAGGGCGCCGCGGGATGGACGGTTTCAGGCTGCTTTGCTTTGGGTCGCCGTCTGAAAGGCAGTCTGAAAGGTTTTTCAGGCTGCTTTTTGCTGTTTTGTTGCAAGGCAGCCTGAAACTCGTTTCAGCGCTCGGCAAACGCCGTGCCGCGAAACACCCGTTTGGGGTTGCCGCGCTCTACGCGGTACAGCGACTTGTGCGCGTCGGCGGCCTGTCCGGCGGCGTCGGCCTGGCGGCGGGCGGCGAGTTTCAGCGCGAGCAGTTCCAGCGCGCGTTTTTTGTTGGCGTGCTGGCTGCGTTCGCTTTCCACGCGCACGCTGATGCCGCTGGGCGTATGGGTGGCGCGTACGGCGGATTCGGTTTTATTGACGTGCTGGCCGCCTTTGCCGCCGGCGCGGCAGGTTTGGAAAACGATGTCGGCAGGATTGCCTGTATCGTGTTCCGCGCGGTTTTCAGGCAGCCTGAACACGCCGATATACCAGTTTTTGCGCGGATGGCGCGGGCGCAGCGGGCTGTCGCACACCCATTGCAGCGTGCCCTGCCAGCGCTGCGCGGTGTCGTCGGCCAGGCAGCCTGAAAGGCGGACAAGGGCGGAGAGAATGCCGTGCTTGTCGGCGGTTTCTTCAAGCACTTGCGCCGCCGCACCCGCCTGTTCGGCTTCGCGCAGGATTTGCGCCAGCACGAAACGGGCGAAAATGCGGCACTCGGCCGGGCCTTGGGCGGTGGAGATTTGCAGGGTGGCGGCGCCGTTTTCAGGCTGCCTGAACGGGATATTTGGTGTCATCGTCTGCTCCTTTCAGGCTGCTTGGCACGGCTACCGTTTGCGTCGTCGTCGCCTTGGCCGGCGCATTCGCCGCCGGTTTTGTAGGTTAAAACCGGTTTGAAGCGCGCCACCAATTCAATCAGGCTGTGCGCGTGCATGGCGGCGATGATGCTGTCGATGTTTTTGTAGGCCTGCGGGGCTTCTTCATAAACCAGCGCTTTATCGGCGCAGACGACCAGACTGCCGAAGGCGGTGCGGCGCAGGCTGTCGGCGGAGTATTTGTGCGACAGACGGCCTTTGCATTCGCCGCGCTGCCATTTGCGGCCGGCGCCGTGGGCGAGCGAGCGCAGGGCGGTTTCCCGACCGGCGGCGGGGGCGACGAGATAGCTGTAGTCGCCGCGCGAGCCGGGAACCAGCACCAAGCCCTGATCGGCGGGGGTGGCGCCTTTGCGGTGCAGCCAGCCCGCTTCGCCGTCAAACGCGGCGGCTTCAAGGAAGTTGTGGTGCACGTCGAGTAGGCATTCGCCGCTGCTGTGAAGCTTGTGCAGGATGCGTTCGGCAATCAGCAGGCGGTTGGCGCGGGCAAAGGCGAGCGCTGATTGGTGTTCGGCCAGATAGGCTTGGGCGTCGGCGCTGTTGTCGTTCAAACCTTGATGGCCGAATGCTTCAACGTGGCGGCGCAGGATGTCTCCGCCCAGCCCGCGCGAGCCGCTGTGGACGAGCAGTTGCAGCGCGTCGGCACGGAAGTTTTCAGGCAGCAAATCGGTGCGGTAAACGGTATCAACGGTTTGCAGCTCGGCAAAATGGTTGCCGCCGCCGATGGTGCCCAAGGCAGCCTGAAAGGGGGAGTCGGGCAGGATTTCGTTGATCCGCGCCTGCCATT
This sequence comes from Kingella sp. SNUBH-2017, assembly GCF_028680565.1. NCBI lineage: Bacteria > Pseudomonadati > Pseudomonadota > Betaproteobacteria > Neisseriales > Neisseriaceae > Kingella > Kingella sp. SNUBH-2017. The sequence continues at coordinate 316,036 of NZ_JAPHVK010000001.1, forward strand.
CGCCGCCTAAAGGCGCGTCGATATTGCCGATTTGTTTGGCGAGCTTGGCGGGTTTGCTTTTGGCGGCGGGGACGGCGGTTTGCCAGAAGGCCATGCCGCAGCCGATGTCGCCGCCGATCAGTGCGGGATAAAAACGGCCGACGCTGAAAAAGGCCGCGCCGATCGGGTAGCCGCGGCCGGCGTGCAGATCGGGCATGCCGGCCACGCGGCGCATGGCGGGAAGACGGGCGGTGGTTTCGAGCTGGCGCACGGCATTGCCTTCCAGCCAGGTATCGGGGGTGGAAATTAGGGAGATGTTTGGGATGTGATTGCCCATATCGGTACTTTCCCACGCAGGGGCAGCCTGAAAGCCGTTTTAAAAAACGTCAGGCAGCAAAAACGCGCCGGTTGCGGCGGGTTTTGACCAAGCGTGTGTGAAAAAATTGGGGAAAGCAGCCCGATGCGGGCAGGAAGATGCTGCCTAAGCGGCCGGGCTGCAAAGAATGATTGGGAGACGGTTTGCGTGTTTCATGGCCTGTCCTTTCTTTGCATGGGGTGGGAAAAGGGCGGCATCTTAGGGGCAATGGCGGCGGCGGGCAAGTTTGCGTGGGATTGGGCGGGGGCGAAACGGGTTGGGTTGTCGCGGCAAAGCAGCCTGAAAGCCGCGCCGGTGCTGGGAACGGGCGTTCGGGCGGCGGGTGTGGCGTTTGCGAGACGGTCGCGCCGTGTCGTTGTCGTCCAAGGGGCGGCGCGAAGGGCGGCGCGAAGGGCAGGGCGCTTTTCGCTATAATCCGCCCCTTTAACGATTTTTCAGGCTGCCTGCCACCATGACGCCACACGATCCCTTTGCCTATTTGGAACGGCTGGACGACCCTGCCGTCCAGTCTTTCGCCGCCCAAGCCCATGCCGAAACCCTGTCGCATTTCGCGCGGGGGACGGACTACGAAGCGCTGAAAGCCGACATCACCGCCGTGCTGCAGGACGAAAACCAGATTCCGTTTTGTCAGGAACACCGCGCGCAGATGTACCATTTCCACCAGAGTGCCGAGCATCCGAAAGGCGTGTACCGCGTGTGCAGCGCCGCGTCTTACCGCAGCGGGCTGCCGCAGTGGCGGGTGCTGTTTGACGTGGCGGCCTTCGACGAAATCTTGGGCGACGATGTTTATCTCGACGGCGTGTCGCACTATGTCGAGCAGCCTGAAAAAGTGCTGCTGTCGCTGAGCATTGCCGGCGGCGACACCGCCTATACGCTGGAATTCGATCTGGCCGCCGGCGCGGTGGTGGAAAACGGCTTTCATTTTCCCGCCGGCAAAAGCCACATCGCCTGGCGCGACGAAAACAGCGTGTGGGTCTGCCCCGCGTGGGACGAGCGCCAGCTCACCGAATCGGGCTATCCGCGGCAGGTGTGGCTGCTGCGGCGCGACCAGAGTTTTGCCGAAGCCGAGCCGGTGTACGAAATGGACGCCGCCGGCGTGATGGTGCACGCCTGGCGCTATCTCGACGGCCAGGGCGCGCCGATTGATCTGATCGAATCGTCGCACGGCTTTTTCAGCAAAACCTATTACCAGGTCGGTGCCGATTTGGTGCCGCAGCCGCTCAAGCTGCCTGAAGACTGCGACATCACCGGCTATCTCGGCGGTCGGCTGCTGCTGCACCTGCAAAGCGAATGGCGTCGCGCCAAGCACAGCTATCCGGCGGGCAGTCTGGTGGCGGTCAAACTTTCCAAAGGCCGGCTTGGCGAAGCGGAGCTGCTGTTTGCGCCCAACAATCGCCAGTCGCTCGAAAGCGTGGAAACCACCAAGCGCTTTGTGGTTGCGTCGGTGCTCGACAAGGTTTCAGGCAGCCTGAAAGCCTGGAAGCTGGACGCCGACGGCTGGCACGAGCAAACCCTGCCCGCGCTGCCCCAAGGCGCTTTGGAGCTGACCGATCAGCCGTGGGGCGGCGATGTGCTGTATGTGGCCGCCAGCGATTTTCTCACCCCGCTCACCCTGTTTTCGCTGGATTTGCAGGTGATGGAACTGAGCGTGTTGCGCCGCCAGCCGCAGCAGTTTGACAGCGCCGGCTTGGGCGTCGAGCAGTTTTGGGCGGTATCGGCCGACGGCGAAAACATCCCCTATTACTGGGTCGGCAGCCGCCGCAGCGCCGATACGCCGACGCTGGTTTACGCCTACGGCGGCTTCGGCGTGCCCGAGCTGCCGCACTATCTGGGCAATATCGGCCGTCACTGGCTCGCGCAGGGACACAGCTTTGTGCTGGCTAATGTGCGCGGCGGCGGCGAGTTCGCCCACTGGCACCACGCCGCCCGCCGCGAAAACAAACACAAAAGCACCGACGATCTGCTCGCCGTTATCGCCGATCTGCACCGCCGCGGCCTGTCGTCTCCCAAACGCACCGCCATCCAAGGCGGCAGCAACGGCGGCCTGCTCACCGCATCTGCCTTTGTACGGCAGCCTGAAAGCATCGGCGCGCTGGTGTGCGAAGTGCCGCTGACCGATATGCTGCGCTACCACCGCCTGTCCGCCGGCGCCAGCTGGATAGAAGAATACGGCGACCCCGACGACGAAACTATGCGCCCGCTGCTGGCCACGCTGTCGCCCTACCACAATCTCGATGCCGAACGCCGCTACCCGAGCGCGCTGATTACCACCAGCCTGAGCGACGATCGTGTCCACCCCGCCCACGCCCTGAAGTTCTACGCCCGCCTGCGCCAAAGCCAAAACGCCAATGCCTGGCTCTACGCCCCCGCCGGCGGTGGCCACACCGGCAACGGCACGCAGGAAGAAACCGCCGCCGAGCTGGCCTGCATCCTGCGCTTTCTGCATGAAAGCATCGTCGCCGCCTGATTGCGGCGGACAACAATAAAAGCAGCCTGAAAACCGTTTGCACGGGTTTCAGGCTGCTTGGTTTGGGGATTAGCGGCGGATCTGCCGTTTGCCGCGGGCTGGGGATTGCTTGGCAGCCACCGGTTTTTTGGTGCGATTCATGTTTTGCAGAATCTCCTTCCATTGTCTGCGTTCGTTAACTAAACCAAGCTCTTTAGCATCAAATCTCTCTAAAAAAACCGGCATCCGGTCATCCAAATATTGCATCAGCAGCACAATATCGCGCAGGCTCAAATACACAAAATTGTATTTGCTCTCCGCCAGCGGCAGCTCGGGCACAATAATGGCTTCCAGATATTGGTCTTGATGAAAGCGAAGATTTGCTCCCAAAGCCCACTGCCTGCCGTCTTGATAGGTAATTAAAATAAACAGCCGGTGTTCTATAGACTCAAATTCCGATTGGGGATTGGGATAACGCCAGGCACGGATATGGTTCAGCCTGCCGGCAAATTCGCTAAAGCGCTCGGGTGGCAGAATAAAATGTGCCATATCGCTATACGTATTGTCATTTACCGAAACTTCATCCACCAGCAGATTGGTGCCGGGCGGCAAGCCGATTTCGAATGGCGAATAGCTGTTTTTTACATCAAAAAAACGCTCGACAACTATACCGGTAGGGGGTGGTGCCATTCCGCCGTAAAAAACTTCAATTGACGTAATGCCCTTATCGGTCAGCGGCAGAATCTGCTTGAGCGGTACCGCGTGCTTGGCAAATTCTTCGTTGTTTCTTTTATGCCTGATAAGCGATTGAATATTGTCGCGCGGATGTTTACGCTTTTGCTCTTCCAACTCTTCAAAGCTGGGATACTGCTGCTCGGGCGTGGCCATCAGCTTGTCCCAGGCGGCCATATTGCGGGCGATTTTGGCTTCGTCTGCCGGGTATGCGCTGTTCTGCTTGGGTGCAGACGCAATTTGGGTTTCAGGCTGCCTGCTACTTTCAGGCTGCTTTGTTTCAGCAGCGGCATGTGGAATGCAGACGGCAAGCAAAAGGGCGGTGGCGGATGCGTAAAGCCGGTGGTTCACGGTGTTGCTCCTGATGGTTTGGGGAAAGCCGGATTATAAGTGTTTGGCAGCAGCCTGAAAGCCAAGCAGCCTGAAAACCGCTCCCGTAGGTCGGATTCTCGAATCCGACAGCCGGCCGCAAGGGCGGCATGCGGGTAGGCAAAAGCAATGTCGGATACAAGTATCCGGCCTACGCAGTTTGCAGGGGGCGTACCGCGCACCAAAAAGCAGCCTGAAAGCCGTTTGCGCGGTTTCAGGCTGCTTTATCGTTTATTGCCGTGCAAACGGCGGAAGGGGTTTTCAGGCTGCTTGGCTTGCGCCGGGCGGACGGTTGTTGCCGTATTCGGACATATCGGCAGCCGGCAGCGCGGCGGCGCGTTCGATTTGTTCGCGCGCGCCGTTTGCCAGCCGCAGTTGCGGCCGCGACTGCTGCAGGCAGTTCCAAGCCTGCTGCCAATCGCGGCAGCTGCCGTGGCGCAGCAGCCAGACCATCGCCACTGCCGCGCTGCGCCCCAAACCCAGCGCGCAGCACAGCAGCACCGCGCTGTCGGTTTGCCGCAGAAAGTTTTGCAGTGCATCAGCGGCGTCACGCAAATCGGCGGCGGGCGGCGGCACGGTATCGAGCATCGGCACGCAGAGATAGTGCGGCGGACGCCACGGTGCGGGCTGTTCGGCGCAGCAATCGACGGCAGCCTGAAAACGCGGCCGCCCGGGCGCGGAGCGCAGCGCGTTCAGGCTGCCCAAATACAGGCGGCCGCCGGCGGCAAACGGCACGCACAGGGGCATCCGTTTGGCGCGCAGCCAGCAGCGCGCGCCCCACAGGGCTGCCAAGCTGTACGGCAGAAATAATAGTTTTGCCGCCGCGGCGGTCGAGCCGTCGGCCTGTTTTTGAAACGCCGCTGCGCCTAAGCCGCCGTAGGCCGCGGCGGCCAGCAGGCAGGAAACCGCCGCCCACAGGCTCCACAGCCATGCGCCGCCGGATAATGCAGGCAGCGCGCACAAAAGGGCGGCGGCCAGGTAAATCCGTGCCGGACGGCGGTAAGCCGCTGAGCGCGCCCGCAGCGGCGAAGTGCCATCCGGCCACAGCCACAGCACCAATGCGCCGAGCAGGGCGCCGCCGGCAAGGTCGATAAAATGATGCTGCCAGGTCGTCAGTACCGACAGCGCAATCAGCGCAAACCATGTCTGCACCGCCGGCCGCCAGCGTTCGGGCAGCCTGAAAAAATAAAAGCGCCCGACAATCCACGCAAACGCCACATGCAGCGACGGTGCCTGGTTGTACGGGCGGTCAAACTCGGCCACCGCAGCAAACAGCATTCCCGCCCAGCCATCCGCTGCAGGTTTGGCGGCGGAAAACTGCAGCGGCAGCAGCAGGAAAAACGGCAGGGCAGTTAGCTGCGCCGTCCACAGCCGCGCCAGATAGCGGTTTTGCTCCGCCTTGCTGCGGCAGAGAAAAAAGGCCAGCGCATACAGCGGCGTGAGTGAAGAGTAGGGCAGAATGCTCCACGCCCAAAACGGTATCCGCGCTTCCCAGCCAAACATAATCTCCGGCACGCCGCCGCGTTGTGCGGCCAGATGGTTGGGCAGGCCGTAGCTCAGGGCAAACAGCAATCCCGTTGCCCCGAGCGCGCACAAAGAGCGGAAAAAAGACGGTTTCATGTTTTCAGGCTGCCGTTTTGTGGATGGATGGACGCGGCAATGTAACACAGCCGGCCGGCAGCCTGAAATTTGTGCCGCATATCATTCTGTTATTGACCGGATGCTTCCAAAAATAATATAATTCCGCTCTTGTCGGCATGGTGTCGGCAAGAATTTTTACTCAACAGGAAAAAGTAAATATGCCTACTATCAACCAATTGGTACGCAAAGGCCGTAAAAAGCCCGTGTACGTAAACAAAGTGCCCGCACTGGAAGCATGCCCGCAGAAGCGCGGCGTGTGCACCCGCGTGTACACCACCACCCCGAAAAAACCGAATTCCGCTTTGCGTAAAGTATGCAAAGTGCGCCTGACCAACGGTTTCGAGGTGATTTCATATATCGGCGGCGAAGGCCACAACCTGCAAGAGCACAGCGTGGTACTAATCCGCGGCGGTCGTGTTAAAGACTTGCCGGGTGTGCGCTACCACACCGTTCGCGGCTCTCTGGACACCGCCGGTGTGAAAGACCGGAAACAAGCCCGTTCCAAATACGGTGCCAAACGCCCGAAATAATCTGTTCAACCAACTGGCACATCGGCAGCCTGAAAGGCTAAGCCGAGTAAGTGAATGCCCCGCTGGGTATTCATGGGTCTGCCCCAACTGAAGATTTTAAGGAATTAAAATGCCAAGACGTAGAGAAGTCCCCAAGCGCGAGATTCTGCCCGATCCGAAATTCGGCAGCGTGGAATTGAGCAAATTCATGAACGTGCTGATGATTGACGGTAAAAAAGCCGTTGCCGAACGCATCGTATACGGCGCGTTGGAACAAATCGCCAAGAAAGTTTCCGACAAAGAAGCCATCGAAGTGTTCAACGAAGCGATTAACAATGCCAAACCCGTGGTGGAAGTGAAAAGCCGCCGCGTCGGCGGTGCCAACTACCAAGTTCCTGTTGAGGTTCGTCCGGCACGCCGTCTGGCTCTGGCAATGCGCTGGGTGCGCGACGCCGCCCGCAAACGCGGTGAAAAATCCATGGATCTGCGTTTGGCCGGCGAGTTGATCGACGCTGCGGAAGGCCGCGGCGGCGCAATGAAAAAACGTGAAGAAGTACACCGCATGGCCGAAGCCAATAAAGCCTTCTCCCATTTCCGTTTCTAATTTGCAAAGGCTGAAAAAATGGCTCGTAAAACTCCGATTGAACTGTACCGCAACATCGGTATTTCCGCGCATATCGACGCGGGTAAAACCACCACTACCGAACGCATCCTGTTCTACACCGGCCTGACCCACAAACTGGGCGAGGTGCACGACGGTGCGGCTACCACCGACTATATGGAACAAGAGCAGGAGCGCGGTATTACCATTACTTCTGCTGCCGTAACTTCCTACTGGTCCGGTATGGCCAAGCAGTTTAAAGAACACCGCTTCAACATTATCGATACCCCCGGACACGTGGACTTTACTGTCGAAGTAGAGCGCTCTATGCGTGTGCTCGACGGTGCGGTAATGGTTTACTGCGCGGTTGGCGGCGTACAGCCGCAGTCTGAAACCGTATGGCGTCAGGCAAACAAATACAAAGTGCCGCGCCTGGCCTTCGTAAACAAAATGGACCGCCAGGGTGCCAACTTCTTCCGCGTGGTTGAGCAGATGAAAACCCGTCTGCGCGCCAACCCTGTGCCGATCGTGATTCCCGTCGGCGCCGAAGACAACTTCGAAGGCGTGGTTGATCTGCTGAAGATGAAAGCGATCATTTGGAATGAAGCTGACAAAGGTACCACCTTTACTTACGGCGACATCCCTGCCGATTTGGTTGCGACTGCCGAAGAATGGCGCCAAAACATGATCGAAGCTGCCGCCGAAGCTAGCGAAGAACTGATGGACAAATACCTGGGTGGCGAAGAGCTGAGCGAAGAAGAAATCGTTTCTGCTCTGCGTCAGCGCACGCTTGCCGGTGAAATCCAGCCGATGCTGTGCGGCTCTGCCTTCAAAAACAAAGGTGTGCAACGCATGCTCGACGCTGTAGTTGAACTGCTGCCTGCCCCGACCGACATTCCGCCGGTTCAGGGCGTAAACCCCAGCAACGACGAAGTCGACAACCGCAAAGCTTCCGACGAAGCTCCGTTCGCCGCTTTGGCATTCAAAATGTTGAACGACAAATACGTCGGCCAGCTCACTTTCATCCGCGTTTACTCCGGCGTCGTCAAATCAGGCGACAGCGTGCTGAACTCGGTTAAAGGTACCCGCGAGCGTATCGGCCGTCTGGTGCAGATGACTGCCGCAGACCGTACCGAGATTGAAGAAGTGCGCGCCGGCGACATCGCCGCTGCAATCGGCCTGAAAGACGTTACCACCGGTGAAACCCTGTGTGCCGAGAACTCTCCTATCATTCTGGAACGAATGGAATTCCCCGAGCCGGTAATCCACATTGCGGTTGAGCCGAAAACCAAGGCCGACCAAGAGAAAATGGGTATCGCCCTGAACCGTCTGGCCAAAGAAGACCCGTCTTTCCGCGTGCGTACCGACGAAGAATCCGGCCAAACCATTATTTCCGGTATGGGCGAATTGCACTTGGAAATCATCGTCGACCGTATGAAACGCGAATTCGGCGTGGAAGCCAACGTGGGCGCTCCGCAAGTGGCCTACCGCGAAACCATTCGCAAAGAAGTCGAATCCGAAGCCAAACACGTCAAACAGTCCGGCGGTAAAGGCCAATACGGTCACGTTGTGATCAAAATGGAACCGATGGAACCCGGTGGCGCAGGCTACGAGTTTATCGACGAAATCAAAGGCGGCGTGATTCCGCGCGAATTCATTCCGTCTTGCGACAAAGGTATTCGCGACACCCTGCCTAACGGCATCGTGGCCGGCTATCCGGTTGTGGACGTACGCATCCGTCTGATTTTCGGTTCCTACCATGACGTGGACTCTTCGCAGATCGCGTTTGAGCTGGCTGCTTCCATGGCTTTCAAAGAAGGCATGAAAAAAGCCAACCCCGTTCTGCTTGAGCCGATTATGGCCGTTGAAGTGGAAACGCCTGAAGACTATATGGGCGACGTGATGGGTGACTTGAACCGTCGTCGCGGTATTGTCTTGGGTATGGATGACGACGGTATCGGCGGCAAAAAAGTCCGTGCCGAAGTGCCGCTGGCAGAAATGTTCGGTTACTCCACCGACCTTCGCTCTGCCACCCAAGGCCGCGCCACCTACTCTATGGAATTTGCCAAATACGCTGAAGCGCCGGCACACGTCGCCGCCGAAGTAACTGCCGCCCGCAAAGGGTAGCAAACTCCGTCAGGCAGCCTGAAAAGGCAAAATACGTTTCAGGCTGCCTGATATTTGTTCTTTAATGATCTTTATATGAAGGAATTAGCTCATGGCTAAGGAAAAATTCGAACGTAGCAAACCGCACGTAAACGTTGGCACCATCGGTCACGTTGACCATGGTAAAACCACACTGACTGCAGCGCTGACCACCATTCTGGCTGAAAAATTCGGCGGTCAGGCCAAAGGCTACGACCAAATCGACAACGCCCCGGAAGAAAAAGCCCGCGGCATTACCATTAACACTTCCCACGTGGAATATGAAACCGAAGGCCGCCACTACGCCCACGTAGACTGCCCCGGACACGCCGACTACGTGAAAAACATGATTACCGGTGCCGCCCAGATGGACGGTGCAATCCTGGTATGCTCCGCTGCCGACGGCCCCATGCCGCAAACCCGCGAGCACATCCTGCTGGCCCGTCAGGTAGGCGTACCCTACATCATCGTATTCATGAACAAATGCGACATGGTTGACGATGCCGAACTGCTCGAACTGGTAGAAATGGAAATCCGCGACCTGCTCTCCAGCTACGAATTCCCCGGTGACGACATCCCGATCATCCAAGGTTCCGCACTGAAAGCCCTGGAAGGCGATGCCGCATACAAAGAAAAAATCTACGAACTGGCCGCCGCTCTGGACAGCTACATCCCCACTCCCGAACGCGCCGTAGACAAACCCTTCCTGCTGCCGATCGAAGACGTATTCTCCATCTCCGGCCGCGGTACCGTAGTAACCGGCCGCGTAGAGCGCGGTATCATCCACGTTGGCGATGAAATCGAAATCGTCGGTTTGAAAGAAACCCAAAAAACCACCTGTACCGGTGTTGAAATGTTCCGCAAACTGCTGGACGAAGGCCAGGCAGGCGACAACGTCGGCGTACTGCTGCGCGGTACCAAACGCGAAGAAGTCGAGCGCGGTCAAGTATTGGCCAAACCCGGCAGCATCACCCCCCACACCAAATTCAAAGCCGAAGTATACGTACTGAGCAAAGAAGAAGGCGGTCGCCATACCCCGTTCTTCGCCAACTACCGTCCCCAGTTCTACTTCCGTACCACCGACGTAACCGGTGCCGTTACTTTGGAAGAAGGCGTGGAAATGGTAATGCCCGGTGAAAACGTAACCATTACCGTAGAACTGATCGCCCCGATTGCCATGGAAGAAGGTCTGCGTTTCGCCATCCGCGAAGGCGGCCGTACCGTTGGTGCCGGCGTGGTTTCTACTGTAATCGCTTAATCGAAGGATACCGAATCAATGCCAAACCAAAAAATCCGTATCCGTCTGAAAGCCTACGATTACAGCCTGATCGACCGCTCCGCGCAGGAAATTGTTGAAACCGCCAAGCGTACCGGCGCCGTTGTTAAAGGCCCGATTCCGCTGCCGACTAAAATCGAGCGTTTCAACCTGCTGCGTTCTCCCCATGTGAACAAAACTTCGCGTGAACAGCTGGAGATCCGCACCCACCTGCGTCTGATGGACATTGTGGATTGGACCGACAAAACCACCGATGCCCTGATGAAACTGGATCTGCCGGCAGGCGTGGATGTAGAAATCAAAGTCCAATAATTAGTGGCTGAAACAAAAAACCGAACGGGTTTCCCGTTCGGTTTTTTTGTTTGGTAGATGGGTAAAGGGTAAGCGGAGAAAGTAGGGAAGCGATGAACAAATTGACGCACCAATATCCGAAATGTTTACAGAATACGCAGACGTTCAATCCGTTTATCCAAGCTGGGATGCGAGCTCAGCCATGTTTGGGCGTGCTTGGCATCGGATTCGCCGGAGATGCCCATTGTCGTAATATCTTGCCGCAAACAGCCGCCGCGACCACGCAGGCGCTGCAAGGCGCAAATCATTTTCGGCACGCCGACCAAACGGGCGGCGCCAACATCGGCGCGGTATTCGCGCACGCGGCTGAAACGGTAAACGATTACGCTGGCAAAAAAGCCGAAGAAAAACTGAAAACCGAGATAAGCGGCGAAATACACTCCGCCAACCAGCCGTTGACCGGCTCCAAGTTTTGCCGCCATGCGGCTGACGGCATGGGCGGGAAACACCACCACCGTATTCACCACACCCTGCATCAGCGCCAGCGTGAGCATGTCGCCGTTGCCGATATGCGCTACTTCGTGCGCCAGGACCGCTTCCACTTCATCGCGGCTCATATTTTCCAAAAGGCCGGTACTTACCGCAATCAGCGCGCGGTTTCGGCTGCTGCCGGCGGCAAACGCATTCAATTCCGGCGAGTGGTACAGCGCCACTTTGGGCGGCTGCAAATCCCATTGCTGCGACAAATCCCGCACGCATTGCAGCAGCCATATTTCCGTATCGTTTTTTGCTTCGCCAACCACTTGGGCGCCAACCGAATTTTGAGCCAAAGTTTTGGAAAGCAGCACGGATATTAAGGCACTGGCCACCGCCAGCAGTGCAAAATAAAATAGGCTCGAGAGCGTGTTTACACCGCTGCTCCAGCCTAAAAATGCCAATACCGCCCCCAGTTGCAGCATCATCGCGGCAATTGTAGCGGCAAACAGAAAAACGCGTTTCATGTGGCGTGCACCCTGCGGCGGATAACCGCCTATTATGTTTATGGAACAAATTCGACAGCGGCGGATTATGACAACAAATGCCTAGAAAAAACACATGTTTTCGGCAAAACTGTGCAAAGCCGTTTTCAGGCTGCCCCAAAGGGCGAACCCCTTGAAATCGGGTATTGTGCAGTTTTGGGAAGAAGCGGCTGTTAACCGGCTTAATTTTTCTTTACATCATGCCTGAAAACGTAAGGGCTGGGCGGACGATCCGCAAGCCTTTCAGGCTGCTTGGCGGGAAAAGCAGCCTGAAAAAAGCCGTCCGGTTTCCCGAACGGCTGTGGCAGTGTGTGTTTTGGTGTCCTTTTGCGCCTAGCGTACGCCTTTTTTCAGCAAATCTTGATAACCGCCGTGGTTGCTGACTTGGGTGTAACCCATTTTTTTCAGTTCCTGCAATGCGGCTTCGGCACGGCGGCCGCTGCGGCAGTAAAGATTGATGGGCGCGTTTTTATTGGGGCTGACGGCAGCGATTTTGCCGGCGATTTGGTCAACGGGAATATTGACGGCACCCTGGATATGGCCTTCGGCAAACTCTTCAGGCGTGCGCACGTCTATCCAGATGCCTTTGGCTTTGGCCGGCTGTGCGGCGGCCTTGGCGGCGGTTTGCGGCGTGGCCTTCGGTGCGGCTTGGGCAGTGGCAGACAGCGCGGCAACAGCGGCAAGCAGCATCAGGCGGGACATTGTTTTCATGGCGGTTCTCCGTGTGAAGTATGAAACGGCGCGAATTGTAGCGCGGACTGTTTGGCCGTGCCAGCGCAGCCGGTTTTTGCAGGCAGCCTGAAAGCGGCAAATCGGTTTTCAGGCTGCCTGTATGCCGTTGCGTTTTAGCGTTGGCTGTCGATGGCTTCCAGCGCGCGCAGGGCGTAGGTGTAGGCAGCGCCGGCGTTCAGCGAGATGGCGGTGGCCAGTGCGCCGGCGATTTCGCTGTCGGTGGCGCCGGCTTTGGCGGCTTTCTCGGCGTGGACGCTGATGCAGCTTTCGCAGCGGGTGGTGATGGCGACGGCGATCGCAATCAGCTCGCGCGTTTTTTCGTCCAGCGCTTCGGCGGCAGCGGCCTGTTCGAGCGCGCCGTAGGCCTGCAGCATTTTCGGATGGTTTTTGCCCAGCGCGGCAAAAGATTTTTTCACATGGGCGGTGTGTTCGGGCCAGTTGGCAAACATGGTATTTCCTTTCGTGATTGGGTTGACGCTGCGGATTATGGTGATAATCTGCGTATAATAATCTGCAAATCGTCTCAAAGAATGGTGAAAAACGATGGATGTGTTGGACAAACTGGTCGAATTGGCACAACTGGCGGGCAGCGTGGACACCCAATGCCTGTTTCAGGGCGCATGGTATGTGCGCCACGAAGCCAGCCGCGTGCGCGGTGTGGTGCACATCGTTACCCGCGGTTCGGGCTGGATTAAGATCGACGGCGAAAACCAGGCGCGGCTTTTGCAGCAAGGCGACATCGTCTTTTTCCCGCGCACCGCCGGCCATGTGCTCAGCAGCAGCGCCGGCTGCGGCAACTGCGACGACACGGTAGAGAGCAGCCGGCAAGGCGCGTTTACCGTGAAAAGCAGCAGCGGCGAAGGCGGCCAAATGCAGCTTTTCTGCGCCCGTTTCGAATACGAGCAGCAGGCCGAACTGATTGCCGGCCTGCCCGCTATGCTGCGTTTGAATTTGGAAAGTCCCGAACTGTGCTATCTGGTGGAAATGCTCAAGGGTGAAGCCGCCGGCCTGCGGCAGGGTTCGACTTCGGTGGTGAACGCGCTGTCGGCGGTGCTGCTGGTGCTGATGCTGCGCGCCTATCTGGCGCAGGAAGGGCAGGAGCTGCCCGACGGCGTACTCAAAGGCTGGCGCGACAAACGCCTGCGCGGCCTGATCCAAGCGGTGATCGAGCAGCCTGAAAAACCGTGGAACGTTGAAGACATGGCCGCTGCGGCCAAAATGTCGCGCGCCCACCTGATGCGCCTGTTCCGCCAGCAAACCGGCAGCAGCCCGCACGCCTTTGTCAGCCGCATCCGCCTGCAGCAGGCCGCGCTGCTGCTGAAACAGCGTGCCGATTCGGTGCTGTCGATCGCGCTGTCGGTGGGTTTCAGCTCGGAAACCCATTTCGGCAAAGCGTTTAAAAAAGAATACGGCATCTCGCCCGGCCAGTACCGCAAGCAGCCGCAGGAAGCGGTGGCGGACGGCGGCTTTGTGATTTAAACGGCCCATCCGCAGTGGATGGCGGCATGGCGCCGGTGCCAAAAGCAGCTTGAAAGATTTTCAGGCTGCCCAATGCCCGGGTGCTTTGCCGCAGAGCAAAAAGCAGCCTGAAAGCCGCGTATCCGGTTTTCAGGCTGCTTTTTACCGTTTCGGGCTGCGGTTTACACCGGCTTTTGGCCGTCGGTTTCAAACTTGAGCTGCTGGTGGAATTCGCGCGCCTGCCGTTCGGCCTGGCTGCCGAGATCGTCGAGCATCAGGGCGACGTATTCGGGGAAAATGTAGATCGAGCCGAGCTTGGCGCGGGCGGCGTCGGTGGCGGGTTCAAGACTGGGGATGGCGACGCTGCGGTCGATTTCGCCGTCCCAGGGAATGTCGAAACGGCGCTCCTGATAGCGGATGGGCATGAGTTCGCAGGGCTTGCGGTGCAGCAGGATGCACAGTGCTTGGCCGCTGAATACGTCGTAGAGCCAGGCATCGCCGCGGTCGTTGTTGAACAGCAAAAAGGCGGAGGGTTCGGCGGTTTCAAAGCCGGTGGCGGTTACGTAGTCCTGGCCGTCGAGCGTGTGGCGCTCGAGCACGAAGCACTCTTCGGTGAGCGGGGTGCGGCCGTAGCGCTCGCCGGCGGCGTAGCATTCTTGGGCGTGCGACCAATTCTGGTATTTGGCTTCTTTGGCGGCGGCGTTCAGCAAATCGGACATCTGCCCGCCTTGTTTGCTCTGGCGCTTTTTCGCCTGCTTGCGCAGGTGCTCGAGGGTTTCTGCGGTGGTGTGGATGTATTTCATTGGGGTTCCTTTGCGGGTTTTCAGGCAGCCTGAAAGTCGGTTGGGGCTTGATAGGTTTTCAGGCTGCTTTGATACGGGAAAGGCAGCCTGAACAGCGGTTTTCTGTTTTCAGGCTGCCTGTTGGTGCCGGTTTAGGCGTCGATATTCTGTGCCACCAGCGCGTTGTTTTCGATAAAGGCGCGGCGCGGTTCGACTTCGTCGCCCATCAGGGTAACGAACACTTCGTCGGCGGCGATGGCGTCTTCGATGCGCACTTTCAGCAGGCGGCGGACGGTGGGATCCATGGTGGTTTCCCACAGCTGCTCGGGGTTCATCTCGCCCAAGCCTTTGTAGCGCTGGATCATCAGGCCTTTTTGCGCGCCGGCGAGCAGCAGGTCGAGCGCGTCTTCAAAGGAAGCAGCCTGAAGCGGTTCGGCGTCGCCTTTGAATACCTGCAGCGGCGCGGAAAATTCGAGCGCGGCGAGTGCGGCGGCGGTGGAGGAAAGGGTTTGGTAGGCTTTGCTGTCGAGGAATTTCTGGTCGAGATAGCTCACCATCACGTTGCCGTGCAGCTTGCGGGTGATTTTCAGGAAGTGGCCGCCTTCTTGTCCGGCAACATGTTCCAGCGCCACTTCTTCGTGCTGCAGCACGGCGGAGAGCGCGGCGATGGCGGCTTGGGCGGCGGCTTCGTCGGCCAGGCTGACGGCGGGCACGTCCAAGAGCGCGCGCAATACGGCGGCGTCGATCACGCGGCTTTCTTGGGCGATGGTGCTGCGGGCTTTCAGGAATTTGCGCGCGGTTTTGGCCAGCTCGGCGCCTTCAATGACGCGGCCGGCGGATTCGATGCGGGCTTTATCAACGGCCAGACCGAGCAAAAATTCGTCTTTTTCGGCTTCGTCTTTCAGGTAGCGCTCCTGCTTGCCGTGCTTGGCTTTGTAAAGCGGCGGTTGGGCGATGTACACATAGCCGCGCTCAATCAATTCGGGCATCTGGCGGTAGAAGAAGGTTAGGAGCAGGGTGCGGATATGGGCGCCGTCCACGTCGGCATCGGTCATGATGATGATGCGGTGGTAGCGCAGTTTTTCCAGATTAAACTCTTCTTTGCCGATGCTGGTGCCCAGCGCGGTAATCAGGGTGGCGACTTCCTGGCTGGCGAGCATTTTCTCGAAGCGGGCTTTTTCCACGTTCAGGATTTTGCCTTTCAAGGGCAGGATGGCTTGGAATTTGCGGTCGCGCCCTTGCTTGGCGGAACCGCCGGCCGAATCGCCCTCCACCAAGTAAAGCTCGGACAGCGCCGGGTCTTTTTCCTGGCAGTCGGCCAGTTTGCCGGGCAGGCCCAAGCCGTCCATCACGCCTTTGCGGCGGGTGATTTCGCGCGCTTTGCGGGCGGCTTCGCGGGCGCGGGCGGCGTCGATGATTTTGCCGGTGATGATTTTGGCGTCGTTCGGATTTTCTTCGAGAAAGTCGTGCAGCGCGGCGCTCAAAACTTCATTGACCACGGGGCCGATTTCGCTGGACACCAGTTTGTCTTTGGTTTGCGACGAGAATTTGGGATCGGGCAGTTTCACCGACAAAATGCAGGTTAGCCCTTCGCGCATATCGTCGCCGGCGGTTTCGATTTTGGCTTTTTTGGCGATTTCGTTGGCTTCAATGTATTGGTTGATGGTGCGCGTCATCACTTGGCGCAGCGCGGTCAGGTGGGTGCCGCCGTCGCGCTGCGGGATGTTGTTGGTGAAGCACTGCACGTTTTCCTGATAGCTGTCGTTCCACTGCATGGCGCATTCGACGCTCATGCCGTCTTTCTCGCCGAAAGCGTAGAACACTTTGTCGTGCAGCGGCGTTTTGTTGCGGTTCATATACTGCACGAAGCCGGCCACGCCGCCGGAGAAGGCGAAGTTTTCGTGTTTGCCGTCGCGCTTGTCGGTCAGCTCGATGCCGACGCCGTTGTTTAGGAAAGAGAGCTCGCGGATGCGTTTGGCGAGAATGTCGAATTTGTATTCCACCAGGCCGAAGGTGTCTTCGCTGGCGAGAAACTGCACGCGGGTGCCGTGTTTGCCGGCCGGGCAGTCGCCCACCACTTTCAAGGGTTCGACCGCTTCGCCGTTGCGGAATTCGACGAAATGCTCTTTGCCCTCGCGCCAGATGGTCAGCCGCAGCCAGTCGGAGAGTGCATTGACCACCGACACGCCCACGCCGTGCAGGCCGCCGGAGATTTTGTAGCTGTTGTTGTCGAACTTGCCGCCGGCATGCAGCACGGTCATGATCACTTCGGCGGCGGAGCGGCCTTCTTTGGGGTGGATGCCGGTGGGGATGCCGCGGCCGTTGTCTTCGATGGTGATGGAGTTGTCGGAATTGATGGCGACGGTGATTTTGTCGCAGTGGCCGGCCAGCGCTTCGTCGATGGCGTTGTCCAGCACTTCAAACACCATGTGGTGCAGGCCGCTGCCGTCCTGCGTGTCGCCGATATACATGCCCGGGCGCTTGCGCACGGCTTCCAAACCTTCCAATACCTGAATGCTGTCGGCGCCGTATGCGGCGGTTACTGTCTGTTCGGTCATTTTTGTGTCTTTTCCCAAAAAAAAGCCGCCCTCTCAGGCAGCCTGAAAGGGCGGATTATACCCGAATTCGGCAGGCTTTTCAGGCGTGCCAAGGCAGCCTGAAAAGACGGGTGCCGCTTTTTCAGGCTGCTTTGTCGTCTGCGCGATAGGCATCGAGCACCGCCACCGCATCGCGCAGCGACAGGCCGTAATGCTCGCGCAGGGTTTTGATATCGGCAATGCGCCGGCCGCTGAGATGTTCGGCCATCCAACGGCGGGTTTCGTCGGGTGCGGCGTCGAAGCGTTCGCGGGCGCTGCGGGCGGCGGCGCCCAGTTTCCACGCCAGCCACCAGTAGACGGCGTTGGCGGCCAGCAGCACCGCGCCGGCTGCCGGCGTGGCGGCATCGCCGATCCGCCACCACAGGCACAGGGCGGTGATGGTGGCGAGCGAGCAGACGGTTTGCAGTTTCATCATGGCGGCGGGCTTCACGGTTTTTCCTTGTTAAAAACAGGCATGCGGTGATTGTAGTCTTTTCAGGCTGCCTTTGGCAGCGGGCGGCGATGCTGTTAGAATTCCCGCACTTTTGACAGACGGCTTTTATCTGCGGGAGAAAACCATGAAAACCACCACAATGATGCTGTTGGCACTGGCGGCATTGGCCGGCTGCGGCGGCAAATCTTCGGGCAAACTGCCGGCCGTTTGCGCCGATGCGCTGACGCAGTACGCCAAGCTCGACCAGGCGCAATGGAAACAGCTGGATCTGTCGGTGCAGCTGGGTTTGGGCACGGTGCTGGAGCAGGGCGGCGGCAAGGAAAAGGCCGCGCTCTCGGCCTGGCAGCAGAGCATGGCCGACCGCTATGCCGTTACCAAAGACCTGCAGGGGCAGGAAGCGGCCGATGCGATGCTGGAAGAAACCGAAACGCAATGTAAGGAATGGCAGCAGGCGATGCAGTCTGCCCAATAAACCCGCGCCGCCCGCCACCGCAAGCGGGCGGCGGTTTTTGCACAAACGTTTTTCAGGCTGCCCGCATACACAGGCAGCCTGAAAACATCCAAGCGCAACCCAAAGGAAACATCATGCAGACAGAAGCTCTTATCCGCCATATTTCAGGCTGGCTCAAAGACTACGCCGACGGTGCCGGCGTGCGCGGTTACGCCGTCGGTATTTCCGGTGGCGTCGATTCGGCGGTGGTGTCCGCGCTGTGCGCCAGAAGCGGCGTGCAGCTGCTGTGCGTCGATATGCCCATCCGCCAAAAGGCCGACCAGCTCGAGCGCGCCCGCAACCACATCGCCGCGCTGCAACGGCAGTTTTCCAATGTACGTGCCATCAGCGCCGATCTGACGCCGCTGTTTGAAGAGTTCGAGCGCAGCGTGGCGCTGCCGGATGCTAAGCAGCAGGAACTGGCGCTGGCCAACACCCGCTCGCGCCTGCGCATGAGCACGCTTTATTACTACGCCCAAACCCACGGCCTGCTGGTGGCCGGCACCGGCAATAAGGTTGAAGATTTTGGCGTCGGCTTTTTCACCAAATACGGCGACGGCGGCGTCGATGTCAGCCCGATTGCCGATTTGCTCAAATCGCAGGTATACCGGCTGGCCGAAGCGCTGGATGTGTCCGAATCCATCCGCGCCGCCGCGCCGACCGACGGCCTGTGGGACGGTGAGCGCACCGATGAAGAGCAGATGGGCGCGAGCTATCCCGAGCTGGAATGGGCGATGGCGCAGCATGAAGCGGGCAGGGCGCGCGAAGAGTTTGCCGGCCGCCAGCAGCAGGTGTTTGATATTTACACCCGTCTCAACCGCGCCGCCCAGCACAAAATCCAGCCGATACCGGTGTGCCGCATTCCTGCCGAACTGTTGGATTGAACCATGCCGCCCAAAATCGTTTTTTTCGATATCGACGACACGCTCTATCTCAAACACGAGCGCCGCATTCCCGCTTCCACCCGCGATGCACTGCACCAGTTGAACGCGCGCGGCATCATCACCGCCATCGCCACCGGCCGCACCCCCGCCGTGCTGCCCGAGCCAATCCGCCGCCTGATGGACGATACCGGCATGGAGATGTTGGTGGCGGTCAACGGCCAATACGTCGAATACCGCGGCCGGCCGCTGGCGCAGTTTGCCATGCCGCCGGTGCAGGCCGAAGCGGTTTCAGGCAGCCTGAAAGCACACGGCATCAGCCACGGCTTCGTTTCCGCCGAGCGCATCAGCGTGGCGGCCGCCGACGAGCCGCTGCACCGCTCACTCGGCGATCTGGCGATTCCCTATGAAGCGGACAGCGGCCATGTCGGCCGCGAACCGGTATATCAGATGCTGGCCTTTTATCCCGAAAGCCGCGACGCCGAAATTGCCGCGCTGCTGCTGCCGCAGCTGAAAACCGTGCGCTGGCACCCGCAAGGAGTGGACATTATCGAGCGCGCCGGCTCCAAAGCCCGCGGCATCCGCGCCGCCTTGAACGCGCTGGGTTTGGAAATGGCCGACGCCATGGCCTTTGGCGACGGCCTAAACGATCGGGAAATGCTCGAAGCCGTCGGTTTCGGCGTTGCCATGGGCAATGCCCCTGCCGAACTCAAAGCCGTTGCCCGCCACGTCTGCCCCGCCGCCGCAGAAGACGGCATCGCCCGCGGCTTGCGCGAGTTGGGGCTGATCGATTGATGGATCGGCTAAGGCCATAAAACGAAAACACGGCAAAACCGGCTTTCAGGCAGCCTGAAAGCCGGTTTTGCCGTGCCGTTTGCGGTTTCAGGCAGCCTGAAACGCGGGCGGGTTTATTTGACGATCTCAAACCAACCTTTAACGAGCACCCATTCACCATTTTCCTTGGTAACCTTGACTTTATAGCTTCTTAGCGCTTTGGCGTAGGAAGAGCGGTCGCTGAATACATTGATTTCGCAAGTAAACACACCCTTCTTGATGTAGCCGCCGCTGGTTCGGGCGCAGGATTGGCCTACCGTCAGATGGGTTCCGGGCGGCAGTTTGTCCACGATCGGCTGCGCCAGCTTGCGCACGGTTTCCTGGTTGGGCGGCACAAAGGTAATGTCGCCGGTGCTGAAATATTTGTAGCCGGCAAACACAATGGCGGCCGTTATGATGAAGTTAAGCAGTTTTCCTAAGTCCATTAGTCGTTCCTTTCGTATCGTAAAAAACCAACAAGTTTATCCGCCAAACATGCGGCGTGCCAATTCTGAAGTTATTCCGCTTTCAGCACCGACAAATCGGTCTGGCCGGCGGCCGTTTCATTGTCTGCCCTTTCAGGCTGCTTGGCAGCTTCTTCCGCCGCCTGCCGCCGTTTCTCCGCCAGATACAGCCCGATTTGGCGCACCAATTCCTGCGTGCCCTGATGCGCCAGCGCGCTGATTTCAAATAGGCGCGGGGTTTCGGTGTCGAAGCCGAAACGGTCGTCTGGCGCGGGGAACTGCCAGCCGGTGGCTTCAAGGAAAGCGGCTTTGCGCGCGGCGGCTTCTTCGGGGCTGAGCATGTCCAGTTTGTTCAGCACCAGCCAGCGCGGTTTGTCGTAGAGTTCGGCGTCGTATTTGCGCAGCTCGTTGACGATGGCCAGCGCTTCGGCGGCGGGATCGACGCTGTCGTCAAACGGCGCCAGATCGACCACGTGCAGCAGCAGGCCGGTGCGCGAGAGGTGTTTGAGAAAGCGGTGTCCCAGCCCCGCGCCTTCGGCGGCGCCTTCGATCAGACCCGGGATGTCGGCCATCACAAAGCTGTGGTTTTCGTCCAGCCGCACCACGCCGAGATTGGGGTGCAGGGTGGTGAAGGGGTAGTCGGCCACTTTCGGGCGGGCGGCGGAAACAGCGCTAATCAGCGTCGATTTGCCGGCGTTGGGCATGCCCAACAGGCCGACGTCGGCCAGCACTTTCAGTTCCAACAGCAGGCGGCGGCTTTCGCCTTCTTCGCCCGGCGTGGCCTGCTTGGGCGCGCGGTTGACCGACGATTTGAAATGCAGGTTGCCCAACCCGCCTTTGCCGCCGCGCGCCAGGCAGACGCGCTGGCCGTGGCGGGTGAGATCGGCGACGGTTTCGTCGGTGTCGATGTCGCGGATCAGCGTGCCGACGGGCATTTTCAGTTCGATGTCGTCGGCGCCCGCGCCGTAGCGGTCGGAGCCGTGGCCTTTTTCGCCGTTTTTGGCTTGGTAGCGTTTGATAAAACGGTATTCCACCAGCGTGTTGGTGTTTTCGTCGGCCACCGCAAACACGCTGCCGCCGCGTCCGCCGTCGCCGCCGTCGGGGCCGCCGCGCGGCACGAATTTTTCGCGGCGGAAGCTGGCCGCGCCGTTGCCGCCGCGTCCGGCCGCCACTTCGATTTTGGCTTCGTCGATAAACTTCATAATCTCTTTCGCCGGGCTTTTCAGGCTGCCTGAAAACCCGAAATGGGAAAACGGCGCATTATACAGGAAGCGGCGCGGGGCTTTGGCTATAATCATGCCCGGCCAGGCAGCCTGAAAGGACGATGATGGACAATCAAACAGAACGCAGCTGGTGGCGCGCGGTGCAGACGGCGCTTGCCGGCAACCTGCTGACCGGCGCCGCATCGAATCTGGCTTTTTTGGTGTTTTTCAGCACACTGGGAGACCGGAGCGAAATCTTTGGCCTATTCCTGATGGTATTGCTGCCGTGGAACCTGTTTTGTGCATTGATTGCTGCGGCCGCCGCCGGTATGGCGGGCTGGATGCTGTACGATCGGGCATGGCATCCGCGCTGGCGGCGCAGGTTGTTTGCCGCTTCGCTGCTGTGGGGACTGACTTCCTGCGTTGCCGTGATCACGCTGATTCCAAGCTGGGTTTTGGTCTGGCCGTGCAGCATGCTGCTGACCTACTTCTGCCTGCGGCCGCCAAAAGGCTTCGGCAAGGCAGCCTGAAAGGCGGAAAACAGGTTTTTCAGGCTGCCTTGTCCGGCGTTTACGGCTGCAGCCGTCCGCCCTTAATCTGCAGGCCGCCCAGCCGTCCGGCGAGGCCGTGGTGGCGCAGCGCGTGGGTGATGGCGACGGCCAGACCGTCGGCGGCGTCGGCCTGCGGCGTGCCGGAGAGATTCAGCATCTGCACCACCATATGCTGCACCTGCTCTTTGGCCGCCTTGCCGCGCCCGACCACCGACTGCTTGACCTGCAGCGCGGTGTATTCGTAAACCGGCAGCCCGCGCAGCACCAGCGCCGCCAGCGCCGCACCGCGCGCCTGGCCGAGCATCAGCGTGGCGGCGGGATTGACGTTAACAAACACTTGCTCCACCGCTGCCTGTGCGGGGTGGTAGGTGGCGATCAACTCGTCGATATGCTCGACGATCACGCCGATGCGGCCGGCCAGCTCGTCTTTGGGGATGGTTTTGATGCAGCCTGAAGCCACATAAACCTGCTCGCGGCCGATAACGTCGATAATGCCGAAACCGGTGCTGCGGCTGCCGGGGTCGATGCCTAAAATTCTTAAGGGGCGCTGGCTCATGGCGGAACGGGGAAAACGGAAAAGGCGGCGATTATATAGCGAAAGGCAGCCTGAAAAGGTTTTCAGGCTGCCTTTTGTCATTGGGCAAACGCTTATTGCGGTTGCAGTTGGATAACGATGTTCTGCGTGTTTTCGCCGCCGGTTTTGCTGCCGCGCAGGGAATGGCTTTCGGTCATGCATTGGTATTCGCGGGTGTGCCGCCACAGGGTGCATACGGTGCGCCGTTTGCCGTGCGCCTGCATCAGGCAGCTTTCGGTTTCGCCGTCAAATGCTTCGGCATAGCTGTAGCCCCACGCTTTGCAGCGTTTTTTCGCCATTTCCAGCGCAGCATCGTTATCAGGCAGACGAGTGTCTTTCCAGCCTTTTTTGTAGGACAGTTTGACGGTGCCGTCGGAGCGGCTGCCGCCGACACTTTCCCATTCCAAGGGCGGCAGGGGGCGGGCGCAAGAAGCAAGCAGTACGGCGGCAAATAGACCCATTAACGGCAGGCGGGCAACGGAAAACGGCAGGCGTTTCATCAAATCGTCCTTTCAATTCGGTTAATCAAGGTAAAGACATGCTATAGAAATCAAGCAAGAACAATACCAATGTTAAGTCTACCAATGTTAAGTTGAGTTAATATAAGGCAGCCTGAAAACTGTTTCAGGCTGCCTTATAATCCGCCCCCATGAACACGCCCGATTCCGAATTTGACCTTGCCCTGTTTCTGAAAACCCTGCCCGCACTGCCGGGGGTGTACCGCATGATTGCCGCCGACGGCTCGGTGCTGTATGTGGGCAAGGCGGTGAACCTGAAGCGGCGAGTGTCGGGCTATTTCCAGAAAACCGCCGGCCATTCGCCGCGCATCGCGCTGATGGTCAAACAGGTGGCGCGGGTGGAGATTACCGTTACCCGCAGCGAAGCCGAGGCGCTGATTCTGGAAAATAATCTGATTAAGTCGCTGTCGCCCAAATACAATATCCTGTTTCGCGACGACAAATCCTATCCCTATCTGATGCTCTCCGGCCACGAGTTCCCGCAGATGGCCTACTACCGGGGCAGCCTGAAAAAGCCGCACCAGTATTTCGGCCCCTATCCCAATGGCTACGCGGTGCGCGACAGCATCGAGGTGCTGCAAAAAGTGTTCCAGCTGCGCACCTGCGAAGACAGCGTGTTTGCCCACCGCGAGCGCCCCTGCCTGCTGCACCAGATCAAGCGCTGCTCCGCGCCGTGCGTGGGCGCGATTTCGGCAGACGACTACCGCGCCACGGTGGAAGAAGCCGCCGCTTTTCTCAACGGCCGCACCGATGTGCTGAGCCAGACTTTGCAGCACAAAATGCAGCAGGCCGCCGCCAATCTGCAGTTTGAAGAAGCCGCGCGCTACCGCGACCAGTTGCAGGCGCTGGGGCTGGTGCAGAGCCGCCAGTTTATCGACAGCCGCAACCCCGACGCCCCGCACAATATCGATATTCTCGCGCTGGCAGTAGAGCAGGGAGGCGTGTGCATCAACTGGACCAGCATTCGCGGCGGCCGCCACGTCGGCGACAAAAACTTCTTTCCCGACACCCGCCACGACCCCGATCCCAACGGCCAGGACTACGCCGAAGCCTTCGCCGCCCAGCACTATCTGGGCAAAACCAAGCCCGATCTCGTCATCAGCAATTTCAGGCTGCCTGAAAGCCTGCAGGAAGCCGTCAGCAGCGAGCACGGCAAGGCCGTCCAATTCGTTTCCAACACGCGCGGCGAGCGCAAAGTATGGCTCGACATGGCGGTGCAGAACGCCCGCCTTGCCCTGTCGCGCCACCTGCTGCAAAACAGCAGCCAGATCCGGCGCACCGCCGCGCTGGCCGAACTCATCGGCCTGCCCGAAGCCGAATTGCAGCGGCTCGAATGCTTCGACATCAGCCACACCCAGGGCGAAGCCACCGTCGCATCCTGCGTGGTGTACGACGAACACGCCATCCAGCCCGCCCAATACCGCCGCTACAACATCACCACCGCCAAAGCCGGCGACGACTACGCCGCCATGCGCGAAGTGCTCACCCGCCGCTACGGCAAACTCGCCGAAGCCCAGGCCAACGGCGAAATCGTGCGCTGGCCGGACGCCGTGCTGATCGACGGTGGCAAAGGCCAAATCGGCATGGCGCTCGAAGTTTGGGAAGAACTCGGCCTGAGCATCCCGCTGATCGGCATCGCCAAAGGCCCCGAGCGCAAAGCCGGCTTGGAAGAACTGATCCTGCCCTTCCAAAACCGCACCCTGCGCCTGCCCGACAACAGCCCCGCCCTGCACCTGCTGCAAACCGTGCGCGACGAATCCCACCGCTTCGCCATCACCGGCCACCGCAAAAAACGCGACAAAGCCCGCATCACATCGTCGCTCAACGACATCGCCGGCATCGGCAGCAAACGTAAAGCCGCCCTGCTCACCCGCTTCGGCGGCCTGCGCGGCATCCAGGCCGCCAGCATCGACGACCTTGCCCAAACCGAAGGCATCAGCCGCGCACTGGCGGAAAAGATTTACGCCGCGCTGCACACGCATGCGTAAATGCAAAAAGGTAGCCTGAAAACGGTTTAAGCGGTTTTCAGGCTGCTTTTGCGGCGAAACACCCGTTTCAGGCAGCCTGAAACGGGTGTTGTGCGTTTGGGCGGGTTTAATGGCGCCGCGCTTTGAAGCCGATCAGGTGGCGGCGGGTGGCGGCCCAGGCGCCGGCGATGCCGAGCAGGCAGACGACGATCAGCACCGATACCGTTTCCCACCAATAGAAAGTGCGCCACTGCAGATTGATGCCGTAGGGCTGGAAAATCTGGGTAATCAGCGGGCGGGTCTGCGCCATCAGCCAGGTGCACAGGATAAGGCTGAGCAGGGCGGAAAGCAGGCTCTGCCAGGCGGCCTGGTAGAGAAAGGGGCGGCGCACAAAGGAAGAGGGCGCGCCCAGCAGTTTGGTGATTTCGATTTCTTCTTTGCGGCTGAGAATCTGCAGGCGGATGGTGTTGTGCGCCACCAGCACGAAGGCAAAGCCCAGCGTTACCGCCAGAAACCAGAAAATCTGGTTGGCCAGGGTGTTGAGACGGTAGAGGGTCTGCATCCATTCCTGGTCGAGCTGGGTGCTTTCCACCATCGGATAGGCGGCAAGGTCTTTTTGCAGCGCGAGCACCGCCTGCGGGTCGGCATCGGCGGGGGTGATGACAAAGGCGTCGGGCAGCGGGTTTTCGTCGAGCATCGACACCACTTCCTGCGTGCCCATCGCCGCTTTCATTTCTTCCAGCCCTTCGGCTTTGGCAACAAAACGGCTCTCTTTTACCCGCGGGTCGCCGGCGAGCAGTTTTTGCACGGCGTCGGTATCCGCGCCGGCGGCGCCCATGTCCATATACAGGGTGATCTGCGGCACGCCGCTTAGGCGGTCGAGCACGTTTTTGCTGCTTTGCACGCCCAAGTAGAGCGTTAGCGGCAGGGTCATGGCGATGGCGAGCATGGCGAGTATCATCAGCGCGGCCAGCGGCTGTTTGAAGAAATAGGCGGCGGCGCGGCGGGCGCTTTCCCAATGGAGCGACAGATAATTCATGATGCGAACCTGCCTTCCTGCAGGCGCAGGATGCGGTGGCCGTAGTCCTGCATCAGGGTTTCGTCGTGCGCCGACACGATGACGGTGGTGCCGGCTTCGTGAAAGGTTTTAAACAGTTCCATAATGTCGAGCGCGTAGGCACGGTCGAGGTTGGCCGAAGGTTCATCGGCAATCAGCAGGCTGGGCTGGTGGACGACGGCGCGGGCGATGCACAGACGCTGCTGCTCACCGCCGGAGAGACCGCGCGGGTCGGCGGTTTCACGGCCACCCAAACCGACTTTTTCAATCGCGATGCGGGCGCGTTTGTCGGCGGTTTTGCTGTCGTAACCGATAATCCGCAAGGGCAGCAGCACGTTTTCCAGCACGTTGCGGTCAAACAGGATTTTGTGGTCTTGGAATACGATGCCGATGTGCTGGCGCAGGTAGCACAGCTGGTTGTCGGAAAGGCGGCCGATGTCCTGTTTGTTCATCAGCACGCGGCCGCCGCTGGGGCGGGTGATGCCGGAAATCAGCTTCAGCACCGTCGATTTGCCGGCGCCGGAATGGCCGGCGATGAAAATCATCTCGCCTTTGGCAATGGCGAAGCTGACGTTTTTCAGAGCCTGAAAACCGCCCTGATAGGTTTTGGATACGGATTCGAATCGAATCATGGATCAAGCACTCCCGTGTTTTCAGGCTGCCTGCAGACGCGGGCGCAGACAGGCAAAGGTGGAGATTATAAGCGGACTTTGCGCGCCGCCCCAAACGCTGCCGCCGGCCGCTTGGCGGCGCTTGCGGCAAAAAAGCGCCGTTAAACAGAAAATTGCCGTAGTAAAGGCAAATTTTGCTATAATCGCGGCTTTTCGCGCAGCAGCGGCAGTCTGAAAAACAGGCAGCCTGAAAATACCGTCAAGGCTGCGCCAATCCGAAACCAGACAGGAGATTTATCATCGCACAAGAACGCGAAGCACGTATCAACGGCGAAATCACCGCCAAAGAAGTGCGTTTAATCAGTGGTACGGGCGAACAGCTCGGCGTGGTATCCGTAAAAGAAGCCCTCGCATTGGCCGAAGAGCAGGACGTGGACCTGGTGGAGATTTCCCCCACCGCCAAACCGCCTGTGTGCAAGCTGATGGACTTTGGCAAATACAAATACGAGCAGTCGAAAAAACGCGACGAAGCCAAGAAAAAACAGAAGCAGGTGCAGATTAAGGAAATCAAATTCCGCCCGGGCACCGACGAAGGCGATTACCAAATCAAAATGCGCAACATCGTGCGCTTTTTGAGCGAAGGCGACAAAGTCAAAGTTACCCTGCGTTTTCGCGGCCGCGAGATGGCGCACCAGCAGCTGGGCGCCCAACTGCTCGAGCGCGTGAAAGAAGATTTGGCGGAAATCGGCCAAGTGGAGCAGTTCCCGAAAATGGAAGGCCGTCAGATGGTGATGATGATTGCGCCGAAAAAGAAATAAGCCTATAATCCCGCGCCTTTCGCATCCGCCGCGCGCGAAAGGCGTTTTTCAGCGGCAAAAACCGTGGCAGCGGGTTTCAAGTGCGGATTTTTCCGCCTCCTTCTGCCTTATCCTATAAGTAACCCGGAGTTTTCCATGCCTAAAATGAAAACCAAATCCAGCGCGAAAAAACGCTTCAAAGTGCTGGGCAACGGCGGCGTGAAACGCGCCCACGCGTTCAAACGCCACATTCTGACCAAGAAAACCACCAAAAACAAACGCCAGCTGCGCGGCACCTCTATGGTGAACGACCGCGATTTGGCTTCTGTTGCCAAAATGTTGCCCTACGCATAAGGAGATTGAAACATGCCACGCGTAAAACGCGGTGTAACCGCACGAGCCCGTCATAAAAAAGTATTAGCATTGGCCAAAGGCTACCGCGGCCGCCGTAAAAACGTCTACCGCGTTGCCAAGCAGGCGGTAATGAAAGCAGGCCAGTACGCCTACCGCGACCGCCGCCAGCGCAAACGCCAGTTCCGCCAGCTGTGGATCGCCCGTATCAATGCCGGCGCCCGCCAAAACGGCCTGTCTTACAGCAAATTCATGAACGGCCTGAAACGCGCCGCCATCGAGCTGGACCGCAAAGTATTGGCAGACTTGGCCGTATTCGACAAAGCCGCCTTCGCGCAGCTGGTTGAAAAAGCCAAAGCCGCTCTGGCCTAATCCGCCGCAGCCGCAATGATTCAAGGGAAACCGTTTTCGGTTTCCCTTGTTTTTTCGTGTTGTCCGGCGTGCCTGCCTAGACGAAACCGGCAGGGTAGGGCGGTGGCGTATTGCCGCTTGCAGGCAATATGGCTCAAACCAAGCATGCAAAAAAGCAGCCTGAAAAGCACCAATCGGCTTTTCAGGCTGCTTTTATTGCGCGTCTGGCCAAATCAAACGTGGAAACTTTCGCCGCAGCCGCAAGACTCTTTCACGTTCGGGTTTTGGAACTTAAAGCCTTCCTGCAAGCCTTCTTTGGCGTAGTCCAGTTCGGTGCCGTCCAAATAAACGTGGCTTTTGGGATCGACGAATACTTTGACGCCGTGTTCTTCAAAAACCAAGTCGTCGGGATCGACGGTGTCGGCGAATTCGACGGTGTAGGCCAAGCCCGAGCAGCCGCTGGTTTTCACGCCCAAGCGCACGCCTTCGCCTTTGCCGCGTTTTTCGAGAAAGTCGCGGATGCGTTCGGCGGCATTGCTGGTGATGGTAATCATAATTTTGCCCTTTCAGAATGAGTGTGTCCGATATGCGGGCGATTGTACCGCAAACAAGGTTTTCAGGCTGCCTGAAAAACCACAACCGAGTGCGGGGAATCGGTGTCGCGGTTTAGTGCGACATAATCTGGCGCAGAAACTGGCGCGCGCGTTCGGTTTTCGGTGCGGTGAAAAACTGTTCGGGCGTCGAGTCTTCGAGAATCTGCCCCTGATCGACAAACACGATGCGGTCGGCCGCTTCGCGGGCGAAGCCCATTTCGTGGGTAACGCACATCATGGTCATGCCGCTGAAAGCCAGCTCTTTAATCACTTTGAGCACTTCGCCCACCATTTCTGGGTCGAGCGCCGAAGTCGGCTCGTCAAACAGCATCACGCGCGGCTCCATTGCCAGGCCGCGGGCGATGGCGACACGCTGCTGCTGGCCGCCGGAAAGCTCGGTGGGAAAAGCGTCGGCCTTGTGCGCCAGCCCCACCGTTTCCAGCAGCGCACGCGCTTTTTCTTCCGCCGCCGCCTTGCTCAGGCCTTTGACTTTAACCGGCGAGAGCGTGATGTTGTCGAGCACGCTCAGGTGCGGATAAAGATTGAAGTGTTGGAACACAAAGCCGACTTCGGTGCGCAGGCGGTTGAGATCGGTTTTCGGGTCGGCCACATTGACGCCGTCCACCCAGATTTCGCCGCCCTGCACCGGCTCGAGCTGGTTGACGGTGCGGATCAGCGTCGATTTGCCGCTGCCAGAAGGGCCGCACACCACCACCACTTCACCTTTGCGGATGTCGAGACTGACGCCGTTGATTACATGCAGGTTGTTGAAATGTTTGTGGACGTTTTGAAAGCTGACCACGATGTCGGAAGCGGGTTTTGCCATGGGGTTCTCCAAAGTAGGGCGGGCATTTTCAGGCTGCCTGCGCGGCCAGGCGGTTGCTCAGGGCGACGTAGCGCTCGGGCGCGACGGCTTCGGCACGCTGCTGAGGGTCGATGCCGGCGGCGGCCATGTCTGCTTCGCCGGCCAGCCCTTTCAGATTGTTGCGCAGGGTTTTGCGCCGTTGGGAAAAAGCCTGTCTGACCAGCGCGGCAAAGCCGTCGAAATCGGCGGCGGTGCCGATGCGGCCGCTCTGCGGAATCATGCGCACCACCGCCGAATCGACTTTCGGCGCGGGCGTAAACGATTCGGGCGGTACGTCGATCAGTTTTTCCATATCGAAAAAATACTGCAGCATCACGCTCAGGCGGCCGTAATCGTTGCTTTCAGGCTGCGCCACCATGCGCTCGACCACTTCTTTTTGCAGCATAAAGTGCATGTCTTCGATTTCGCCGGCATAGGTGCTGAGCTTGAACAGCAGCGGCGTGGAAATATTGTAGGGCAGGTTGCCGACGATTTTTTTGCGCCCGGGCACGCCGGAAAAATCAAACTGCAGCACGTCGCCTTCGTGGATTTGCAGTTTGGCGGCAAAGGGCTGCGCGCGCAGGTAGGCGATGATGTCGCGGTCGATTTCGCAAACATGCAGCCGGCTCAGGCGGCGGCACAGCGGCTCGGTAATTGCCGCCAGCCCGGGGCCGATTTCGATAACGGTGTCTTCAGGCTGCGGCCGCACGGCATTGACGATGTCCTGAATGATGCGCGTGTCCTGCAGGAAATTCTGGCCGAAGCGCTTGCGTGCCTGATGGGGTTTCATGGAAATGTGCCGGAAATCAAAAGGGCGCCATTGTACCGAAAAGCATTGGTACTGTGCGGAAAACGGCTAAAAGCAGCCTGAAAGGGATTTTCAGGCTGCTTTTGGTTTTCAGGCTGCCTTTATTTGGGTTAAAGCGGATAACAGACAGCCTGAAAACGGTTTAACCGCGCCGGCGCTCGAGTCCGTCGAAAAAAGCGAGCAGGGTGTCGGGCAGCCAGCGCAGGTGGCCGCGGCCGCCGCCGCTGACAAAGCCGCAATGGCCGCCGTGCTCGGGCTGCAGCAGGCAGACGCTGGGCGAGATATCGGCGGCAGTAGGCAGGCTGTCGGCGGGAACAAAGGGATCGTTGCGCGCGTTCAGCAGCAGCGTCGGCACGGCAATGTTTTTCAGCAGCGGCTTGGCGGACGATTGGGCGTAATAGTCGTCCTTATCGGCAAAACCGTGCAGCGGCGCGGTGTAGCGGTTGTCAAACTCCGCCAGCGAGCGGCAGAAACGGCGGCGGCCGGCCGGCACTTTGCCCATCAGCGTGTGCATGAAATAGGGCGTGTAGAGCAGGCGCGACAGCCCGCTTTCGAGCAGGCGGCTGCCGGCGCCCAAATCGAGCGGCGAAGAAACCGTTGCCGCGGCGGCGGGCAGGGCGGCGCTGCCCTGTTCGCCAAGGTATTTCGCCAGCACATTGCCGCCCAGCGACACGCCGACGGCGTAAATCCGCCGGTAGCGCTGCGCCAAAAGCGCGAGCATATGCGCTGCTTCGCGGGTGTCGCCGCTGTGGTAAAGCCGTTTGGACGCCACGCCGCCGCAAGAGCGGAAATGGGCGACCACGCCGTGCCAGCCGTGCGCGCGCACGCGGTGCATCAGTTCGACGGCGTAATGGCTGGTGCTGCTGCCTTCGAGTCCGTGAAACAGCACCACCAGTGGCGCGTCGGGGTCGGCGGCATCGACAAAATCGTAGGCGGCCAAATCTTCGCCGTAGCTGTCGGGCAGCAGCTCGCGGCGGTAGGCGGGCGGCGGCGACTGCAGGGCTTTGGCGTACAGCGTTTGCGCATGGCCGCCCTTGAGCCAGGGCGGCGCCTGCAGCGGCGGCAGCTGTTGCAGCAGATCGTGCGGATTCATGGCAAAACTTTGCGATAACAAAAACGGCGGCCAGTATAGGAAAGCACGGCGGCAGCGGCAAGGGCAGCCTGAAAACTATCCGGCGCGCGAAAAAGGTGCTGCTCATTCTTTTCAGGCTGCTTTCGGGATTGGGATTCGCCGGCGGGCGGCAAAGGGCTTTCAGGCTGCCTACAGCGCCTGCGGCAAGGCGGTTTTATCCGGTTTTCGCTATGGCAAAGACAGGCAATTCTTGCTAGACTACACGCCGCAACAAACCGCCTGTGCCGGCACGGAGCGCAGGCGGATTTCCACCACCAACCGCCTTAACTAAATGGAGAATGGCATGAGCAACCTAGATTCCCTGTTCCAGCAGATCAAACAGCGCGATCCGAACCAAACCGTATTCCACCAAGCCGTTGAAGAAGTATTCGGCAGCCTGAAACCGTTTTTGGACAAAAACCCGCAATACACCAAAGCCGGCCTGCTGGAGCGCATCGTCGAGCCCGAGCGCGTGATTATGTTCCGCATCTCCTGGGTGGACGACCAAGGCCAAGTGCAGGTAAACCGCGGCTACCGCATCCAGATGAACTCCGTCATCGGCCCCTACAAAGGCGGCCTGCGCTTCCACCCCACCGTAGATTTGGGCGTGCTCAAATTCCTGGCTTTCGAACAAGTCTTCAAAAATGCGCTGACCACCCTGCCGATGGGCGGCGGTAAAGGCGGTTCCGACTTCGATCCCAAAGGCAAATCCGACGCCGAAGTGATGCGTTTCTGCCAAGCCTTTATGACCGAACTTTCCCGCCACATCGGCGCCGATCTGGACGTGCCCGCCGGCGACATCGGCGTGGGCGCGCGCGAAATCGGCTATCTCTACGGCCAATACCGCCGCGTACGCAACGAATTCACTTCCGTACTCACCGGCAAAGGCCTGACCTACGGCGGCAGCCTGATCCGCCCCGAAGCCACCGGCTACGGCACCGTGTACTTCGCCCGCAACATGCTCAAAACCAAAGGCGACAGCTTCGACGGCAAACGCGTGGTGATTTCCGGCTCCGGCAACGTTGCCCAATACGCCGCCCAAAAAGCCCTGCAGCTGGGCGCCAAAGTGCTGACCGTTTCCGACTCTTCCGGCTTCGTCAAATTCCCCGATTCCGGCATGACCGAAGCCCACTTCGACGCGCTGCAGGAAGTGAAAAACGTCCGCCGCGAGCGCCTGTCGGTGTTTGCCAAAGAGCAGGGTCTGGAATACTTCGAAGGCAAACGTCCGTGGGGCGTGGCCTGCGACATCGCGCTGCCCTGCGCCACCCAGAACGAACTGGATGAAAACGACGCCAAAGAGCTGCTGAAAAACGGCGTCAAATGCGTGGCCGAAGGCGCCAATATGCCCTCCACCCTCGGCGCGGTTGAAGCCTTTATCGGCGCGAAAATCCTTTACGCCCCGGGCAAGGCCTCCAACGCCGGCGGCGTCGCCACTTCCGGTCTGGAAATGAGCCAAAACGCCATCCGCCTGTCTTGGAGCGCCGAAGAAGTTGACCAACGCCTGCACGGCATCATGGAAAACATCCATGAAAACTGCGTTGCCAACGGCAGCGAAGGCGGCTATGTGAACTACGTAAACGGCGCCAACATCGCCGGCTTCAAGAAAGTTGCCGAAGCCATGCTGGCACAAGGCGTAATCTAATCCCCGCCTAAACGCGCGGCGGTTCGGACTCTTTAGAGTATCCGAGCCGCCGCGTTTTTTTGTGCCGGCAGGGCAGGGCGCAGGCAGCCTGAAAGCCGGGTTTTCGGTTTTCAGGCTGCTTTGGGGTTGCGCAGTTTGCTGCCCATCGGCAGGTCGTAGGTTGGGTCGAGCCCCAACAAAATCTTTAAGCGTTAAAAATGTTGGGTTTGGCAACCCAACCTACCTGCTTTCAGGCTGCTTTTGGGTTGCGTAGTTTGCTGCCCGCAGGCAGCCTGAAACGGTAAACAGGCAAAGCAAACAGACAAAAAGCAGCCTGAAAGCGCAATATCGGCTTTCAGGCTGCCTGATTGGGGCGGATGCCGTTTTAGAAACGGTATTTCACTTGGGCATTCACCGAGCTGTTGTGCCAGTGCGAAGCGCGGATGTGCTGCAGGGCAAGGCCGAGCTTCCAGTTTTCGCTGACGCTGTAGGCGGCGCCGGCGGCAAGGTTGAAGCGCGTTTTCTTGTCGCTGCTGTCGAGCGCGACGCTGATGCCGGTGTTTTTCACCGTGGTGTGCTCGGCGGTTTTGCGCTGCAGATCGCGGGCAAGGCCGGCTTTGCCGAACACGGTCAGCTGGTCGTTGAACGAATACAGCGCGCTGATGCCGAGTTTGGCGGCGGTGGCTTTGGTGTTCATGCCATCAAGATACTGGGTGGCGGAAACATCGATGTTTTTGGCGTCCACCTTGGCGTATTGCAGCGAGAACTCGGGTTTCAGCGCCAGCGACGAGAGCATAAAGGTTTTGTTCACGCCCACGCCGAAACTGTAGAGCTTGCCCGCATCTTTGAGCTTGTTCCAGCCCAGCGTGCCATAGATGCCGATGCCGTGCGGCGCGGCATAGCCGTAGCCGAGATCCAGGCCGTAGCCTTCGGTTTTGACGGTTTTCTCAACGCTGCCGAAACGCTCTTCCCAGCGGTTGTCCAGGCGGTTGGCGCCGGCGGCGATAAGGTGGCGGCCGAAGGCGTGTGATGCGCCGACGCCGATGCCGTAGTCGCGGCTTTTGCCGGAAATGCCGTCCATTTTCAGGCGGGAAGCGGAGCCGGTGTAATCCAGCCATACCGCGCCGTTTTGGCCGGCCGCTTCGCCCAGTTTTTCGGCAAACCGCTCGTTCTGCATCATATCGGTGTCGATTTGGTTGTGCTGGCTGTGCAGATGGGTGTCGGTGCCTTGGGCAAACAGGGTTTCGGTCAGCTGGCGGCTTTGGGTGTAGATGCGGGCGGCGGCCAGTTGCCCGTCGTTCAGGCTGCCTTGCTCGGCGGCCTGGTCGAAGGCGGCGAATACCTGCTCCAGTTTGCGGGCATCGCGGCCGGCGCCTTCGTAGGCGGATGCCGGTACCACTTTGCCGACTTCGTTGCGCTTGCTGCTGACGGTGATGGCGCTGCTGTTTTGGTTTACCTGGTTTTCAATCAGGCCGTTGGTTTTGTCGTTTACTTTAAAGCTGCCATTGATGTTTTTGGCGGTGAGCAGGGTTTCGGTTTGGCCGACTTTGGTGGCGTAGCCGCTGTAGGCGCCGGTAATGTTCAGCACGCTGTTGCCGGAAATGTCGGCGTTGCCGCTGACTTTCACCGCCGAGCCGATGGCTTTGTCGAGCGTGCCGCCGTTGAATTTCAGGCTGCCGTCGATGTAAAAATCGTTGGCGGTTTCGGCCGAGAGCGTGCCGCCGTTGACTAAAACGTCGCCGCTGCTGATGCGGGCGTTCTGGTTGGCGCCGACGGTCAGCCGCCCGCCCGCGGTAACGACGTTGCCGGCGCGGTTGTTGCCGGCCAAAACCAGCGAGCCCTGCTGGATTTGGTTGGTGCCGGTGTAGCTGTTGTTGCCGGTTAATACCAGCGATGCGGCGCCGTTTTTCACGATGCCGCCGCTGCCGCTGATGTCGTTGTCGAAATAGTATTCGCGTTTTTTGCCGGCCACATTGAGGATTTCCTGGCCATTGACTTTGCCGTAGCCGCCCAGCGCGCGCGCTTCGTTGAGAATACCGACGCCGTAGGTGCTGTCGTTGCCTTTGGCGCCGGCGTCATCGGTGGTGCTGATCAGCGTTTTTTTCAATTCGGCGCCGCGCATCCAGTCAAAGCGCGAACGGATGCGCGCGGCGGTGGCGGAAACCACGGCGGTGGCGTTGGACGAGCCAATGGTGCCGCCGGTTTTTTTGGTATTGACGTCGGTTACATTGTGGAACTCTTTGGCGGCGATGCAGTGGTCTTTGGTGATGCCGCAGCGGTTTTCAATCACCGAACCGTCCAGATAAACGCCGGTGGCAACCAGCCAATTTTTCTCCAGCTCGCGCGCCAGCGGTGTATTGATGCGGTAGATGGCGGCGTCGATATCGGGATTGGCTTTGCCGTCGTTGCCGGCGGCAGAAACAAACAGCGCGCCTGACTGCTGCGCCATCGCACCGAAAAGGCTAGCAACCGCACTATAGTCGTTGAGCTTGCTGTAATCCTGCTCGCCGGTGGAGAAGGAATGGTTGATAACGGCGACATTGTCGCGCTTGCTCAGAATCGAAGCTTCGATTTTGATGATGTCGGCATCGGTGCTTTGCGAGAAATTCACCCCGCCAACGGCTATTTGGGCGCCTTTGGCACCATGCTGCATCATCACTTCCACCATATTGGTGCCGTGGCTGTTCAGGCCGCCGTTTTTCAAATCGGCCGTCGGTTTGGTGTCGACTTCCTTCACATTGCCTTGGGCATCGGTGGTGGTCATCTTGGCATCGACTTTGGCGCCGGTCTTGCGGGCGATGGTCAGATCGACGCCGCTGTCGGTAAGCAGGATGGTGGTGTCGCGGCCGTCGGCCTGCGCACGATCCTGATCGGACGATTTTTGGTAGTCTTTTTGCTGGCTGAAATTGCCCGGCTGCGGCTGTTTCGGCCGGTTGGGCGTGGGAGTGGCGTTGGTGTCGGGACGGCTGTTGTCGTCCCCGCTGCCGCCGCCTCCGCCGCCGCAGGCGGCCAGCAGGGCGGCGGAAATGGATACGGCAATCAGGTTTTTCTTCAGTTTCATGGTGCTGGCTTTCCTTGCAGGCGGGATGGTTCCGATGTGGCGGCCGGCGGGTCGGGATTGGTGTTTTGTGCTTGGATGCTGCGCGTTTTCAGGCAGCCGGATTCTGCCAGCATACCGCATGCCCGAATGCAAGATTTTTGCCGTTCGGCGGCAACAGGCAGCCTGAAACGGCAAAAAACGCGCATTTATCTTTTTTCAGGCTGCCTGATTGTTGGGGATTATTGTTTTTGTGCCGTTTTCATCGGGCGCGTTTCTTGCCGCTGCTGCCGCTATCGGCCACAATAGGCCGGCAGCTTCGGCTGCCCTCTACAATAACGAAATAAGGAGTCTGTTATGCCTGCCCTGCTCAAACACCCCGATCCCGACGGCCTGCTCGAGTATTCCGTGGTCTATACCGATCGTGCGCTCAACCATATGTCGCAGCAGTTCCAAACCGCTATGCGCGATTTGTCGGCGATGCTGCGCGAAGTGTATGCCGCCGATGCTGCCGCCATTGTGCCCGGCAGCGGCACCGCCGGCATGGAAGCGGTGGCGCGCCAGCTGGCGCGCGGCAAGCGCTGCCTGATTGTGCGCAACGGCTTTTTCAGTTTCCGCTGGTCGCAGATACTCGAGCGCGGCGGTTTGGCGGCCGACACGCGGGTGCTGAGCGCCCGCCGCATTGCCGAAGGCGCGCAGCAGCCCTTTGCGCCGGCGCCGATTGAAGAAGTGGAAGCCGCAATCGCCGAATTCCGTCCCGACATCGTTTTCGCCCCGCATGTGGAAACCGCTTCGGGCATGATGCTGCCGCCGGACTACATCCGCCGCCTGTCCGCCGCCGCCCATGCGGTTGGCGCGCTCACGGTAATCGACTGCATCGCTTCAGGCTGCATCTGGCTGGATATGCGCGGTTTGGGCATCGACATCCTGCTGAGCGCGCCGCAAAAAGGCTGGAGCGGCACGCCCTGCGCCGGACTGGTGATGCTGTCCGAACGCGCGGTGCAGGCGGTGCAAGACAGCGAGTCCGACAGCTTCGCGCTCGATTTGAAAAAATGGCTCGACATCATGCGCGCCTATGAACAGGGCGGCCACGCCTACCACGCCACCCTGCCCACCGATTCGCTGCTGCGCCTGCGCGACACCATGCTCGAAGCGCGCCGGATCGGTTGGGGCAACCTGAAAACCGCCCAGGAAGATTTGGGACGCGAAGTGCGCGCCCTGCTGGCGGAAAATGGCTTTGCCAGCGCCGCCGCGCCCGGCTTCGAAGCGCCCGGCGTGGTGGTCTGCTACACCGGGCGCGACGACATCCGCAGCGGCCAAGCCTTTGCCGCAGCCGGCGTGCAGATTGCCGCCGGCGTGCCGCTGCAATGCGGCGAAGGCGCCGACTTCCGAACCTTCCGCATCGGTCTGTTCGGTCTCGACAAGCTGGCCGATACCGGCCGCACGGTGCGGCTGCTGCGCCAGGCGCTCGAGCAGATTGCCGCCGGCACAGCCGTGTGAATGCGCCCGGCTTGGGCTATAATGGCAGCGCCCTTTCAGGCAGCCTGGCAGCCTGAAAGGGCGCTGCAACCTTACCGAACCCCCGACAGAAAGGCCGAAAATGAGCTTAATCGAATTGAAAGTCCCCGACATCGGCGGACATGAAAACGTGGACATCATCGCCGTGGAAATCAAAGCCGGCGATACGGTTGCCATCGACGACACCCTGATTACTTTGGAAACCGACAAAGCCACCATGGACGTACCGGCCGAAGCCGCCGGTGTGGTGAAAGAAGTCAAAGTCAAAGTGGGCGACAAAATCTCCGAAGGCGGCCTGATTGCCGTGATCGAAGCCGAAGGCGCTGCCGCCGAAGCACCCAAAGCTGCAGCCGCTCCTGCGCCCGCCGCGCAGCCTGAAGCCCCGAAAGCCGCAACGCCTGCGCCGCAAGCCGCATCGTTCAGCGGCAATGCCGATGCCGAATACGACGTAGTGGTACTGGGCGGCGGCCCGGGCGGCTATTCCGCCGCGTTTGCTGCAGCCGACGAAGGCTTGAAAGTCGCCATCGTCGATCAGTACAAAACCCTCGGCGGCGTGTGCCTGAACGTGGGCTGTATCCCGTCTAAAGCCCTGCTGCACAATGCGGCAGTAATTGACGAAGTGAAGCACCTAGCCGCCAACGGCATCAAATACCCCGCGCCGGAAATCGACATCGACATGCTGCGCGGCTACAAAGAAAAAGTCATCGGCAAACTTACCGGCGGTCTGGCCGGTATGGCCAAAGCCCGTAAAGTCGATCTGATTCAGGGCAAAGGCGAATTTGTCGGCGCGAACCATCTGGAAGTGAAGCTGACCGAAGGTGCGCAATACGACGGAGCGCTCACCGAAACTGGCGCGAAGAAAACCATCGCTTTCAAAAACGCTATCATCGCCGTGGGCAGCCGCGTGGTAAACCTGCCGTTTATCCCGCAAGATCCGCGCATCGTCGATAGCACCGGCGCACTCGAATTGCGCCAAGTGCCGAAAAAAATGCTGATTATCGGCGGCGGCATCATCGGCCTGGAAATGGGCACGGTTTACAGCACGCTGGGCGCACGTTTGGATGTGGTGGAAATGATGGACGGCCTGATGCAGGGCGCAGACCGCGACTTGGTGAAAGTATGGGAAAAAATGAACGCCCACCGCTTCGACAACATCATGACCAACACCAAAACCGTGGCTGTGGAAGCCAAAGCAGACGGCATCTATGTGAGCTTTGAAGGCGAAAAAGCGCCCAAAGAGCCGCAGCGCTACGATTTGGTGCTGGTGGCCGCAGGCCGCGCACCCAACGGCAAACTGTGCGGCGCGGAAAAAGCCGGCGTGGCCGTTACCGAACGCGGCTTTATCGAAGTGGACAAACAAATGCGTACCAACGTGCCGCACATCTACGCCATCGGCGACGTAGTCGGCCAGCCGATGCTGGCGCACAAAGCCGTGCACGAAGGCCACGTTGCCGCCGAAAACTGCGCGGGACACAAAGCCTACTTCGACGCCCGCGTGATTCCCGGCGTGGCCTACACCGACCCCGAAGTGGCCTGGGTGGGCGTAACCGAAGAGATTGCCAAACGCGACGGCATCAAAATCACCAAATCCGTGTTCCCGTGGGCAGCTTCCGGCCGCGCCATCGCCAACGGCCGCGACGAAGGCTTCACCAAGCTGATTTTCGACGCCGAAACCGGCCTGATTATCGGCGGCGCCATCGTCGGCACCCATGCGGGCGACATGATCGGCGAAATCTGCCTGGCCATCGAAATGGGCTGCGACGCCGAAGACATCGGCAAAACCATCCACCCGCACCCCACGCTCGGCGAATCCATCGGCATGAGCGCGGAAGTGGCATTGGGCGTATGCACCGACTTGCCGCCGCAGAAAAAGAAAAAATAAGCGCTTGAGTGCTTAAATGCAGAATAAGGCAGCCTGAAAACCGGTTTCATGGTTTTCAGGCTGCCTTTTAATCCGATTATCCCAAGGGAAAACACATGAAAAAATGCGTGATACTGAGCGGCGCCGGCATCAGCGCCGAGAGCGGGCTGCAGACTTTCCGCGACAGCGACGGCCTGTGGGAAGGGCACCGCATCGAAGACGTCTGCACCCCCTCAGCCTTTGAGCGCAGCCCGCAAACCGTTATCGACTTTTACAACGAGCGCCGCCGCAAAGCCGCGGCCGCCGCGCCCAACGCCGCCCATCTTGCCCTCGCGCGCCTGCAACAGGGCTACGACACCCGCATCGTTACCCAAAACGTGGACGACCTGCACGAGCGCG
Organism: Kingella sp. SNUBH-2017; assembly: GCF_028680565.1. Taxonomy (NCBI): domain Bacteria; kingdom Pseudomonadati; phylum Pseudomonadota; class Betaproteobacteria; order Neisseriales; family Neisseriaceae; genus Kingella; species Kingella sp. SNUBH-2017. The sequence continues at coordinate 355,841 of NZ_JAPHVK010000001.1, forward strand.
CCGGCAGCCGCAGCGTACTGCATCTGCACGGCGAGCTGAACAAGCTGCGCAGCAGCGCCGACGAAGACGAAATCATCGGCTGGCAGGGCGACCAGCGGCTGGAAGACTGCGACAGCAAAGGCCGGCCGCTGCGCCCGCATATCGTTTGGTTCGGCGAAGAAGTGCCGCTGATCGGGCAGGCCGCGCAATGGGTGGAAGCGGCCGACACCGTCATCGTGGTCGGCACGTCGCTCAAAGTCTATCCCGCCGCCGGCCTGCTCGCCTACGCCCGCGCCGACGCCGACATCTACCTGATCGACCCCAAGCCCAACCTGAGCAGCCGCCGCGTCGAAATCATCCCCCAAACCGCCTGCGCCGGCGTACCGCCGCTGGTGGAATGGCTGTTGGCAAAGGCAGCCTGAAAAATAAAAGCAGCTTGAAAACCGTTTTGCGGCTTTCAGGCTGCCCTTAAATCTGCAAACACAAAATATTGCATGTCAGCCCGGCGGCGGTGCCGGTGAGCAGGATTTTGTTTCCTGTTTTCAGACGGCCTTCGTCGAGCGCCTGGCACAGGGCGAAGGGAACGGAGGCGGAGACCATATTGCCGTATTGCGCTACGGTGTCGATGTATTGCCCTGTTTTGAAACCCAGCGTTTTCATCATCAATGGTAGGGCTTTGCTGGCCTGATGGGGGATGACGAGGTCGATGTCGGCCGGGCTTAACCGTGTTTGCGTCCAAAATTCGGCGAACAGGGCGGGGATTTTCTGCAGCGAGAGTTTGAGCACGTCGCGCCCTTTCATGTCGAAAAGAAAGTCGGTGGGGTCGCTCTGTGCGTAGCGCTGCGGCGGCAGGGCGGTCAGGCCGCCGCGGATTTCGGTGCTGTGTGCGCCTTGCGACCAGGTTTGCTGCATGGCGCCGATAACGCCTTTTTCGGCATCGGTATGGCGGATAACGACGGCGGCCGCGCCGTCGCCAAACAGCTCGAAACTCTCGCGCTGGGCAGGGTTGAGCGCGCAGGAAGCGAGATCGCCGGCCACAATCAGCACGGTGCGGTAGCGTTTGGCGGCAATCAGGTAGGAAACGGTGTCGAGCGCTGTGATGAAGCCGGTGCAGGTGGAATTGATGTCGAAGGCGGGAATGTCGCTGCCTTGGGCGATTTGTTCGTGAACTAAGGCGGCGGTGCAGGGAATGGGCTGTACGCCGACGGCTGCGGCGGCAACGATGCAGTCCAAATCGGCGGTGGCGATGCCGGCTTTGGCCAGCGCTTTGCGGGCGGCGGCGCACATCATGCCGAGCTGGGTTTCGCCCTCTGCGGCGCGGTAGCGGGTTTGGCCGCCTGTCTGTACGCGCTGCGACGGCAGGCTGCTGCCCCAGCCGATGATTTCCAGTTTATTCATGTTTTTCTCTCGATGCGTTTGAGTTTGCGGTATTCAGGCTGCGAGTAGGGGACAAAGCGGTAGCGCACGCCGTCGATGCCGTATTGCGCCATCAGGTTTTCAAACTGGCGGACGATGGCGTTTTGCTGCTGCCTGCTGCCGTCTGAAAGGGCGATTTCGACGGTATGGCTGTCGGTTTGGCAGACGCGGTATTCGCGGATGCCGTCGATAAACAGGATGCAGCGGCGGATAAAGTCGGGATAGATTTCGACGGCTTTGCCCGCGCGGTCGGTGAAAACAAAAATATCGTCGGTGCGGCCTTCGATTTTTTCCAGCGCCAGATGGGGCGAGCCGCATGGGCAGGGCGTGCGGCGGATGTGCAGGATGTCGTTGAGCCGGTAGCGTACAAAGGCCTGCGAGCGGCGCTTGAGATCGGTGATAACGGGAATAAAGCGGGTGTCGTCCAGCCATTGCGGTTCGACCATCACGATGTCTTCGTTCAGGTGCAGGGTGCCGCAGCGGCAGGTGGCGGCGAGAAAGCCTTCGGTGGCCTGGTAAATCTGGCCGGTAAACGGCAGCCTGAAAGCGGCGGCGATGTAGTCGGCATCGCGCGTTTCCAAAACTTCGGCCACCGAGATGACCTGCTGCGGGGCAATGTTCAGACGGCCCTGGTTTTGGTATTGCGCCAGACGCGCGAGCACCGAAGCGGGAGCGACGAGTATGGTCGGCCGGGCGTTTTGCAGGGCGGACAGATGCGCTTCAAGCGGTGTCTGCATGTCGAAAAAACGGAAAGACAGCAGGGGCGAGTCGAGCGTTTGGTACAGATTGTTGTCGGCGCGTAAAAAGAAAGCGATGCGCTGGCCGAACAGCCGGCGCGGCGGCAGCATTTTCGCCAGCACCGCCGCCGCCCACATCGCCTGCTCTTCGGGCGTGGTGAGAAACAGGCCGCGGTGGCCGGAAGTGCCGGAAGACAGGCCGACGGACACGCGGCCGACCGTCGGCGAGAAATCGCGGCTGCGCTCGGCTTCCAGGGCAACGGCCAGCGCCTGCTCTTTGCCGATGCCGACGGTGTTGAGCGCGTCGAAGTTTTCCATCATCAGCGCCTTGTCCATTTGGAAGGCGGCAAAGTCGATGCCGTCGCGAAAATAGGGCGCATGCTGTCTGAAAAATGCCAGCTGCCCTGCAAGTGTGCGCTGCTGCCAGGCGAGCAACGCGGCGCGGGTTTTGCGTGGAAACCAGCGGGTGCGGATAAAGGTGGCTAGAAACAGCCACAGCCGGTTGATGCTCATAAGATGCCGCCGATGTATTCGGGTTTGTCGTGGCTCACCAGCACGCGGATGCCGTTTTGCTGCAGGGTTTGCAGCAGCGCACTGCTGCGGCGGTAGGCGGCGAAATCGTCTTGAATCAGGCGCGGCAGGCGGCGCATTTGTTCGGTAAAGGCGAGTACGTCCTGCCCCCAACAGACGTCGGCGGCAATAAAGAGATTGCGCTCGGGAATATACAGGCAGCCCTGCCCTTTGGCGTGGCCGTCGAGCGCGGCCAGAAACAGCGAACCGTCGCCGAACAAATCGGCGGTTTCGGCATAGGGAAAGGCCGTCTGAATACCGTTTATCGGCACGATTTGCGCGCGCTGCTCGAAATCGTCGGGCAGAAATTCGGGAAAAATCAGCGAGCGGAAACGGTTTTCGCGGTAGGTGTCCCAGCAGCCTTGCGTGAGCAGCAAGTGGGCATGGGGAAAGGATTTGAGACCGCCGATGTGGTCGGGATGCAGGTGGGAAACGATGACGGTGCCGATGCTCTCGGGCGCGATACCGGCGGCTTCAAGCCGGGCGGCAATGGTGTCTTCGGCGCGGACATAAGTGGGGTTGATGGCGCGGTAAATCAGGTATTTCCAATAAAAGCGGTTGAGCGCAGTGCCGTAGCCGGTGTCGTACAGGATATGGCCGTGAACGCGGTGTTTGATTAAAAACACGCCTGCCTGGAACACGCGTTTTTGCTTGGGGTGGTGGCGGAAAATGCGTTGTAAGTGGTTGACGCAGTGGCCGCAGGCGAAATAGCGGACGGATTCAATCAAGGGGGCAGTGGCGGACATAGTGTTCGATTCCTTGTGCGATGCTGATGCGCGTCTTGTAGCCCAGCTCGCGGCGTGCTTTATTGATGTTTAGGGTTTGGCCGTAGGTGAGCAGGCAGGCGGTGTAGCGGGTAAGCGGCGGCTCTTTGCCGATATTAAGCAGCCTGAACGCGCTTTCAAGCACATTGGCCGCCAGCCACAGGCCGCGCCGCGATACGGCACGGGTGCGCATATTTTGGCCGGCAGCCTGAAAAAACTGCGCCAGCAAATCGGCAAAAGGCTGCGGCTCGCCGTTGGTAATGTTGTAGGTTTGGCCGGCGGCCGCTTCGCTTTCCAGCGCCAGCCGCAGCGCGTAGGCGGCGTTTTCCACGCAGGTCAGGTCGGTCAGGTGGCGGCCGCCGTTGACCAGCGGAATGCCGGTGCTGCGGTTGCGTGCCAGCAGGCGCGGAATGATGCTGGTGTCGCCGACGCCGAACAGCCCGCGCGGGCGGATAATCACGCTCGGTACGCCGCCCGAGCGTACTGAGCGCTCAGCCAGGATTTTGCTGCGGATGTAGTGGTTGAGCCGGTTGTCGGCCGGCGCGTCTTCTTCGCGGATATCGAGCTGCTCGCGCGGCGCGGCGTAAATGCTGGGCGAGGAAACAAACACCAGCCGCCGGATGCCGTGTTTGAGGCAGCCTGAAAGTACGTTTTGCGTGCCCAGCACATTGGCGCGGTAAAAATCGTCCCAGCGTCCCCACACGCTCGACAACGCGCCCGAGTGGATGCAGTAATCCGCGCCCGCCAGTGCGTCGGAAACGGCATCGGCATCGGACAAATCGCCCAGATGCACTTTGATGCCGCATTCGAGCTCCAGTTGCGCCGCCTTGGCCGCATCGCGCCCGAAACCGTGCACCGTATAGCCCGCCGCCAGCAGCTCGCGCACGGCATAGCCGCCGAGAAAACCGGTTGCGCCGGTGATAAGAACTGTTGCCATGGATTTTCTTTCGACTGTGGTTGCCTGCAGGCAGCCTGAAACGGGGTTTCAGGCTGCCTTTTGCTTTCAGGCTGCTTTTGGGCGCTTGGCAATGCCCGTTATTCCCGGGCCTTAAAGCCCGTTTTTCTCCAATAGCCGCCGGTACGGCCCGTTACTCAGTTTTTCCAGCAGCCGCCATACCGCACGCCGCTGCAGCGGCAGATGGCGGACGTATACCGCCGTGTATTCCAATTCGGGCACGGCGCCGCGCGATTTTTTGAAACCGGCTGCACCGCCGCTCCAGTGCTGGCTCAGGTTGCGCTCGGCACAGTAGCGCACGATAAACGCCGACAGCCGCCGGTATAGCGCTTCATTCTGCGGCAGGCTCAAATCGTAACCCAGCACGGGGGTGGTCAGCCTGCCTTCTTCGCAGATCATGCCCGCGCAGCCTGCCGCCGCGCCGTTGGCCGTGCACTCCATCAGATACAGCGCCAGCAGGTCCCGCGCTACGGTTTCGCGCAGCCACAAATGGGTAAACCGAACATTTCCTATCGAGTATTTTCCCAGATACAGCCCGTTGTAAAAATCCAAGGCAGCCTGAAAATCGGCGTCGGCGCTGGCGGCACTCAGGCGGCGGAAGCGGTAGCGGCCATCGTTCAGTAATTTTGCGTCGCGTTTGCTGTCGCTGCGGCAGGTGATTTGTTTGATGGTGTCGGTAAGGTAAATTTGCCGCGTAAGCAGAAACCGCCAACCGTCCTGTTGCAGCGCGTCCATCAAATCCCGGTGGTGCGCTGCATTGAGTGAGCGGATGATAACTGCCGTGTGCGGATAGGCGGCTTGAGCGGCCGCACGCAGGGCGGCAGGCGGGCGGTTAAGGAAATCGTGGCTGTAAAGATTGGTGGAAAGGCCGAAATTCTGCACCGCTACGGTACGGTCGATTTGCCCTAGGCGCAACAGCCGTGCCAACACCGTAATCAGCCCTCCCGTTGCGGCAGCCTGAAAGTGCGGCAGCTTTACCAGTTCGTCCCGCCCCGCCTGCACTAACGCAGCATAGAGAGACACCGTCCACGCCTGATCGCCCGTGCCTTTGCTGTATGAAAGCAGCAGGCCGTCTGCCATCCGCTTTTCGCTGTGGTCGTTGGCAATCAAACCGGTGGCGGGGAACTCGGTAAGCAGGCGGCACAGTCCGTCGTTCAGATTCATGGCGTATCACCGTTCCATTCGATGTCGGCGGTAGATGCGTCGGTAAAGGCAATGCCCTGCCGCCACGCCTGCCATGTGGTTTCGCTGGCGGCAAGCAGCAAGCCGCGGGCAGGGATACCGGCCAATACGTCGCGCGCCGCCGCGTAGTCGGCACGCACTTGGCGCAGGGTTTTCTTACCGCGCACCTGCCGCGCAAACAGCGGCCACAGTTTTTTGGACACCGTGGCTGCCGTGCCGACGCGGCTTTCGTCAAAATGCCAACGGTCGTCGGCAAAGGACAGCGCACCGGCAAGCAGATGGATGCCGCTGGTGGCACGCGGATTGCATTCGATAACGTAAATCTCGCGGCCGTCGTCGATAAAATCAAAGGCCACTTGGCCGTGATAAGCGTTTTGCGCGGCAAAGCGTGCAACAAAATCCAGAATGCGCGGCTCGGCAACACGGCGGAAATAAGTGGAAGCCGAGCCGTTGAGCGGATACATCGGATCGTACACCACCTGCGCCGCCACCTGCCCGTGTCCGCACACTGCATAGCTGCACAGCGGTCGGCCGAAAATGCGCTGCTGCTGCACCCACGGCCGCGCCGGCGAAACCGGCAGCGCCGCAATTTCAGACGGCACGGGCGCGATTTTCACCTGTCGCCCGAAGCGGCTGTACACCGGCTTGAACACCGAATCGGCCAAACGCGAAAAATCAATCTCTGCCGCCGATTCCAGCAGCCGCGTTTCGGGAAAACACACCCCTGCGCCGCGCGGCAGATAATCAAAAAACCGCGCCTTGTGGTGCAGCCCCAGCAGCAGATCGCGCAGCGGCATAAACAGTTTTTCCCGCTGCGCTTCGGGCAACGGCACATGCGCCAGATGGAAAATGTCTTCGCAGGTCGGCACCACCAGGTCGGCCTGCGCCACCAAATCCGCCATCGCCGCCGCATAAGCGGCAAAATCGGTGCGCGGCGCGGGAATGCGGCAATAACGCAACCGCGCACCGCGCCGCGCGGCAAAGGCCGCCAGCGGAAAGCGCAGGCTGTCGCACAGCACAATCTGGCCGGCGTTTTTCAGGCTGCCTGAAAAAACGGCAATCCAGTCCAAAACCGCAGGCGCGCGCGGGCAGGTGATCAGGATGTTCATGGGAAGATGTGAATGTTCGGGCAGCCTGAAAACCGCTTTACGGGCTTTCAGGCTGCTTGTGGCGGCGCAGCGGCGGCCGTTTACGCGCTGACGCGCTCGATATTGGCGCCGACGCCGCGCAGCTTGGTTTCGATATGCTCGTAGCCGCGGTCGAGATGGTAGATGCGGTCAACAATGGTTTCGCCGTCGGCCACCAGTCCGGCGATGACCAGGCTGGCGGAGGCGCGCAGGTCGGTGGCCATTACTGATGCGCCGGAGAGTTTGGCGACGCCGCGCACGATGGCGGTGTTGCCTTCGGCTTCGATGTCGGCGCCCATGCGGTTGAGTTCGGGCACGTGCATAAAGCGGTTTTCAAAGATGTTTTCGGTTACGGTGGCGCTGCCTTCGGCGACGGCGTTCATCGCCATAAACTGCGCCTGCATGTCGGTGGGAAAGCCCGGGTGCGGCGCGGTTTTGATGACGACGGCTTTGGGACGGCCGGGCATGTCGATGCCGATCCAGTCGTCGCCGGTGCTGATTTGGGCGCCGGCTTCGCGCAGTTTGTCGAGCACCGCGCCCATGGTGTGCGGCGCGGCATGGTTCAGGCGGACTTTGCCGCCGGCCATCGCCACCGCGCACAGGAAGGTGCCGGCTTCGATGCGGTCGGGGACGACGCTGTGTTCGGCGCCGTGCAGCTCTTTGACGCCTTCGACGGTCATGACCGGCGTGCCGATGCCGCTGATTTTCGCGCCCATTTTGACCAGGCATTCGGCCAGATCGACCACTTCGGGCTCGACGGCGCAGTTTTCCAGCACGGTGGTGCCTTCGGCCAGCGTGGCGGCCATCAGCAGGTTTTCGGTGCCGCCGACGGTAACCATGTCCATCAGCACGCGCGCGCCTTTGAGCTTGCCGCGCGCTTTGACATAGCCGTGTTCGATAACAATTTCGGCGCCCATGGCTTCGAGCCCTTTCAGGTGCTGGTCAACCGGACGCGAGCCGATGGCGCAGCCGCCGGGCAGGCTGACCTGGGCTTCGCCGAAGCGGGCGAGGGTGGGGCCGAGCACCAGGATCGAGGCGCGCATGGTGCGCACCAGATCATAGGGGGCGCAGGTGTTGGAAACGGTGCCGCCGTTGATTTCAAATTCGTGGATGTTGTCGGTAAGCACGCGGGCACCCATGCCTTGCAGCAGTTTTTGGGTGGTTTTGACGTCGGCCAGCATCGGCACGTTTTTCAGGCGCAGGGTGCCGGCGGTCAAAAGCCCGGCGCACATCAGCGGCAGGGCGGCATTTTTAGCGCCGGAGATGGTGATTTCGCCATTGAGCGGGCCGTTGCCCGTGATTTTGAGTTTGCTGGCCACAGTAGTCATACCTTTCGTGTTTTGTGTTGCAGGCAGCCTGAAAACAGTAAATGCCGTCGGTTATAAGGGGTGTTAAAGGGGTTTGGATTGTGCAAAGGCTTCAGGCTGCCTGAATGCCGTATGGGAAAGCGGCGGATTATAGCGGAAAACGGCCAAAGCGGCCTGAATCCGCTTTCAGGCTGCCTTATGCTTGGGGGCGGCGCGCCGGCGGCCAGACCAAATGTCTTTGCATGCGCCGTTTTCGCACTTTAACGCCGCACGGCAGCGCGAACCGAAAGCAGCCTGAAAACCGCCAACGGGTTTTCAGGCTGCTTGGATTTGCCGTTCGGGCGGCTTTATTTGGCTGCGGATGCGGCGGCGGACGCTTCGGCTTTGGCGCCGGCGGCCGCGCCTTCGCCCCAGGATGCCGGATATTTGTAGCCGGCAAAGCGTTTGTGCGCGTAGGCTTTGAATTCGTCGGAATTGTAGGCGGCTTCAACGTCTTTAACCCATTTGGCGTCTTTATCGGCGCTGCGCACGGCCGACCAGTTCACATAGGCGAAGCTCGGTTCTTGGAACAGCGCTTCGGTGAGCTTCATGCCGCTGCTTATGGCGTAGTTGCCGTTGACGATGGCGAAATCGACGTCTTGGCGGCTGCGCGGCAGATTGGCCGCTTCCATTTCGACAAACTCGATGTTTTTGGTGTTTTCGGCGATGTCGGCGCGCGAGGCTTTAAGCGGATCGACGCCGTCTTTGAGCTTGATCCAGCCCAGTTCGTTCATCATCACCAGCGCGCGGGCAAGGTTGGAGGGGTCGTTGGGAATGGAAACGGTGCTGCCGTTTTTCACGTCTTCCAGCTTCGAGAGTTTGCCCGGGTAGATGCCCAGCGGCGCGGTCGGCACTTGGAATACTTCGACCAAATCCAGCTTGTGTTCGGCTTTGAACGCGTCAAGATAGGGCTTGTGCTGGAAGATATTGATATCGATGGCGTTCTGATCCAGCGCCTGATTGGGGGTAACGTAGTCGGGAAACTCGGTCAGGGTTACGGTGTAGCCCTGTTTTTCCAGCGCGGGCTGGATCTGCTCTTTAACCATGTCGGCAAAGTCGCCGGGGGTGGAACCGAAGCGGATTTCGGTTTTCTCGGCGCCGGCGCTGCTGCCGGAAGCGGGGGCGGCACCGGCACCGGCACCGGATGCGGCGGCATTGTCCGCGCCCTGGTTGCCGCAGGCGGCCAGAGTCAGGCCGAAAGCGGCGGCCAAAGTGTATTTCAATAGTGTGTTCATCAATGTTCTCCTAATGGTTTCGGGGTGCCGCCAAAAGCGGCGAAACAGGCCGGCCGGCGTTTCAGGCTGCCTGAAAGCGGTGATTATACCGAATCGGCGGTAGATGCGGTTTGGCCGGCGCAAACGGGCTTTCAGGCTGCCTGCGCCAGCCGGGCGATTGCGGCGGCAATGCGCTCGGGCACCTGGTGGAAATGGCCGCCGCTGTTGCTTGCAAACGTGCTGCGGATGCCGCGCTCGCGCCACAGCGCTTCGGTGGTGCGCATATTGTCTTCCACCGCCGCCATGCGCGGGTTTTTGCTGTTTTTCTCTTCGTCGCCCAGCGAGAAATAGGCGTATTGCGGCGGGCTGGGCATGGCGTGGGCGGCAAACTCAAGCCAGCCGTCGTACCACATCGAGCCGGACACGCAGGCGGTGCGGCTAAAGGGCTGGCCGCTTTGATAGGCGCTCCAGGCGGCAAACAACCCGGCCAGCGAGTAGCCGGCAATGCCGCGCCATTCGGGCTGCAGATTCAGGCTGCTTTCGATTGCGGGCAGCATGGCGCACAGGCGGGCGAAATAAGTGCCGGCACCGCCACCAAAATCGGCGCCTTTTTTAAACACTTTCGGCGCCGGCCACGGCGTGAACGACTGCTCCCAGTCTGCTTCGTCGATGGCCAGCAGCACCAAATCTTGCTCCAACAGCGCTGCCAGCGCGTCGGCTTCGTGCGGCTGCAGAAAGGTCAGCACCAGCGGCGCATCGGCAGACGGGTTTTCCGCAGCGTACACGCGGATGCTTTGCTGGTTTAGGGTAAGGGTTTGACTAAGTTTCATCGGTAGGTTTCCGTTTAGGCAGCCTGAAAGGCGGTTTAGCTCATCATCACTTTGATGCCCAAGAGCGCCATCACCGAGCCGAGCAAGCGGTCGAGCCAGTGGCCGGCCTGGCGGAAATGGCGGTTTACGCGCGGCACGGACAGAAGCAGTGCCACCGCGGCAAACCATACCAACTGCAGCACAATCATCCATACGCCGTAAACCGCCAGCTGCCACAGCGGCATCGCTGGCGACAGTACCACGGTAAAGACCGACACCAGATAAACCGGCGCTTTGGGATTGAGCAGGTTGCACAGAAAACCTTTCCACAAGCCCGCCGCGACCGACTGCGCAGGCAGCGTTCGGGCGTGCAGTTCTACCGTTTTGCCTTGGGCTTTGGCGCGCAGCCCTTTAATGCCGAGATACAGCAGATAGGCGCCGCCACTAATTTTTATGGCACTCAGCAGCCAGGCCGCCGAGGCGATTACCGCCGCCAGCCCCAGCACCGAGTATGCGATGTGCACACCCAAGCCGAGCGCGATACCGAGCGAGCACACCAGCCCCGCCCGCCGCCCGCGCGAGAGCGTCTGCTGCGAAACAAATACAAAATCGGGGCCGGGCGAAGCCGCCGCCAGCAGATGAATGCCGGTGATTACCCAAAATCCGTGCCAAAAGTCCATGCGGTTTCCTATATCGGGACAAAACAAGCAGCCTGAAAAGTTTTCAGGCTGCTTGTGCGCTTATTCAACGATTATTGCTTCGGGGAAGATGGAGGCAATCAAAAAGGCGACTATAAAAGCATAGGCCAGATAGGCTACCATGCCCAGCACCGCCAGCGCCAAGGGTTTAAACCAGGGTCTGCGCGGGTAGTTGCTACCGTATTTCTGTTTGACTGCTTCCACCTGCCGGCGGCCGATCGCGAAATACCAGCCCAGCAGCAAAATCAGGCCGAATGTATTGTTCTTGGGGTTAAAAAACAGCGCCACCAGCGGAAGCAGCAGAAAAATAACCAATAAGATAATCAGCGCCCATTTGCTTTGGCGTATCTGATCTTTATCGCCCATCGCACGGGCATTGAGCATATGCAGTGTGGCACCGAAAACGGGCGAAAACAGCAGCGACCACGAAGCGGCGGCATTGGGGTTCCACAGCGCGGGCGCATCGGAGTTGTCCAACGCGGCATTGCTATCGTTGCTTTGCGGGGCGCGGTAACGTTCGTCAAGACTCATCATTTATCCTTATTTGGGTGCTTATTTGAGTGAAGGGGAAAGTTTTCAGGCTGCCTTGCGTTTAAATCCGGCGCATTAGCCAGCGGCTGAATGCGCCAGCGCGAAACAGCAGCAAAGCGCCGGCCAGCAGTTCGAACACATTGATCAGCACGGCGGCCTTGCCGTCGGTATCGAGTGTTTGCCAAATGGAAGCACCGGCATCCAGGCTGCGGATGTAGCTGATCCGCGTTGCTAGATACAGCGCGTCGCTTAGGGCGCCGATCAGCGTAAACAGGCCGATAAGAGCAATGCCGGTAGTCAGCCACGGCGCGGGATGTTTGGGCGGCTCCTGCGGCGCGGCTTCGGCGGCGGGCAGCAGCAGTTTGGCCAGCGGCAGGGAAAACAGCCACAAAACCACGCAGCAGGCGGCATTGGCGGCGTACATCCAGTAAGTCATTTCCAAATCGGCGCCGATTTCGCGGTTGCCCGCATAAATGGCAACGGCGGCGGACAAGGTTCGGAGCAGTATCAGCAGGGCGGCGGTACGCAGGGCGACGGCGGTTATCTGGCGGGGGGCATGGCGGGTTTCTAAAAAACAAAGGAAAAAAGGTTTCAGGCTGCCTTGTGGCCAAGGCAGCCTGAAAAATCATCCGCGCTGTTCGGCGGCTTCGAGCGTGTTTTCCAGCAGGCTGGCGATGGTCATCGGACCGACGCCGCCGGGCACGGGGGTAATGTAGCCGGCGCGCTCTTTGGCGCTGTCAAATTCGACGTCGCCGCACAGGCTGCCGTCGGGCAGGCGGTTGATGCCGACATCGACCACCACTGCGCCGGGTTTGATCCATTCGCCTTTCACCAGCCCGGGTTTGCCCACGGCAACGACAACGATATCGGCGGCGGCCACTTCGTCGGCAAGATTCAGGGTGAAGCGGTGGCAGATGGTGGGGGTGGCGCCTGCCAGCATCATTTCTAGCATCAGCGGCCGGCCGACGATATTGGACGCGCCAACGATGGTCACTTTCTTGCCTTTGGGGCTGATGCCGTAGGCGGCCAGCAGCGTCATCACGCCTTTGGGGGTGCACGGGCGCATCAGCGGCATGCGCACGGCAAGGCGGCCGACGTTGTAGGGATGAAAGCCGTCTACGTCTTTGTCGGGGCGGATGCGTTCGAGCACTTTCTGGCTGTCGATCTGCGGCGGCAGCGGCAGTTGCACCAAAATGCCGTCCACCGCGGGATTGGCGTTCAATTCATCAACCAGCGCCAGCAGCTCGGCTTCGGCGGTATCGGCGGCAAGATGATAGGAAAATGATTGGAAACCGGCTTTTTCGCAGGCGGTGTTTTTGTTGCGCACATAAACGGCGCTGGCGGGATCGTCGCCCACCAGCACCACGGCCAGCCCGGGCGGACGCAGGCCGGCGGCGGCACGCTCGGCAGTTTTGGCGCGGACGGTTTCGAGACATTGGGCGGCAGTTTTTTTGCCGTCGATCAGAATGGCGGTCATGGCAGTCTTTCAGGTGGCTTAAGGCGGCGGCATTATAGCGGAAAAGGCAGCCTGAAAGACGTTTCAGGCTGCCTGCGGGCAGCTGCTTCTGCGAATGGCGAAACGGCTGCCTCGTCTGGATAAAAAGCCCGCTAAAGTACGGCGGGCGTAGTTTTCAGGCTGCCTTTAGGTTTGGTTTCAGGCAGCCTGAAATGCAGAAAATCCCAGTGCTTTTTACACAATTGTCCTTGAGAGCCTGTAAGCAACATCAGGATTTCCCATGTGTAACTTATTATAAGTTATATTTTATTTGAAGAAATTGCTAAATTTCTTGCGGAAGTGATGAAGCAAGGAAAAGAAAATAAAGCACAGATTAGTGAAATAAAAAAGAAACTTTTATGTATATAAACCTTCACCTTTCCTTTTTTTAATTCTTTCTCAAAAAAATCATTATTTTCAGTAAAAAAGTATATTTTATCCTTGTCTTTCTCTTTAAATTGTCCGCTTATCAGCACTCCTTCAATATTTTGCTTGGAGTCTGCAGAAATCTCGAAAATTTTGACATCCTTCCCGGTTAGGGTTTTATCATATAATTTTTTATTGCATGGAGCGTTAATATCCATATTGTTTACCCCACACGATACGGAATAGTCGATGCCATTGGCATGAAATTGCAGCCAATCGGCACCACGACGCCCGCCTTGTTTGACTATATATTCAATATCACTCGACATTATCACTTCTTTAAGTAATAAATTTTCTTCTACAGCTCCGGCAAAATAAAAGGCTATTGATGCGAAAAAAGAGATTAAAAAAGTAACGCCGAATCCTACAAAATCCAGTAATGTCGGATTTTTAATGGAATGAATAAGGTTTTTGCAAAACAATTTATTTTTCCTCAATCAATGTAGGGAATCTTAAATATAAAATTAAAGGATAAATAAGAAATGAAAGCAAAAAAATCAGCGAGCAAATAATGTTGATCACGCTTAATTCAAAATGAAAAACAAACCATAAATTAAATAAGAAAAACATAAATACTGAAATATTAATCATAATTTTTGAGTTGTTATCTCCTATCCAAGGATTTTTTTTAATTATATATATATCTTCAAGGCATTTAAACTGAATGAAAGTGCCAAATGCCACTATAAACATTGAGGCAGCTATCTGGAAGGTTATTCCTGAAAAATTAGAAAACATACCTAGCAAGAAAACGACTAGAAAAGAAATAAATTGTTTTTTTGCTAGATCCTTATGTAATGCAACCCATTCTATAGCAGTGATTTTTTCGGATGTATCAAAATTCAGCATTAAATCCCCCAATAGGTTTGCTGCTTTGTGCTCATATAAGCAGGTGTTCTCAGTATGTGGAATTCTAGTTTTAACCAAATCTATGCGTCAATTAAAACCAATCCTAATCAAACAGCTCTGAATATTTAACCAACAAGCAGCCTGAAACTGTGTTTTTCCGGTTTTCAGGCTGCCTTTAGCTTTCAAGCGGATAAATCCTGCAGAATTCTTCGAGCACGATTTTGCTTTCTTCGCCAAATGCCAGCCCGGCTTCATGCAGCCATTGGGAAAATACTTCGCGGTGGGTGCGGCGCCAGTAATCAAGGCTTTTGTCGCCTTCGCCTTCTTTGTGGGCGTGTTCGGCGGGAACTTGGCAAAAGGGCAGGATGCTGACTTTGCGGATTTCGATAATGCAGACTGCCTGATGGCGGCTGTCCAAAATCAGATGGAAGCTGCCGGCCTGCGGCAGGGCTTCTTGATCGACGGCGTAAAGGTCGTAGGCGGATGACGTGGCGGTTTTTTCGCCGCGCAGAACCAAATCGGCCAGGTGGTCGGCTTCGACGCCGAAAGACCAGGCGTTTGGCTGTTCGCCGAGTTCGGGATAGATTTTCCGGCATTCGTGCCACATTTGTTGCGCATCCATAAATGCTCCTTGTGATTGTCGGTACGAAAACACTCGTCGGCCGCATGCGGCAAACGGGTGTTTGCGTTTTCAGGCTGCTTCTCGTTCAGGCTGCCTATTTGGCGCGGTCTTTCCATTCACCGTAGCCTTCGGCGTCGAGTTTGGCGGCGGGGACGAAGCGCAGGGCGGCGCCGTTGATGCAGTAGCGCAGGCCGCCTTTGTCGGCGGGGCCGTCGTTAAAGACGTGGCCGAGATGGGAATCGGCGCCGCTGCTGCGCACTTCGGTGCGGTGCATATTGTAGCTGTTGTCGTCGCGCTCGGTTACGGCGTCGGGACGGATCGGGCGGGTGAAGCTGGGCCAGCCGCAGCCAGATTGGAATTTGTCGCCCGATGCAAACAGGGGCTGTCCGCTGACGACATCGACGTAGATTCCCGGCTCGAACAGGCGGTCATATTCGTGGCTGAAGGCGTATTCGGTGCCGGCTTCCTGGGTTACGCGGTACTGCTCGGCGGTGAGTTTGCTTTTAAGCTCGTCCGCGCTCGGTTTGCGGTAGCCGGAAGCGGCTTTGCCGGGCAGGGGCTCGTCGGCTTTTTTGATGTCGATGTGGCAGTAGCCGTTGGGGTTTTTCGCCAGATAGTCCTGATGGTATTCCTCGGCTTCGTAAAAGTGCTCGAGCGCTTTGTTTTCCACCACCACGGGCAGGCTGAATTTTTTCTGCTCGCGCTCGATGGCGGCGGCAATCACGGTGCGGTCGGCTTCGTCGGTGTAATAGATGCCGCTGCGGTACTGCTCGCCGATGTCGTTGCCCTGTTTGTTCAGGCTGGTGGGATCGACGACGCGGAAATAATACTGCAGGATGTCGTCCAGGCTGAGTTTGTCGGCATCGTAGGTTACTTTGACGGTTTCGGCATGGCCGCTGTGGCGGTGGGAAACGTCTTCATAGCTGGGATTGGCGGTGCGGCCGTTGGCATAGCCGGACACTGCGTCCACCACGCCGTCTATGCGTTGGAAATAGGCTTCCAATCCCCAGAAACAGCCGCCGGCCAGATAGATGGTGCGGGTATTCATGGCTTGACTTCCTTTGTTGTTGTCGGATTTTTTGTAAAACACGTTTTGCGCCGCCTGCAGCTTGGCCTGCGGGTCGGCAATCAGCGCCAGCGCCTGCTCTTTGCTGATACGGCCGCGCACGATCCGCGCCACTTCGCCCTTGGCGTCCAGCACCACCCACGAAGGATAGACGTTCACGCCGAGCGATTTGGCCAGCCGGCCGCCATCGTCGGTCAGCACCGGCAGCTGCGGATAATCCAGGCCTTTATACCACGCCTCAAAGCCGGCCTGCGGTTTTTCGTTGAGATAAGACGGCGAAGCAACGGTAACCAGATTGGCAGCCTGAAAACGGCTGTCGCGCGCCCATTCCTGCGTCGGCTCAAGTTCCGACAGGCACAAGGGGCACCAGCTCGCCCAGAATTTCACCAGCGTCGGTTTGCCGGCTTTCAGGCTGCCTCCCACCGGCGGCGTCTGCACCTTGAGTTTGGCCAGCGCCTGATACGGCGTATCCGCAGCATGGGCAGCCATGCTGTCCGGATAAAATCTGACGGCGGCAAGCGCGGCGGCAGCAGCCACGCCCAACCAAGCGGCGGTTTTGAGATTAACGGTGCTCACAAGCTCTCCTTTCGCGAGAAAACGGATAATTTCCGAGAAAAACACAAAAATAAAAAACTTTTTACACATTTAAATCATAATCATGCATAAAATACACTCAATAATAACAATTATTGTTTGCAATCTTTAGAAAAAGTCTGTAGTATCCGCTCTACCAACTGCACGGCAGGAAATTCTGCCTAGCAAAGTCTCCGGCAGTGCAGTCCATTTTGGTAGTGGTTTGTGTTCCTTTTGCGCCCCCGTTGCGAAACGCGGGGCGGTTTTTTTGTGCCGCATTTTGCCGGCAGTGCATCGGCTTTTTTGGTTTAGACGAAGCAGTACCGGCTTTCTGACATTTTGTTCTGTATGTTTTAAATCCCAGTGAAAAAAAGGCAGCCTGAAAGTTTTTCAGGCTGCCTTTTTGCGGTATTTGATGGCTTAAAACCTGAGTCCTAGCGGCGCTCTTGTTTGCGGATCAGATACACCGCCCACAGGGCAAAGGCTAAGGTGGGCAGGGTGGCGGAGACAAAGGCGGGGACGCCGTAGAGACGGGTGGTGAAGCCGAAAAACTGTCCGGCAAAGAAAAACAGCAGCCCCAAGCAAATGCCGGCGAAAAGGCGCAGGCCCATATTGGTGTGGCGGCCGGATTGGGGGGTGAAGGCCAGCGCCACCAGCGCCATTACGATGGTGGCGATTGGGTACACCAGTTTGTTCCACCAGGCGACGCGGTATTCTTGGGTCTGCTGGCCGTTGTCTTCCAGATAGCGAATGTAGCCGGTGAGCGCGCTGAGCGGCATTTGCTCGGGTTTGACCAGCAGGATGTCGAGCAGTTTGCCGCCGATATTGTTTGGCCAGCGGCGCTGGGCTTCACGGCTGGTGTGCACGGCATTGTCGTCCAGCCGGCTGCTTTGGGCATCCTGCAGCAGCCAGTAGTCGGTATGGACGACGGCGCTTTGGGCGGCAACGGCTTCGGTGAGTTTGAAATCGCTGCCGTAGCGCCAGATTTTGATGCCGTGCAGGCTGTGGTCGGGCAGCATTTCGGCGATATAGACCATGCTGTCGGACTGTTTGATCCACAGGCCGTTGGCGGCGCTGCTGATGCGGCCGGTTTTGGCGTTGTTTTTCATGGTGTCGGCGCGGCGGCTGAGTTCGGGTGCCAGCCATTCGCCCAGGCAGGCGGTGGCGGTGGCGAAAATCAGGCTGAAGCCGAGTGCGATACGGATAATCTGGCCGCTGCTCATGCCGCTGGTTTTGATAACGGCCATTTCGCTGCTGCCGGCAAGCTGGCTGAAGGCAAACAGGCCGCCGATCAGTACCGCCAGCGGCATCAGCTGGTAGGCGTGGGCGGGGGTTTTCATCAGCACGTAGAAAAAGGCGGTGGCGCCGGTGTAGTTGTTGGTGCCGATGCTGCCGACTTCGTTAATCAAATCAAGAAAGCTGTACAGCGCGAGTAGGGCAAAGAGCGCGAGCAGGGTGGAAACGCTCAGGCGGCGGATCAGGTAGCGGGTCAGCAGTTTCATCGGCGGCTCCCCGGCAATGCGGCTTTTAAGGCTGCCCAAAACGGGCGGGCGGGCATGCTGCGGATGCGCAGCAGCAGCAGGGCGCAGGCGGTCATCAGGATGTGCATCGGCAGCAGGCCGAGCCAGAAAGGGATTTTGCCGTCTTCCACCGCGTCGCGCAGCAGGGTCAGGCCGTTTTGGTAAATCAGGAAAAACACCACCGCCAGCAGCACGTGATAGGAATTGCCGGAGCGGATGTTGCTGTAGGACAGCGGCACCGCCAACAGCGATAGCACCAGCACCGTGAGCGGCAGAGAGATGCGCCACATCAGTTCGGCCTGAAGCTCGGGTTTGTCGCTGCTGATCAGCTCAAGGGTGGGAACGGCGTGGCGGTGGCGTTCGCTGTTGTTGAGTTTGGGCACGGTGCTGATCACCAGTTCCATATGCTCGAAAGACACACGGTCGAAATCGCCTTTGCCGGCGGTGCCGCTGTAGCGGTAGCCCTGATCGAGCACCAGCGTGCGGCGGTTGTTGTCGAGCCGGAAGCTGCCGGACTTGGCAAAGACCACGCTGTCGCGGTTTTTGTCGTCCACTTCGCGGATAAACAGGTTTTTCATCTCGCCTTTTTCCGCGTCAAACTGTTCGACAAAATACACCCGCCCGTTTTTCTTGCCCAATTCGCGGAACACGCCTTCTTCCACCAGCGACAGATTCTGCTTCTGCTTCAGGATTTCGGCGTATTCGCGGCTGCGCATGTCCGCCCACGGCAGCACGCCCAGCTGCAGCACCGCCAGCAGCACCGCCAGCGGCAGCGCAAACGAAAACACCGGCCGCAGCCAGTTTTTCAGCCCCAGCCCGCAGGAGAGCCAAACCGCCATCTCGCTGCCGTGCCAATAGCGGGTCAGCACCGTGAGAATGCTGATGTAGGCGGTGAGCACCAGCAGCAGCGGCGTCATATTCAGCGTCCAAAAGCCGATCAGCGCCGCCACCGCATCCACCGCCACCCGTCCGTCGGCTGCGCGGCCGAGTAGGGTAACCGACTGGGTGGAAACCAAAATCGCCAGCAGCACGAAAAAAATGCCGACGGCGGTGAGCGTGGTTTCCTTAACAAACTGTTTCTGATAAATCATGGCGGGCTTGGGAAGAGATGGGGAAAGACAGCCGGACGGCGCAAGGCAGCCTGAAAAATAGGGATGCGGCCGTGCGGCCGCTTTCAGGCTGCCTTTGGGCGGCGTTTTGCCGCTTGGGAAAATCTACCGCCGGCGGATGGCGGACACCGCAGCCGGTGGTTTTCAGGCAGCCTGAAAGGGCAGATGTTTCAGGCTGCTTTGTCTTGGCGGCTCAGCAGCGTAATCAGATCGGCCAGACGCTGCTTCATTTCGCGGCGGTCAACGATTTGGTCGATGGCGCCTTTTTCCAGCAGGAACTCGGCGCGCTGGAAGCCTTCGGGCAGTTTTTCGCGCACGGTCTGCTCGATCACGCGCGGGCCGGCAAAACCGATCAGCGCGTTGGGTTCGGCCAGCACCACGTCGCCCAAAAAGGCGAAGCTGGCGGAAACGCCACCCATAGTCGGGTCGGTCAGCACCGAAATAAACGGCAGCCGTTTTTCGCTCAAGAGATGCAGCGCGGCGCTGGTTTTGGTCATCTGCATCAGCGAGTTCAGGCCTTCCTGCATCCGCGCCCCGCCCGAAGCGGCCACGCAGACAAAGGCGCAGCCTGAAGCTGCCGCGCGGCGCACGCCTTCGACAAAACGCTCGCCCACTACCGAACCCATCGAGCCGCCGATAAAGCGGAACTCAAACGCCGCTACCACCGCCGGCACGCCGTTGATGCTGCCTTTCATCACCACCAGCGCGTCGTCTTCGCCGGTGGCTTTGCGCGCGGCTGAGAGCCGGTCGGGATATTTTTTGCTGTCTTTGAATTTCAAAATATCGGTGGGTTTGATTTCGCCGCCGATTTCTTCGCGCCCGTCTTCATCCAGAATCAGGTTCAGCCGCGTGCGCGCGCCGATGCTTTCGTGGTGGTTGCATTTGGGGCAGACGTGGAAGTTTTGCGCCACGTCGGTGGCATACTGGGTGCTGCCGCAGGACGGGCATTTGCGCCACAGGCCTTCGGGCACGCCGGAACTTCTGCTGTCGGCCTTTTTGATTTTCGGCGGCAGGATTTTGTCCAACCAACTCATACTGACTCCTTCACAATCGGGAAAGCTGCCCGAAACCGCGTTCAGGCAGCCTGAAAAAACCGTCGGCCGCGCGGCAAAACGTGTAGAACATCTGCACCAATCGCGGACAAGTGGCGCATTATAGCCAAAGAAACCGAACAATCCTACTGCGTTATGCCGCCGCCGCCGCTTTGCTATACAATAGCCGCTTTCCAACAGACTTCGGGCTTTTGCCATGAACCAGCAACAACAGCATATCAATGTCGATCAGTCCGAAATCGACAAATTCAGCCGTCTGGCCGACCAATGGTGGGACGAAAACGGCGACTTCAAATCCCTGCACGATATCAACCCACTGCGCCTGGACTATATCGACCGCCACGCGCATCTTGCCGGCAAAACCGTGCTCGATGTCGGCTGCGGCGGCGGCATTCTCGCCGAGAGCATGGCGCGGCGCGGCGCGGCTTCGGTGCTGGGCATCGACATGGCCGAAAAATCGCTGCAGGCTGCTGCCGCCCACGCGCAAAACAATGGTGTGGACAATCTTGCCTACCGTTGCGTGAGCGTGGAAGACCTGGCCGCCGAAATGCCGCACACTTTCGACGTGGTCAGCTGCATGGAAATGCTCGAGCATGTGCCCGATCCCGCTTCGGTGGTGCGGGCCTGCGCCAAGCTCGCCAAGCCCGAGGGCATGGTATTTTTCTCCACCATCAACCGCAATCCCAAATCCTACGTCCACGCCATTGTCGGCGCCGAATACCTGTTGCGCATGGTGCCCAAAGGCACGCACGACTGGCAAAAATTCATCGCCCCGGCCGAGCTGGCGCGGATGTGCCGCCAGGGCGGTTTGGACGTGGCCGACACCGCCGGCATGGGCTACCACCCGTTGTGGCGCCAGTATCATCTGAATCAGGATTTGTCGGTGAACTACCTGATGGCCTGCCGTCCCGCCGCTTAAGTTTTCAGGCAGCCTTGATTGTTTAAGGCAGCCTGAAAACCGTTTTACCCGTTTGATTTATCCGCTCTCTTTACAAGGAAACGCCCATGAAACGTTTGATAATTGCCGCTCTGTTCGGTATTTGTGCCGCATCCGTCCAAGCCGCCGATAGCCAAAACGCTGCGCCAAACGCTGCCCAAAACCCCAAAGCCGCCGCCCTGCTGCGCGCGCAATACAAAAATCCGACCTGGCTTTACGATTACGACGTGCCCGAAGACGGCAAATATTCCGCCAAAGTCTTCCCCAAAAGCATCAAACCTTTGGGCGATAACTGGTTTGCGGTGGTAACGGAGCACAAAGCCAAGCGCAGCAACGTGCCTGCCATGCTGATTTTGGACTGGGTACATTGCAGCGCCCAGCCCACCAGCGTAATGAGCGCGCTGGTGCTGCTCAGTCCGCAGGGGCAGGCGGTAAAAATGGCAGACACACATCCGGCCGCGTCGCCCAAAGACTTGGACGCCGCCACGATCCGGCAGATTCAGGCGGAAGACAGCAGCGAGCCTGCGCACGTGAAAAAGATGACGGACTTCGTGTGTAAAAAAGCGAAGTAGCAGAACAAACCAAGCAGCCTGAAAAGCCGGTTTCGGTTTTTCAGGCTGCTTTTTGCGTTTTCAGGCTGCCTTGGCTGTTTAATTGTTTCGCAGCAAGGTAGCCTGAAAACTGCAAGGGGCGGGCTTACTGCATCTGCACCGTAGCCGAAACGGTTTGATTAACTTCTTCTTCGCCGCTCTGCACCTGCATATCGGCGGCCGCTTTGGCTTTCAAGCTCAGGGCGGGGGCGGCAGACAAACCAAAGGAAGTATCTCTGTTTTCAATATTGTTAAACGAATGGCGCAGGTTCAGGCGCACGATTTTGTAGCCGCCAAAACCCAGGCTGCGGCTTAAAGACTGCGCGCGTTGGGCAAACGATTTGAGCGCGATGTCGCCCGCTTCTTCCACCGCTTTGGCGCGTTTTTCCGGCGATACGCTGAAATACAGGTTTTGTACCGACGCTTCTTTCTGGCTGTCGGCGGCGAATTTGGACAGCGCGGCAAAATCGCGGCTTTCGACGAAAATGGTCGCACTGTCGGTCCAGTTGCGGATTCTGTTTTTGTCGTCGCGGTTGGCTTCGGCGTAGCGGCGGCCGCTTTCGGCTTTCAGGCTGCTTTTGGCGCGGGCAAGCACGGCATTGACGCGGGCGGTAACCTTATTGGCGGCCGCTTCGCGGCTGGGTGCGGTTTCGCTCACTTCCAGCATGATGTGCATGGTGTCGTGCGGCACGCGCACCGAAGCGCTTTCATGAAATTCGACCAGATTGTAGTGCAGCTCTTCGGCGGCGGCGGGCAGGGCGAGCGCGGCGGCCAGCGGCAGCAGGGCAAGGTTTTTTTTCATGGCGTTTCCTTCGGGTGTCGGTTAAAGCGGCGATTATATAGTTTTCAGGCTGCCTGAAAACGGTTTTCCTTGCCAGCGCCGCCGCTTCGCAGTATATATGCGCTGCCTGTCTGCGCCGCTGGCGGTTTGGCGGCGGCGCGCCTTTTTCACCCGTTTGTTCCAGCAAGGATGCGATTATGTTGTTCGATAAAATCACCGCCGCCCCCGCCGACCCGATTCTCGGTCTGGGCGAAGCCTTCAAAGCCGAAAAGCGCCCCGAGAAAGTCAATCTGGGCATCGGCGTGTACAAAGACGCCGCCGGCAAAACGCCGGTGCTCAAAGCCGTTAAGGCCGCCGAAACCCGCCTGCTGGCCGAAGAGCAGAGCAAAAACTACCTGACCATCGACGGCGTGGCCGCCTACAATGCCGAAACCCAAAAACTGCTGTTCGGTGAAGGCAGCGAAGTGATTGCTTCGCGCCGCGCCAAAACCGCGCAAAGCCTTGGCGGCACCGGCGCCCTGCGCGTGGCCGCCGAATTTATCAAACGCCAGACCGGCGCGCAGAACGTGTGGATTTCCGTCCCCACCTGGCCGAACCACAACGCCATTTTCAACGCCGTCGGCATCAATATCCGCGACTACCGCTATTACGACAAAGCCAGCCACAGCCTGGATTGGGACGGTATGATCGCCGATCTGTCCGAAGCCGAAGCCGGCGACGTGGTACTCTTTCACGGCTGCTGCCACAACCCCACCGGCATCGACCCCACGCCCGAGCAATGGGAAAAACTGGCCGAACTCTCCGCACAAAAAGGCTGGCTGCCGCTGTTTGACTTCGCCTACCAGGGTTTTGCCAACGGCATCGAAGAAGACGCCTACGGCCTGCGTGCCTTTGCCAAACGCAATCCCGAGCTGCTGGTGGCCAGCTCCTATTCCAAAAACTTCGGCATGTACAACGAGCGCGTAGGCGCCTTTACCGTAGTCGCCGCCGACGAAGACACCGCCAACCGCGCCTTCAGCCAGGTCAAAGCGATTATCCGCACCCTGTACTCCAACCCCGCTTCCCACGGCGGCCACACCGTGGCGATGGTGCTGCAAGACCCCACGCTCAAAGCGCAGTGGATTGCCGAACTCGACGAAATGCGCGCGCGCATCAAAGAAATGCGCGGCCAGTTTGTCGCCCTGCTCAAAGAATGCGGCGCCAAACAGGATTTCGACTTTATCGTTAAGCAAAACGGCATGTTCTCGTTCAGCGGCCTGACTCCCGAGCAGGTGGATCGCCTGAAAAACGAGTTTGCCATCTACGCCGTGCGCAGCGGCCGCATCAACGTGGCCGGCATCACCGCCGACAATATCCGCTATCTGTGCGAGAGCATTGTGAAAGTGCTGTAAAGCGGTTTCACTTTGGTTTTCAGGCTGCCTTATCGCGGGGATAAGGCAGCCTGAAACGTTTGCGGCAGCCCCGTTCCACGGGCAGCCTGATGCAAAGGCAGCCTGAAAACCATCCCGCGCCGGCGGGCATGACCCGGCTTGGGTGAAGCTCAGATGAGCCAAGACGGCAGCCTGAAAACCGCCGCCGGCCGTTTCCAGGCTGCCCTGCCGCCGCGCGCGGTTTGCATTTGCGCGCCAAGCTGCTACACTTGCCGCGTTTTCATTTTTCAAAGAACGCAATGAAAGACTCCGAGCAGACAAGCCCTTTACCTTGTTTTGCCGCCCGATTCAGGCAGCCTGAAAACCTTTCAGGCTGCCTTTTGCCGCCTGCGCTCCGCCCGCGGCGGATAAGGAGCGCGCGATGGATTTGAGCTGGCTGGCCGAACCGCAAACCTGGATCGGTTTTCTAACGCTGTTTGTGCTCGAAGTGGTACTGGGCATCGACAATCTGGTGTTTGTCGCCATCATCGCCAACAAAGTCAAACCCGCGCTGCGCGACAAAGCCCGCATCAGCGGCCTGACGCTGGCGGTGGGCATGCGCATACTGATGCTGGCGTTTATGGCGCACATCATCACGCTGACCGCGCCGCTGTTTAGCGCCGGCGGCCACGCGGTGTCGGGCAAGGATCTGATTATGCTCGGCGGCGGGCTGTTTCTCTTATACAAGGCAACCACCGAGCTGCACGAGCGGCTGGAAGGCAGCAACCACTACGCCGTGGCCGACCAGCACAAAAAACACAGCCCGTTTTTCAGCGTGGTCGCCCAGATTCTGATTCTGGACGCGGTGTTTTCCATCGATAGCGTGATTACCGCGGTGGCGATGGTCGAACACATCACGGTGGCGATGGCGGCGGTGGTGGTGGCGATGGCCACCATGATTTGGGCGAGCAAGCCGCTCACCGCTTTTGTCGAGCGCCATCCCACGGTGGTGATGCTGTGCCTGGGCTTTTTGCTGATGATCGGCTTCAGCCTGATTGCCGAAGCCTTCCATTTCCACATTCCCAAAGGCTATCTCTACGCCGCCATCGGTTTTTCGATACTGATCGAAGCCTTCAACCAAGTCGCCCAGCGCAACGCCAAGAAAAACGACTACGCCGGCAGTTCGTGGCGCCAACGCACCGCCGAAAACGTGCTCGGCATGATGGGCATCCGCGAAAGCCTGCTGGCCGCTTCGGGCAGCGGCGACGAAGACGACGAGCATTTTGAAGAAAACGAAAAATCGATGATCCGCAGCGTGCTCACGCTGGCCGAGCGGCCGATTTTCGGCGTGATGATTCCGCGCAGCGACATCGAGCGGCTCGACATCTCGCAAAGCCGCGACGAGCAGAAAAAACGCCTGATCGAATGCCCCTATTCGCGGATGCTGGTGGTCGGCAAGGCAGGCGTGGACGAGCCTTTGGGCTATATCAACAAAAAAGAGCTGCTGGTGCAGCTGCTCGAAGAGGGCGACGTCAATATCCAAAGCGCGCTGCGCCAGCCGCTGATGCTGCCTGAAAGCGCCACCGCGCTGGCGGCGATCGAGCTCTTTCGCCAGCACAGCGCCGATTACGCGCTGGTGGTGGACGAATTGGGCGCCGTGCTGGGCATGGTTACCATGAAAGACCTGCTCGAAACCATTGCCGGCGAGTTTCCCGAAGAATTCGAGCGCGAAGAAGAGGCCGCCGTGCAAACCCATGCCGACGACAGCCTGACCGTGGACGGCGCGCTCGAATACGTCGAACTCGCCCCCCAGCTCAACCTGCCGCCGCAAAGCGAGGATGCCGAGTTCCATACCGTTGCCGGCCTGATTATCGAAAAACTGCAGGCACTGCCCGAAGAGGGCGCGGGCATCGACTATTACGGCTGGCATTTCCAAGTGGTGGAAAAAGACGGCCACCGCATCAGCCGCGTGAAAATCACCCCGCTGCCGGCCGAAGAATAGCCGCCGCGTCTGCCCCGAACGGGCGCGGACAGGCAGGCAGCCTGAAAGAATCGTTGCGGCAACACGCACAAAACGGACGCTTAATGCGTCCGTTTTGTGGTTCAAGGCAGCCTGAAACTATTTGCCGGCGGCGTCTGCTCTTTTCAGCAGCACATACAGCTCGTCTTTAAGCGCCAGTTTTTTCTGTTTCAGCGCCTGGATTTCTTCTTCCGCAGAGCTGCTGGTTACGGGGTTGTTTTCCAAACCGGTAATTTTATCGTCCAGTTCGTTGTGTTCGTTAAACAGACGGGCAAAATGCTGGTCTTCTTGTTTCAGTTTTGAAATCAGGTCGCGGTATTCGGGAAACATGCTGCATCCTTTTCTGTACGGGTGTTGTGGGAATGCCGTTACGGCAGTTACATTATACGGAATATGCCCCTTTTTGTCAGCGTCGCCGCGCCGCTTTCGGCTAAAATGCCGGCTTTTTGGCACAGCAAAGGAAACACCATGCCCCCCCGCTTCATCACGCTCGATGGCATCGACGGCGCCGGCAAAACCACCCAGCTCGAAGTGGTGCGCCAGTGGTTCGAACGGCGCAGCCTGCCGGTGCGCTTCACCCGCGAACCCGGTGGCACCGCGCTCGGGGAAGAGCTGCGCCGCATCCTACTCGATCCCGCCACCCGCGCTTCGCTGCACAGCGAAACCCTGCTGATGTTTGCCGCGCGCAGCCAGCATTTGGAAGAAGTGGTGCGCCCCGCGCTCGAGCAGGGCAGCAGCATCGTTTGCGACCGCTTTACCGACGCCACCTTTGCCTATCAGGGCGGCGGCCGCGGTTTGGATGCCGGCAAAATCGCCGAACTCGAGCGCTGGGTGCAAGGCAGCCTGAAACCCGACTTAACGCTGATACTCGACGTGCCTTTGGAAGTGGCGCGCGAGCGCATCGAATCCGGCCGCGACAAAGACCGCTTTGAATTGGAAGACGCCGCCTTTTTCGAGCGCACCCGCGCCGTTTACCTGCAGCGCGCCGCCGCCGCGCCCGAGCGCTATGCCGTAATCGACAGCAGCCGCGAACGCGCCGCCGTCCGCGCCGAAATCGAAAGCGTACTCGACAAACTCTACGGCTTCGCCTAAATACGCCTATCCCGACCAAGCAGCCTGAAAACGGTTTTTCCGTTTTCAGGCTGCTTTGGGTTGTAGCTTGGGTCGCGACCCAATATATCTTTTGGCATCGGAGAATGTTGGGTTTAACAACCCAACCTACCTGCTGCTTTGGTTTCAGGCAGCCTGAAACGATAAACAGACAAAGCGAACAGACAAAAAGGCAGCCTGAAAGCGCACTATCGGCTTTCAGGCTGCTTTGTTTGACGGCGTTCAGGCCAAGCCCAGCATGCGCAGTTGCGCGGCATCGGGCAGGCGGTGGTAGAGCGCCTGCATCAGCGGCAGGATGCGTTCGCGCTGCTGCTTGGGCGGCTGGCCGGAAAGCGCGGCGTCGAGCGCGTAGATGCCGATCAGGCGGTTGATGCCGGGCGGGCTGTCGATCCAGCCGTAGGGCAGGCGCGGCAGCAGTACCACACGCCGGTTTTTTACCGCTTCCACGCCGCGCCACAGCGGATTGGCGGCCACTTGGTGGGCGAATTTGGCGTCTTGGGTCACAATCCATTCAGGCTGCCATTGCAACACACGCTCGAGCGACACTTTGGCCAGCCCGCCGCTGCCTTCGAGATCGTCGCCGACGCTCTTGGCGCCGATCATGCTGATGACTTCGGTGTGGATGGAGCCGCTGCGGCCGGTTTCCAATCCGTCTTCGCCGCGGGCGAGATACACGGTGGGCGGGGCGCTGCGGCGCTCGGCGGCGCGTTGGACGGCGAAGGCTAAGGCCTGTTCGGCCAGCGCGGCCAGTTTGTCGGTGTGCGGCGAATCAAGCAGTTTGCCGAGCAGGCGGACTTGTTCGGCAGCCTGATCCAGACGGCCGTCGATCAGCAGATAGGGTACGCCCAACTGTTTGGCGGTGTGTTCGCCGGTGCTGAGCATGCCGTCGTTTACGGTGCCGGCATCGATCACCAGATCGACTTTGGCCGCGAGCAGCTCTTCCAGCGACACTGGCCGGCCGCGGCCGTTGATGCCGCCGAGCACCGGCAGTTTGCGCTCGGATGCGCCCAGCAGCGCCAGCGCCGCTTCGGGTTTTTGCGCCGTCCAGCCGAGCATGCGCTCGGGTGCCAGCGCGTGCAGCAGCACTTCGACCGGCGGGCCGGCGGCGTAGATGCGGCGGAAGGCGGGAGGGTTTTGCGGCATGCCGAAGCTGTACACCAGCCGGCGGCCGGCCGGTTCGGATGCGGCAGGCGCGGCGGCGGATGCGGCGTGGACGCATCGGCGACAACAACGCGAGATGCGGGGCGATTATCCGTAGGCAGCCTGAAAATGGTTTTGCCGAAGCTGGCTTCATTTATTTTAACTTCGGTGCAGCCTTTGGTTTTCAGGCTGCCTTTGTTTCCCTAACCCAAAGGCAGCCTGAAAATGCTGTTCAACTCAATCACACAAGGGCAGATTCTCGCTGCCCTTTTTGTTTGCACGCGATTAGGGCAGCGGCAACGCCTTGCCTGCTTCGCTGATAATCTGCAAGCCGCCGATTAGGTTGTAGCGCAGCAGCGTTGCGCTGGCGTTGGGCACGCTGCGGTAGGGGATGGCTTGCGGGTTGATGCTGCGCAGCAGCGCGGTAATCGCCATGCCGTGGGAGACGATTAACACGTTGGGCGTTGGGATTTCGCCGCTGCTTTCGGTTTTCAGGCTGCCTTGGGCTGAACGCGCAAGGCTGTTGGCAATAATGTGCTGAATGCCGCGATGTAGGCGCTGGATAAACTGGCTTTCTTGCTCGGCGCGTGGGTCTATGCGGTGGAGCGTGTGCATCAGTTTGTTGTTGCTGTGTTTGCCGCTGCGGTAGTCGGCAAGCCAGTCTTCCACGTTGCCGTAGCCGAGTTCTTGCGCGATGGTTTGGTGGATGCGGGCGGAAGGCTGTCCTTCAAACGAGCCGAAGTGGTATTCGCGCAAATCGTCCAAGGGCGCAGGTGCGATGTGCGGCTGCTGCGTGTGTTGCAGGATGATTTGCGCGGTGGCAGCGGTGCGCGGGCTGGTGCTGCAATAGGCGGCAGCAAAGCGGATTTGGGCTTGGGCGATGGCGTTGCCCGTTTGCGCGGCGCCTGCTTTGCCTTCGGCGGTGAGCGGGGAATCGCACCAGCCTTGCACGATGCCTGCGGTGTTGTATTCGGTTTGCCCGTGGCGGATGAGATAGAGATTGAGCGTGGTGGGCATAGGGTTCTCTTTTGGTTGGGTTTGTTTAACGGTGTTTCAGGCTGCCTTGGGATGTTTGGGGCAGCCTGAAAACGCGTTTGCGGGCTGTTGCGAAGTGAAAAGCGCAAACTGCAATGGGGTTAAAACAGTTGAACAAGATAAACCAAAGACAGCCTGAAACAATAACCCCATTTCAGGCTGCCTTTTGCGCTATGCCACCCAGCCATAGACCCCATAAGCCAAGCAACCGAGCAGCGCGCCTGCGGGCAGGTCTATCAGATAATGCTGCTTGGTGTAGATGCACGATAGGGCGATAAACAGGGGGAAGAGCAAACCCCATGCGCCTAGGCTGCTCCATGCGTGCAAGGTGGTGAGCATGGCAACGGAAACGTGCATACTGGGAAAACAGTTGGTGGATTGGTCAAATTTTTGCACAAACAATAGGAATTTTTCGGAATAGGTTTTGCCTGTGTTGATGCTGCGCCAATGCTCGGGCGTGGAGACGGGAAACAGCCAGAAAAAAATCATCTGCATAAACAGCAATACCAAAAAGCTGAACGCCATTTTGTTGAAATGGGCGCTGTCTTCGGCAAGCAGGTTCAGATACAAAATGGCGGGGTAATACAAAAAGCTGTACACCCAAGACCATTGCGGTTTGAACGGGATGGATTCATCAATCGGCGAGCGCCAAACAATCGGCTTGCGCAGCGGATGGCGTTGCGTGAAAAAATAAAATTGATAAGCGCCGACAATTAAGATGCCGCTTAACACGAGATTAACAAAATAATCGCTCAATTCCATGAGTTGCGTTCCTTGGGTTTGAAAGCGGCGGATACTGCATGAAAACAAGGCTTTGTGCAAGGTTTTCAGGCTGCCTTGGGCGCGAAACGGCTATAATCGCGCGTTTTTTGAGTTTACGAGTGAGCAAAATGGTTCAACGTTTGATTATTGGCATCAGCGGCGCAAGTGGCTTTGCGTATGGCTACAAGGCATTGCAATTGCTGCAACCGCTGGCGCAGATTGAAACGCATTTGGTGGTTTCCAAAGGGGCGGAACTCACCCGCGCCGCGGAAACGGCATACAGCAAAGAAGCGGTTTACGCGCTGGCGGATGTGGTGCATCCGATTGGCAATTTGGCGGCGAGCATTGCCAGCGGCTCGTTTCACAGCGCAGGGATGCTGGTTGCGCCTTGCTCCATGCGCACGCTCTCGGCAATCGCCCATGCCATAAGCGACAACCTGCTCACGCGCGCGGCGGACGTAACGCTGAAAGAGCGGCGGCGCTTGGTGCTGATGGTGCGCTCGTCGGCCGCCACATTGCTGCGGCGCCCCTGCACAGTAATCTGGCCAAGCTCGAAAGCGGCGTCGCCGTCGCTTTGTGCGTCGTCATCGGCATAGACGGGTAACACAAACGAAGCGGCCAGTAGGCCGAGCAAAATGGTATTGGGACGGAGTTTCATGGGAGTTTTGTATGCTTGGGTTAAAAAACGCAAAATCTAGTCGCGGCGGGCGTGGCTGGCTATCCGCCAAAAGGATATGTCCGTTTGAATAAGGTGGGCGGCCAAACCCAGCTTTCAGGCTGCCTGAAAGGCAGTTCATCCCTAATAACTAATCCGTGCTGCCGATAGGAAAGGAGTTTACGTTTCTTAATAATCCGCGCCGCCCAAGTAAATTTTTATGGCAGTCTGAAAGCCTGATGCTGCCGTTGGTGCCATTGGCAAAAAGCAGCCTGAAGACCGGATTTACGGCTTTCAGGCTGCTTTTGTTTGTGCAAAACATTTAGGCGGCGGGGTAGAAGGCAGCCTGCGTAGCGAAGCGGAGTTGCGAATCTAAAATCAGTTTTTCCACTCGCGGTAGGCTTTTATTTCGCGCAGGATTTCGGGTTTGACGATGCCCTTGAGCTTGTCGGCGGGGATGGTGAAGGACGGGGTGTCCACGTAGCTGCCGAAGGTGTAGTGGTTGTAGGTGTAGGAAAGGGCGTTTTTGTAGAAGGTCCAGTTTTCCAGATGTTCGTCGGTGAGGTGGTGGGAACTGTTTTTGTCGTCGAAGTCCGCTTCGATTTCCTGCCGGGTTTTGCCGCCTTCTTTTAAGTAATAGTCGAGCATGCCTTGGCGGTGCAGGGCGGCGAAGGCGGCTTTTTTGCCGGGCAGCAGGATGTCGGCGAGTTTGAGGGGCACGGGTTTGCCGCTGCGGGGGATAACGTAGTCGCTGCCGTCGCCCGCGCCGTGTGCGCCGCCGGAGAATTCGTAGTCGGTAGTGGAGAGAACGTAGTAGTTGGGGGTGTAGCCTTCGAGGTCTGCTTCGACGATGTATTGGTGGCGCGGGTAGCCTTCGTCGTCGCGGTTTTCATTGACGCGTTTTTTCAGTTCGCGCAGGGCGGCGGCTTTGGTGAGGGTTTTGAGACCGTCGGCGGCGGACATCGGGCGCAGCAGTTTGTCAATAAAGGCGTTTTGCGCGGCATCGGGGAAGACGGGGTGGGAGACGATGAATTCGCTGCACCCGGTGTCGGGCGAGGGTTTGGGGCAGTATTTTGCGGTGAACGATTGGATTTTGACCTGCGGCGGCGCGGCAAGGGCGGGTAGGACGAGGGCGGCGGCAAGCAGGGCGGGAAGGTGTTTGTTCATGGCTGGGGTCTTTCGTTTGGAAAAAGTGGTTGCGGGAGCCGGGATTTTAATCCAAGCAGACGGCAAAAGGCAGTCTGAAAGCCGCAGATACGGTTTTTCCACTCGCGGTAGGCTTCCATCTCGTGCAGGATTTCGGGTTTGACGATACCTTTGAGCTTGTTGGCGGGGAGGGTAAAGGCGGTAGTGTCGGTGTAGCTGCCGAAGGTGTAGGGCTGGTAAACGTAGGAAAGGACGTTTGGATTGCTGCAGTATAGCTAAACGTATAGCTGCGAAGTTTGTTTTCTGAGTTTGTTTGTGTTATAGCTTGTTATGTTCATCAAAATAGGGAAGAGCTTATTAAACGGCGCTTCATATAATTTCAAATGGTAAAAATAATTTTCTTTTTGTAGGTGTTGTTTTGTATCATATTTTATATGATATTAGGTAAGTTAAATATAACTTATTTCCCTTTGTTTGAGCATTTTCTGTATGTTTTAGTTTTTATTTTTGGTGTTTTTTATTTTTTGGCTTTGGGGAGTAAGATATTTGTTATTAGCGATCATGTTTTTTTGAACGGGAATCGTATAAACGGAAAGCTTGTATTTGCTTATATATTAACCAATATTCTTGCCTTTCCTATATTTATGTCTTTAGATGATATGGAAATAAATTTAGGAAACATAATTGAATTTTCTTTATATTTTATAGGGGGAAGTTGGTTCATTCCTTTGGTTTTAGCCGGTTTGATTAGAGCGGTATATTTATTTTTTGCAAGAAGGTAATATTTTCACTTATTAATCAATATGCTATCTGCTCAATCCACTGCGAACCAAAGTGGACGGGAGTTTGCGCGATCGCTAAGGGCAGCGTAAATCGGCGGCACGGATTCTGCTGTAGAACGCGGTGCGGCGGCGGTAAAAGCGGGCGTTGTTTCCCGCTATTCCCGCCGCCCCTTAGCGCCGCAGACGCTAATGCGGTATATTCCCATTGGCGCCGGCACAGGTGCTTTCAGGCTGCTGCCGTGTTGCGCAGGCAGCCTGAAAGCAGCAGGGCGGCTTTTTGCACCGACGAGAACAGGAGTTTTCCATGAAACGCAGACATTTTCTCCAACTGATGGGCGCATCCGCTGCGGCGGTGTGCAGTCCGGGGCTGTTGGCGGCCGACAGCAAAACCAAGTTTACGGTGTACGGCCCGCCGGTGATGCCTACTGTGCTGCTGGGTGTGGCGGCGCAGCGGGGCGAGCTGAAAAACAGCCGGCCGTTTGATGTGAAGGTGTGGCGCAATGTTGATGCGCTGCGTGCCGGCCTGGCCAACGGCACGATGCAGGCCAGCGTGGTGCCGAGCTATGTGGCGGCCAATCTGGCGGCGCGCGGGCAGGATGTGAAGCTGGTCAATATTATGAGCTTCGGCCTGCTGTATGTGCTGGGGCGCGACCGTGCGCTGTCGGGCATCGGCGATTTGGCGGGCAAAACGCTGGCGCTGCCGTTTAAAAACGATATGCCGGATTTGGTGCTGCAGGCGCTGTGCCGGCGGCTGAAAATCGATTTTTCGCGCATCCGCGTCCAATACGCCGCCACGCCGCCGGAAGCGATGATGATGTTTATGCAAAAACGCGCCGACTTCGCGCTGCTGCCCGAGCCGATGGTGAGCATGGGCATTATCCGCGGCCGCCAAATGGGGCAGAACGTGGTGCGTGCGCTGGATATGCAGCAGGAATGGGAAAAAACGATGAAGGTTTCCGGCGGCATTCCGCAGGCGGGGCTGATGGTCAGCGGCGCTTTTCTGAAGCAAAACGGCGACGCGGTGCGCCGGCTGCAGGCCGATCTGCTGCAGGCGGCGGCTTGGAGCAAGGCCAATGCGGCGCAGGCCGCGGCCATCGGCGCCAAGCATCTCGGCCTGCCCGAGCAGGCGCTGGCGGCGGGTCTGCCGCATGCCCGTCTGGCGGCAACGCCGGCCAAAGAAGCCGCCGCCGGCATCAAGCTGTTTTTCCGCGAGCTCTACCAGCTCAATCCGGCGATTGTCGGCGGCAAGCTGCCGGCGGACAGCCTGTTTGTCTGAACGCCTGCGCGGCGGCCGATAACAAAGGCAGCCTGAAAACCGCATTCCGGCTTTTCAGGCTGCCTGCCGTTTTGGCGGGCGGCGCATTGCTTTATACTGGCGCCGGTGGCGCTGCTGCCGCGTTTTTGTTTGCCGTTTTTTTGTTTTGCCGACTGTTTTACCGAGATGATTACCGATTCCGGCGGTCCGCTGCGGCGCGGCCGTTTTGCCCAGACCCTGCATTATCTGTGGGGCGGATTTGCTTCCGCCGCCGCGGTGGCGGTGTTTTGCGCGCTGTGGCAGCTGGCTGCCGGCAGCTTGGGCGATTTGGTGCTGCCGGCGCCGCTGCCGGTGTTTGCCAAAGCGCTGGATTTGCTGTCGGATTTTGATGCCGCCGAGATTGTGCCCACGCTGTACCGCGCCGGCAGCGGCATTGCGCTGGCGCTGGCGCTGGGCATCGGGCTGGGGCTGCTGGCCGGTTCGTTTAAAACGCTGGGGATTTTCTGCCGGCCGCTGATCAGCATTTTGCTGGGCATGCCGCCGATTGTGTGGGTGGTGCTGGCGCTGTTTTGGTTTGAAATGGGCACGGTGGGGGCGGTGTTTACCATTGTGATTACCGTGCTGCCGCTCACCTTTGCCGCCGCCATGCGCGGCATGATGACGGTGGATGGCAGCCTGAAAGAAATGCTCGAAGCCTACCGCGTGCCGTGGCCGGGGCGGGTGCGCCACCTGTATCTGCCGCATCTGGCCAACCACCTGCTGCCCGCGGTCGGCGTGGCGGTGGGTATGGGAGTGAAAATCGCGGTGATGGCCGAACTGCTTGCTACTGACAACGGCATCGGCGCCCGCATCGCCGCCGCCCGCTCGATGCTCGACACCCAGGAAGTGCTGGCCTATGTGCTGGTGGTGCTGGCGGTGATTTTTGTCGTCGAATATCTGCTGGTCGAACCTTTGCGCATCCTGCTGATGCCGTGGGAGCATTGACATGCTGAAGGTGGAAAAACTGCGTTGCAGCCTGATGGGCGACGACATCGTGCGCGATCTCGATCTCACGATTCAAGCCGGCGAAGCGGTATGCCTGTACGGCCCTTCAGGCTGCGGCAAAACCACCGTGCTGCGGATTATTGCCGGCCTGATTGATTTTGACAGTGGCCTGATCGAGCAGGGCTTTCGCCGCATCAGCTATCTGTTTCAAGAGCCGCGCCTGCTGCCGTGGCGCACGCTGTGGGAAAACGTGCTGCTGACTACGCCGCAGCCTGAAAGCGGCGCCGTGCGCGAGCGCGTCCGCGCCATTTTGCAGCGCCTGCATCTGGCCGAAGCCGACTGGCGCAAATACCCGCACGAGCTCTCCGGCGGCATGCGCCAGCGTGCCGCGCTGGCCCGCGCGCTGGCCGGCGAGCCCGACCTTTTGCTGCTGGACGAACCCTTTTCCGCGCTTGATTACGAGCTCAAACTCGGCCTGTACCGCTGGATGAACGAGCTGGTGGATAGCGGCATGGCGGTCATTATGGTGTCGCACGACCGCTATGAAGCGCTGAAACTGGCACAGCGCATTTATCTGCTCGACCACAAGCCCGCCCATTGCCGGCGGGTGGTCGAACTTGCCGCCCCCTTTGCCGAGCGCGGCGAAGACTTCACCAACCACTATCTGCAACAACCCTTCTGGCGCGCCTACCATGAATAAAAGCAGCCTGAAAACCGCCACGCCCCTGCGCCAGGCACTCGCCACCTTTCCCGCCTATCCCTTCCGCCCCTATTTTCTGCTGGCCGCCGCGCTGGTGCCCCTTGCCGGCGCGGTGTGGGCGCTCGCTGCCGCCGGTTGGTGGCCGTTGGCTGCCACGCCGCTTGAATTTCATGCCTACGCCTTTCTCAACATTATCGGCGGCGCTTCATTCGCCGGCTTTCTGTTTACCGCGCTGCCAGAATGGACGCACGACGCCCGCCCGCTGCAGCGCCATTTTTACGCCACCTGCGCCCTGTGGCTGGCCGCGCTGGCCGCCGCGCCGTTTGCCATTGCGGTTTCCGCCTGGCTGATGCTGCCGTTTTGGCTGTATCTGGCGCTGTTTGCCGCCCATCTGGCCTGGCGCGCGCGCGACAGCCGCCAAATCAGCGTAACCGTGCTGATGCTCGCCATCGCCGCCGCCGATGCCGGCTATGCCGCCGATGCCGGCTATGCCGCCGGCGGTGGGACTCTGTGGCTGAAAACCCTTGCCCATTTGTTTGCCGCCGGCATTTTGCTGATTAATTTCCGCATCGGCCGCGCCATCGGCCAAAAAGCGCTGGAAGAAGCCGGCCGCAGCGACTGCAGCTTTATGCCCAACCCGTTTTACCGCAACCTGTCGGTATGGCTGGTGTACGCCTATGCCACTGCCGAACTCTTGCTGCGCCGCCCCGAAGTTTCCGCCTGGCTGGCGCTCGCGGCCGGTCTGGCGGTACTCGGCCGCCTGCGCGAATGGCATTACTTCGTGCTGCTGCGCCGCTACTACATCCGCTGGTACTACCTGACCATGCTCGCCACCGGCGCCGGCTACGTCTGGCTCGGCGCCGCCGGCATACTCGGGCGCGGCAGCCCGCTGCTGCCCTTCCACCTGATTATGCTCGGCGGCTACCTGATGATGCTGATGCAGGTGTTTTCAATCGCCGGCGCCGTCCACAGCAGCCTGAAACTGCACTATCCCGCCACCAGCCGCCTGTCGCTGGCGCTGATTCTTGCTGCCGCCCTTAGCCGCAGCCTGGGCGTATATGCCGGCCTAGACTACGCGCTGGCCGTTTTCAGGCTGCCTGCGCTGCTGCTGGCCGCCGCCTTCTGGCTCTACCTGCCTGTTTACTGGCGCATCTTCCGCTGCCACCCGCCGCTGGCCGTGCAGCCTGCCGCCAAACAGCGGCGCAGCCTGTAAACGCGGCGGGCGGTTTTCAGGCTGCCTTGGCCGTTGTCGGCAAAAGCAGCCTGAAAGTCGAATAAACGGAGTTTCAGGCTGTCTGTTATGTAAACATTTTAGATAGTTTGATTAAGGTCTATTTGCGTTGGCGTATTGATTTGTTGGAAAATGAAATTCCCAACTTTAGAAAAACTGGTATGCAACGCAGGTATTAACCAAACGGCAAACAAATGGGCATGATGAGTACATTTTTTACAATAACTTCAGTTAAATGAGATAGGTAATGAGAAAGATAAATTATTTGGAAAATAACGCCATTATGGCTTTAAGCGCCATAGCTTATATTTTTATAATGGGAATCGCCATATTTTTAAATTTTAAAAATGAATTAGTTATAGATAAATTATTTCATATTAATAAATATATTATAATATCTTTTGCTTTGATTGTTTCTTTTTCAACATCCATTGTAAAACGATATTGTAAAAAAATTCATCATAGAGAAATCATAGATGATGCCAATTTAGAATTTCATCCTTGGATTTTAAATATGTTTAGGGTTGAATCCTTATTGTTTGGATTGGCTATAGGGGCTCTTTTTTGGTTATTTCCACTTACGGGTTTAGTCAAATAACAGCTTTTAAAGGTTATTAACCTATATATCTATTCTCGAATGAAGGGCTTTATGAAATAGTACGGTTGTTGTCAAAATGGCGGCAACTGCTTTTTTTTAGGCAGAAAGCTTACGCCAGCCGGTTTTCCGCCAGCGTGCCGCTGCCGATATCTTGCCGCAGCTCTTGGCCGCACAGGGTATCCAAGGCAGCCTGAAAGTCGTCAAACGGCAGCAGCCGCGAGCCGAAGCGCGCCATGTGTCCGGTGTTTTGCTGGCAGTCGATCAGGGCGATGCCGCAGCGCTGCAGGTGGGCGGCGGCGTGGACAAAGGCGGTTTTGGAAGCGTCGCTGCGGCGGGCGAACATCGATTCGCCGAAAAACACCCGTCCGATCTGCACGCCGTAGCAGCCGCCGGCCAGCTCGGGTGTGCCGTCGGCGGCGGGATACCAGCATTCGAAGGAATGGGCGTGCCCCAGGCGGTGCAGCGCGGTATAGGCAGCCTGAAACTCGGGTTCGATCCAAGTACCGTCCTGCCCCGGGCGCGGCGCGGCGGCGCAGGCGGCAATCACTTGGGCAAAGCAGCGGTTGGCGGTAACGCGGTAGGGTTTATTGCGCAGGTGTTTGTGCAGCGAGCGGCCGATGTGCAGCGCGTCCGGCTCGATAACGGCGCGCGGGGCGGTGGCAAACCAGTAGTGCAGATTGTCTTGGCTGAACCACGGGAAAATGCCGCGCGGATAGGCGGCCAGCAGGCGTGCGGGCGCGAGATCGGCGCTGACGCAGACTAGGCCGTCGTTCTCCGCCAGCGCGGGGCGCGGGTCGGGAAAGCGGTGGTTGCCGGGTTCGAGAAAGGGAATGTGCATGGCGAAAGTGGCGAATCAAAAGCAGCCTGAAAGTTTTTCAGGCTGCCTGACGGGGGAAACTCAAACGGCGGCGACAAACAGCAATACGGTGCAGAGCATCGCGCCCGACCAGGCGGCGGAGCGCAGGCTGGGGCGGTCGTTGAGATAGCAGTAGATAAAGGCCAGCCGCAGCAGCACAAACAGCACGGCTAGGCAGTTGATGGTGCCTTGAGCGGCATTGCCGGTGGCGTGGGCGATAACCACGGCGGCGGCAAACGGGGCGAAGGCTTCGTGGCCGTTTTGCTGGGCGGCATGGGCGCGGGCGGCGCGGCCTTCAAGGCGGGCGAGAAATTCGCGCGGGCTGCCGTTGTCGCGGGCGAAGTTGAAGCGGGCGGTTTTTTTGGCGTAAGCGGCGCAGCCCAAAGGCAGCAGGGCGGCAATCAGTACGCACCAGTAGGCTAGGGTCATGGCGGTTTCCTAAACGGGTAGGGTGGGGGGATAACGGTTTTTCAGGCTGCCTGAAAGTAAAAGCAGCCTGAAAACTCAAAGGCAGCCTGAAACGAACAGACCTTACTGCTGCTGTCCGACAGTAGCGCGAATCAGGATTTCGGCTTTGGCCAGCGTGCCGGCCACTTCGGCTTCGCTGACGGCGCTGTGTTTGACCAGCTCGGCGGCGGGGGTGTAGGCAACGGTTACCCGGCCGTCCTGCTCGGTTACCAGCACTTTGAGCGGCAGCTGCAGCGCCAGCAGCGGGTCTTTGACCATCAGCGGGGTGCCGGCTTTGGGCGAGCCGAAAATAATCACTTTGGCCGGCTGCATCTGCAGGCCGGCCTGCTTGGCGGCGTCTTGGTGGTCGATAACGGCAAAAACGGTCATGCCTTTGCTGCGGATGGCGGAAGTCAGGGCATCGACGGTCTGATCGAAGCCGTAGCGGCTGGCAAAGGTGGCGGTGGGCTGTGAAGACATGGCGGCGGCCTTATGCGGGTGGGCGGAATCGGCGGCGGGGGCGGCGCAGGCACTGAGCGCGGCGGCCAGCGCCAGGGCGGGAATCAGGGTTTTCATGGTACTTCCGTTTTGTGATGTTTTCGGACAAGGATAAGGCAGCCTGAAAGGCTTTCAGGCTGCCTGTGGGTGCGGGTTTAGCGTTTTTCCTTTTTCTGGCAGTCGCCGCAGACGCCGTACATATAAAGGGCGTGGTCGACTACGCGGAAACCGTGTTCGGAAGCAATCTGCTCCTGCAGCTTTTCGATTTCGGGGTTGTGGAATTCGCTGACGTTGCCGCATTTGACGCAGACGATATGGTCGTGATGGTCGCCCTTGTTCAATTCGTACACCGCTTTGCCGGTTTCGAAGTGGTGGCGCAGCAGGATGCCGGCCTGCTCGAACTGGGTGAGCACGCGGTAGATGGTGGCGACGCCGATTTCGATGCCGTTTTCCAGCAGGATGCGGTAAACGTCTTCCGCACTCAGGTGCAGATCGGCGTGGGTTTCGAACAGGTCGAGGATTTTCAGGCGCGGGCCGGTAACTTTCAGACCGTTGTCTTTCAATTGGGCGATGTTGTTCATGGTTTCGCTTTCTCAATACACTCGGATAAAGATGGCGCGTATAATAGCAAACTTTTCGCGCCTGCCGACAGCCAAACAATAAAAGTTTTTAATTGGCACTTTATCTGCGGGCGCGGCGCGTGGTATCTTGCCCGCTTTTCTTTGCGCCGCCGGCGGCGAAAACCGCAGGCAAACGCGCGAAAAACCGTTTTTAATCCTTATAGAAAGGCAGACAACGTGAAACCCCTGTTGCGATGGATGACTGTTGCGTCCGCACTCTGTGGCCTGGCGGCCTGTACCCCTTCGCTGGTCAACAAACTGCCCTATTACAAAATGCCGGTGGTGCAGGGCGTGCCGCTGAATCCCGAATCGGTGCTGGCGGTCAAACCCGGCATGAGCCGCGAGCAGGTACAGCTGGAAATCGGCGCGCCGGTGCTCAATCCGTCTTTCCGCCAAGACCGCTGGGACTACACCTACGAACTGAGCCGCGGCGGCAAAATCAAAGAGCAGCGCACGCTGACCGTTTTCTTTGAAAACGGCACCGTTTCGCGCGTGGAAGGCGACGCGCTGGAGCACGCCCGCCGCGTGCTGCAGGAAAAACAGGAAGGAAAAGCGCAATGAGCAGCCTGAAAATCGCGCTGGCCGGCGTGGCCGGCCGCATGGGGCGGGTGCTGGTTGAAGCCGTTGCCGCCAACCCCGCCACCGAACTTTCCGGCGCGCTCACCCGCAGCGGCACCAAAGAAATCGGCCTGGATGCCGGCTACGCCAGCGGCATCGACACCGGCGTGTGCATCAGCGACGACATCGCCACCGCCTTGGCCGGCTGCGACGTGCTCATCGACTTCAGCCGCCCCGACGCCACCCTGCCGCTGCTTGATTACTGCGCGGCAAACGGCATCAAAGCCGTCATCGGCACCACCGGCTTTGACGACGCCGGCAAGGCCGCCATCGCCGCCGCCGCCGAGAAAACCGGCATTGTGTTCGCCGCCAACTTCAGCGTCGGCGTCAATCTCAGCTTCCATATTCTTGACACCGTTGCCCGCGTGCTGAACGAAGGCTACGACGTCGAAATCATCGAAGCCCACCACCGCCACAAAATCGACGCCCCCAGCGGCACCGCCCTGCGCATGGGCGAAGTCGTCGCCCACGCGCTCGGACGCAGCCTGAAAGACTGCGCGGTGTACGGTCGCGAAGGCCAGACTGGCGCGCGCGATGCGCAGACCATCGGCTTTGCCACCGTGCGCGGCGGCGATATTGTCGGCGACCACACCGTTTTGTTTGCCGGCGAAGGCGAGCGCGTGGAAATCAGCCACAAAGCATCAAGCCGCATGACTTTCGCCGCCGGTGCCGTGCGCGCCGCCGTCTGGCTCGCACAGCACCCGCACGGCCTGTTCGATATGCAGGACGTGCTCGGCCTGAAAACGGCCGCTTAAATCCGAAACGGCTTTTCAGGCAGCCTGAAAAGCCGTTTTTTGTTTTTCGGATGCGCCGCCGCGTTTCAGGCAGCCTGAAAACTGCATCGCAGGTTTGCCCAGCCGCCGCATCCGCCGCACAGAAAGGCCGACGCCATGACCGATCCCAATTTTTCCGAACGCCCCGTTGAAGCCCGCCGCCTGTGGCGGCAAAACAGCATCTACCTGCTGCCCAATTCCTTCACCATCGCCGCGCTGTTTTCCGCGTTTTACGCCATCACCGCATCCATGCACGACCGCTTCGAGCAGGCCGCCATCGCCGTGTTTGTGTCGATGCTGCTGGACGGCATGGACGGCCGCGTCGCCCGCTGGACCAACAGCCAGAGCGCCTTCGGCGAACAGCTCGACAGCCTGGCCGATATGGTCAGCTTCGGCGTCGCCCCCGCGCTGATTGTTTACAACTGGCAGCTTGCCCAGTTCGGCAAACTCGGCTACGGCGTCGCTTTCGTCTATTGCGCCTGCGCCGCGCTGCGGCTGGCGCTGTTTAACACCCTGATCGGCAAGGTCGATAAAAAATGGTTTATCGGCATTCCCAGCCCCACCGCCGCCGCGCTGGTGGCCGGCCTGGTGTGGCTCGACCGCAGCATGGACGGGCTGGGCAATATCGGCATCGTCGCCCTGCTGATTACCCTGTTTGCCGGCCTGTCGATGGTGGCGCAGATCCGTTTTTGGAGCTTCAAGGAAATCAACGTCCGCCGCAAAATCCCCTTTTTCGGCATGATTATCCTGGTGCTGGCGCTGATGCTGCTGGCCATCGAGCCGGCGCTGGTGCTGTTTGGCTTTTTCCTGAGCTACAGCCTGTCGGGCTATGTTTATTACGGCTGGCAGAAATGGCGCGCCGGCCAAACCAAACGCTGATACCGCTTACACAAAAAGCAGCCTGCGTAGCGTAGCGGAGTTGCGAAGCTAAAACCGCTGATCTGGTTTTCAGGCTGCCTTAGCAAAAGAAGACGTCCCATGAAGAAAATCCTGCTTGCCCTGCTGGCGCTGGCCGTGCTGGCGGTGTTTACGCTGTATCTGGTGCCGCAATGGCTGATGAAGCGCGACATTGCGGCCGCGCGGCCGGATGTGGCGCTGCTGGCCGCCGAGCCCGAGCCTCAGGAGGGCAACGGTATCGATGCATTGTGGCTGCTGGGCTACCGCACCGCCGACGATCAGGAGCGCCGTCAAATCATGCGGGACTACGGGCGGCAGATTATGGCGCGGCAGGATGTGCCGCAGCTGGCGGACAAGGCGCTGCCGCAGCCGCAGCCGGGAGAGTTGAACTGTACCGCCAAAAACGGTGCGGCCTGCCTGGCCGAAGTGCGCGCCGATCTGCCGCGCTTTCGCGCCGCCGCGCAGCAGTACCGGCCGCTGCTGGACAATGTGGCGCAGCTTGGCGCTTATGAAGTGTTCGCCCAGCGCGGCTGGCCGAACGATAACGACGATTTGTCGAAATTTGTGCTGCCGCCTTTCAACCTGCTGTTTGCCAATACCGCCGCCGCCGCGCTCGATTGGGCGGACGGCCGCCATCAGGCGGCGCTGGCCGGCGTCTGCCGCAACATCAAAACCGGCCGCACCCTGCTTAAAAGCCGTCCCGGGCTGATATTGCCGATGATCGGCAACGCCCTGATCCGCAAAAATACCGAGCTGGCCGCGGCGATGGTTGCCGAGCAGCCGGCGCAGGCGCAGCGGCTGCCTGCGGAATGTGCGGTCGCATTCGAGCCTCTGTCGGCGCAGGAGCAAAGCATCTGCACCGCCATGCGCGATGAGTTTCGTTTCATCGCCAATCTGGCGCGCAAGATGGAGCAAAATCCGGCGGACTATCTGGATGTCGATGCCGAAAGCGGCATGCCGTTTGAAGACGGCCAATCGGCCAATCCCCTGCTGCGGCGGCTGCTGAACGCCGAACACACCCAAGCCCTTATTGCCGCGCACTACGTCTATCCCTGCACTTCGGCTGCCCAAAACGCGCTGCAGCAGGACCGTGCTTTAGACTGGCCGCCGGCGGGCGACAAAAATGCGCTGGTGGTATGGACGTGCGCGGGCAATGTCCAAGGCTGCTTGATGGCTGATATGCTGTCCGATTTTTCCGACTACGCCCGCCGCCTGCAGGATACCGCCATGCTGCAGCGCGCTTTTCAGGCTGCCCTGTTTCTGCACAGCCGCCCCGCCGCCGAGCGGCCGGCGCTGATTGAAGATACCCTGCGCCGTTATTCCACGCCGTCGCGCCGGCTGCAGTGGAACGAGCGCGAGCACAGCATCGGTTTTCAGTATTACAGCGAAAAAGAAAGCAAACACACCGCTATCCCCGTCAGCCTGAAATAAGCTGCCGGGCAGATAAAAGCAGCCTGAAAGCTGGGTGGGCGGTTTTAGCTTCGCAACTCCGCTACGCTACGCAGGCTGCTTTTTGTGTGCTGCGCGGAATCGGGCGGCAAAACCGATACTGCCGGCTTTCAGGCTGCCTGTTGCGCCGGGGCGTTTTCGGGTACATTCCGCCTATCGGACAACGCAAGGAGCAGGCTATGGGTGCCGGTCACGACCATTCCCACCACGCGCATGCGGGCAACAAAAAAGCCCTGGCCGTGTCGTTTTTCATTATCGCCGGCTATATGCTGGTGGAAGTGGCCGGCGGCCTGCTGACCGGCTCGCTGGCGCTGCTTTCCGACGCCGGCCATATGCTCTCCGACGCGCTGTCGGTCGGCCTGTCGCTGCTGGCGTTCAAGCTCGGCGAAAAGGCGGTGGACAGCCGCCAGACCTTCGGCTACAAACGCGCCGAAATCCTGTTTGCCCTGTTCAACGGCCTGACGCTGCTGGCGATTGCCGTGCTGGTGGTGATCGAAGCCGTGGAGCGGCTGGACGACCCGCCCGAAGTGGCCGGCGCCGGCATGCTGGTGGTCAGCGCGCTCGGGCTGGCGGTGAACATCGTCGTCGCCCGCTATATGCATCACCACGGCGACGTGCATGGCAGCATCAATATGAAAAGCGCCTACCTGCACGTTTTGGGCGATCTGCTCGGCTCGCTGGG
The DNA here is from genome assembly GCF_028680565.1 of Kingella sp. SNUBH-2017. Taxonomy (NCBI): domain Bacteria; kingdom Pseudomonadati; phylum Pseudomonadota; class Betaproteobacteria; order Neisseriales; family Neisseriaceae; genus Kingella; species Kingella sp. SNUBH-2017. Next base: position 399,796 of record NZ_JAPHVK010000001.1, read on the forward strand.
CGCGATTGCCGCCGCGCTGATGATGATGGTCTTCGGCTTGCGCTGGGCCGACCCCGCTGTCAGCGTGCTGATTGCCCTGTTGGTGGCCAACAGCGGCGCGGCGGTGCTGCGCCAAACCCTGCACATCCTGATGCAGGGCGCGCCGGCGCATATCGACCAGGCCGTGCTGGTTGCCGAAATCCTCGCCGTGCCGCAGGTGCTGGGCGTACACGATTTGCACATCTGGACGCTCACCAGCAGCCGCCACCTGCTCTCCGCCCATCTGGTGCTCGACGGCAGTCTGACCGTGCGCGAAGCCCAAGAAGTCAGCCGCGCGGTGGAAGCGCTGGCGCGGCAAAAAGGCATCGGCCACATTACCCTGCAAACCGACGCCCAAGACCACCGCCACGGCGATGCTTTGTACTGCCAAGAAGACGGCCACGCCCTGGGGCGTGCTGACATTTAACTTTTACCAACGGAGACTGCATATGACACGATTGGTCAAACTCCACCGCTCCCGCCGCTACCGCATGATTGCGGGCGTGATGGGCGGCATAGCCGAATACCTGGGCTGGTCGCCCACGCTTACGCGCGTGATGTTTGTGGTTCTTTCCTGCGCCAGCGTTGCCGTGCCCGGGATTTTGATTTACATCATCCTGTGGATCATGATGCCCAACGCCGGCGCCGATTCCTACCGCTAACGCAACGCGCTTGGGCTTTCAGGCTGCCTGTTTCTGGGAAAACAGGCAGCCTGAAATTTTGATTGCAGCGAAAAACCGCCGCCGTTTTGACCAAACTCCGCCGCTCGGGCTATTCCGTTTCTTTCCCTTTCTGCGGCGGTTTCTTCGCATCACGACGCAGCAAAAACGGCAGCCTGCCGGCCAAGATGCCCAAGTAGCCGGCAAGCAGCGTCGGCAGACCGGCCATCGCCATCCAAATCGGGAACCACGCCATCTGCTCCGAGCCGGCGCCGATATCGTCGATAAAAAGCAAAAGCAGCGTCAGCGGCACGGGCAGCAGCCATACTTTCGCCGTTGCCCGCCAAACCGCGCCCGCCAAACAGCCGTAGATAAAGGCGGCAACTATCATCGACCACATATTCGTTCTCCTGGTTGTCCACATCTTCAGCCGCCCCGCCATTGTGCGAAGCGGCATCTGCAAGCAGCCTGAAACTGCTTGTGCGCTGCGCCGTTTGCTACCCCGCCGCCTTCACCCGCTGCCCCAGCGCCAGCAACACCTTCTCCGCCGCCGCCAATTCTTCCGCGCTCAAATCCTGCGCCCATTCCGCCGCCTGCGCCAGCCAGCGTTGGTGCACTTGGGCGAACACCGCCGCGCCGCGTTCGGTGAGCGAATAGAGTGGCGAGCGTTTGTGCGCGGGGTTGTTGGCGGCGGCGACCAAACCGTCGGCCAGCAGCAGATTGAGCTGCTTTTGCGCGCCTTGACGGCTCATGCCCATGCGCTCGCCCAGCTGCGGCGAGGTTTGCGCTTCGGCGGCGTGTGCCAGCGCGCCGAGCATCTGCCAGCGCGCCGAGGTCAGCCCCAAATCGGCGGCAAAACGGTCGCCCCACGCGAGCAGTAAACCATTGGTGTAGAAAATTTCGGTGGTGATGCGGCTGAGGGCTTCGCTGTTTAACTGATTGTCCATACTGTGTTTCCCAAATGATTTTTCGGCGGTGAGTTTAAAAAATGCGGAAAACGGTTGTCAAATAGTTGCGGTTTTCAAGCAAAATAATTTGACAACTGATTTCCATATTTGTAAACTGGTTTCCAAGTTATTACACAAAGGAAACCATGAAACCCGACACCCCGCAACGTTACGCCCCGTTCACCCGCTTTTTGCATTGGGGCATGGCTGCCTGCTATGCGTTTATGTTTACCAGCGCATCAGGGCGTGTTGACATTCAACATTTTGGCGGCTTTTGCGCCAGAAAACGGCATCTGCCGCGTTAAAAATACTCGCCTATGGGCGGCATAGGCTCGCATTTTTGCCTTGCATCTGCCATTTTCTGACGAAAAATCCGCTGCAAAAGTTAAATGCCAACACACCCTAGCTTGGCATCTCAACGGCAGCCTGAAATTCCTGATTGCGCCGCATAAGGCGGTTGGCGTGCTGCTGCTGTTGCTTGCGGCGGTGCGCTTTGTTTGGGCGTTGCGCAACCTGCGCCGCCGTCCCGCAGGCAGCCTGAAAGTGAAGCTGGGGCATCTTGCCCTGTATGCGCTGATGTTTGCCGTCCCCGCCAGCGGCATGGCGAGGCAGTTTCAAGCCCCGCTCGGCGTGGCGCACGGCGCGTTGGCGTTTGCCCTGCTGTTGCTGATTGTCGGACACGTCGGCATGGCGCTTGTCCACCAGCGCAAGGGCGAACAAATTTTGCAGCGCATGATGTAAACGGAGACCGAATATGAAACCCTACACCCACACAGCCGCCCGCGTGCTGCTTTTTATCGGCGGCAACCTGCTGGCCGGCAGCGCGCTGGCCTTTGCCGCGCTCAATCAGGGCACACGCGTGCAGGATGGCGCGTTCTTTTACTGGCAGCGGTATTTTGTGGACAACATTGTCGCCACCGCCACCCTGCCCGGCATCGCGCTGCTGGTCGGCGGCAGCCTGCTGCTCTGCCTTGCCGAAATCAGGAAAAAACATTTGTTGCTGCTGACGGTGTCGCTAATGGTTGCCGCCAACAGCCTGCTGTTTATTCTGCCCGCTTCGCACCAAGCCTCCGCGCTGGCGTTTCAGTCTGCCCGGCCGGTTGCGGTATCCGCCGCTTTTACCGCCGCCAAAAATACGGAAGACCGCCACGGGGCGCTTAATGGCGTGCTGCTGTTGGTTTATCTGGCGGTGTTTTTTGCGCGGGCGGGTGGGCGGAAGGCAGCCTGAAAAAGGACGGACAAACCAAAGCAGCCTGCGTAGCGTAGCGGAGTTGCGAAGCTAAAGCCGCGCAAACGGTTTTAGCTTCGCAACTCCGCTACGCTACGCAGGCTGCTTTTTGCCGTGTTTACGGGCCTTTGACGTCGATAATCCACACTTCGGCCTGCGAGCCGAGGCGGAAGGGGACGCCCCAGAAGCCGTAGCCGGAGCTGACGATGTAATGGCCGTTGCCGATGGCTTCGTAGCCGTAGTGCAGGCGGTAGAGAAAGCGCACGATCAGGTTGGCGGGGGCGATTTGGCCGTTGTGGACGTGGCCGGAGAGCTGGATGTCCACCGGCAGTTGGGCGTGTTCTTCAATCTGGCTGGGGCGGTGGTCGAGCAGGATTACCGGCAGCGCGGTGTTTTGGCCGCGCAGCAGTTCGGCGGTGCTCGGGCGCTTGGCATCGACGTCGTCGGTGCGGCCGGCGAGCAGGATGCCGTTCAGATTGATGACTTCGTTGTCCAGCTCGCGGATGCCGGCTTCGCGCAGGGCGCGGCGGATTTCGTCGGCGTGGCCGTACATGTCGTGGTTGCCGAGGGTGGCGTACACGCCCAGCGGCGCGCGCACGGCGGCCAGATGCGGGCGCATGTTTTCGGCGTCGTAAACGCGGGTGTCGTCGTCCATGATGTCGCCGGGCAGCAGCACGATGTCGGCGCGCTCGTCGCGGATGATCGCCGCCAGTTTGTCGAGCTGGCGCGCGCCCATCAGCATTCCCAGATGCAGATCGGAGGCCATGGCGATGCGCAGCGGCCGCGGCATCGGTTTATTGACGGTAATGCTCAGGCGGCGCACCTGCGGCGTGTAGGCGTTGTAAACCGAATAGGCGCTCAGCGCGAGAAAAAACAGCGGCGCAAACAGCCGCAGCGCCCGCCCCAGCCGCTGCGCGGGCAGCAGGCGGCGCAGGGCGAGATAGAGCAGGAAGGTGGCAAGCGCGGCATACATCACAAACAGCATCACCACCATCCACACCGCCATCCAGCGGAAAAGGCCGCTGCCCAATTCGAGCAGCAGGCCGGCAATCAGGCCGTCGGTTACCGCAAAGGCGGCGAGCATCAGCGCGCGCCGGCCGCGGCGGCCGATATGGTTGGCAAACAGCCACTGCAGCGAGCGGCCGAGTCCGAAAGTAAAAAGCTGCATCAGCAGCAGCATCAGGATGAAAAAAGTGATACGCATCGGGTTCCCTTATCGGACGGCAGGCAGCCTGAAAGGTGCGGGCGGCCGCTGTGTGTGTTTTTCAGGCTGCTTTGAGCCGTGTGCTTATCGTGTTTGTGGTTGGTGCGGACGAGTAGGGCGGGTTTGCCGCCAAAAGGCAGCCTGAAACGGCGGTTCGTTTTTTCAGGCTGCCTTTGGTTTGACTTGCAGTACCATCAGGCAGCCTGAAAGGTATTCAGCGCGGCAGTTGCCTGTCTGGCGGCGGGTTGTCGTTTTCAGGCTGCCCGAAGCGCGCCCAAACCATCAGCCGGCGCAGGCTGTCGGCATCGGTGCTGTCGGGCAGCACGCACTGCCAGAAGCGGCGGTTGCCGCAGTCCCAATGCAAAAAACAGGCGTGGCGGCTGATCAGGCTGCCGCCGAGCAGGCGGGCGTTTTGGCTGCCGGCGCCGGTATCGATGGCGGCGCGGCCTTGCGGATCGACGGTCAGCGTGCGCACCCGCCGCGGACTTTCGCGCCACGACCAATACGCGGCGGCGGCCAGCCAAATCAGCAGCGCTACCCGCAGCAGGCCGCCGAAATAGGCCAGCGCGCAGGCGGCCGCGGCCAGATGCAGCAGCAGCGACAGGCCGCGGCGCAGTTTGGACGGGACAAAAGCAGCCTGAAACGCGTCCACCGCCGTTTCCTATGCTATTCCGTGCTGTCCAGCAGCGGGCTGGGATTCAGTTCGGCGTCTTCCAAATCAAGCACGGTGTCGTGCACTTCCAGTTCGAAAAAGCGCCAGAAAGTTTCCAAACCCATATCCTGCGGCCATTGCGCCTGGTCGATCATCCAGCCCGAAAGCTCGGCGGCGAAAATCTCGCGGTGGCGATCGTCGAAATAGGCGACGGCCTGCTCGGGTTCGTCAAACTCGGGAATCAGAAATACGCTGCAGTTGGCGCGCAGCTGGGAAAGGGTGAGATCGGGCAGGTCGCTGTCGGCGGCCTTGAGCCATTCTAAAAACGCTTCGGTGGGTTTGAGCACCACGGCGGTGCGGTCGATAAAATACATGGTCTTCCCAATATCAAAAGAAAGGCGGCATTCTAACCGAATCCGCCGCCGCGTTTACATTTCAGGCTGCCTGCGCCCGATGGTTTTCAGGCTGCCCGTGCCGCTGCCCTGGCAGCCTGAAAGCCGCTGCCGGCGCGCTTTGCGGCAAAAAAACATGACACAGCTGCCGACAAAAGATAGAATAGCCGCGCTTTTGCTTTTTACTCAGTCTTTACATTTACACAGCCAATCTGAAGGACACACCAAATGGCCGAAAACTACGTTATCTGGTTTGAAAACCTGCGTATGCACGATGTCGAGCGCGTGGGCGGCAAGAACGCCTCTTTGGGCGAAATGATCAGCCAACTTGCCGAAAAAGGCGTGCGCGTGCCCGGCGGCTTCGCCACCACCGCCGAAGCCTACCGCGCCTTTTTGGCGCACAACGGCCTGAACGAGCGCATTTCCGCCGCGCTGGCCGGTTTGGACATCGAAGATGTGGCCGAATTGGCGCGTGTGGGTAAGGAAATCCGCCAGTGGATTCTGGAAACGCCTTTCCCAGAGCAGCTGGACGCCGAAATCGCGGCGGCGTGGGACAAAATGGTTGCCGATGCCGGCAGCGCCGATATTTCGGTGGCGGTGCGCTCGTCGGCCACTGCTGAAGACCTGCCGGACGCTTCTTTTGCCGGCCAGCAGGAAACTTTCTTGAATATCAACGGCTTGGACAATGTGAAGGAGGCGATGAAGCACGTTTTCGCCTCGCTTTACAACGACCGCGCCATTTCCTACCGCGTGCACAAGGGCTTTGCCCACGATGTCGTCGCCCTGTCCGCCGGCGTGCAGCGCATGGTGCGCTCCGACAGCGGCGCTTCGGGCGTGATGTTCACCATCGACACCGAAAGCGGTTTTGAAGACGTGGTATTTGTTACTTCATCCTACGGTTTGGGCGAAATGGTGGTGCAGGGCGCGGTCAATCCCGACGAATTTTATGTGCACAAACCCACGCTGCGCGCCGGCCGCCCCGCCGTGCTGCGCAAAACCATGGGTTCCAAGCTGATTAAGATGGTGTTTGCCGAGCAGGCCGAAGCCGGCAAATCGGTGCAAACCATCGACGTGCCCGAAGCCGACCGCCGCCAGTTCTCGATTTCCAACGAAGAAATCACCGAATTGGCGCAGTACGCGCTGATTATCGAAGAACACTACGGCCGCCCGATGGATATCGAATGGGGCCGCGACGGCATCGACGGCAAACTCTACATCCTGCAGGCGCGCCCCGAAACCGTGAAATCGCAGGAAAAAGAACAAGGCCAGGGCAACAGCCTGCGCCGCTATACCCTTGCCGGCGAGCGCAAAGTGCTGGCCGAAGGCCGCGCCATCGGCCAGAAGGTCGGCCAGGGCAAAGTGCGCCTGATTCAGAGCGCCGCCGAAATGGATCAGGTTCAGGCCGGCGACATTCTGGTTACCGATATGACCGACCCCGATTGGGAGCCGGTGATGAAACGTGCCGCCGCCATCGTAACCAACCGCGGCGGCCGCACCTGCCACGCCGCCATCATCGCCCGCGAGCTGGGCATTCCCGCCGTGGTCGGCTGCGGCAACGCATCCGAAGTGCTGAGCCAGGGTCAGGAAGTAACCGTATCTTGCGCCGAAGGCGACACCGGCCTGATTTACGACGGCCTGCTCGATGTGCAGGTGGACGACGTGGCGCTCAACAATATGCCGCCCGCACCGGTGAAAATTATGATGAACGTCGGCAATCCCGAGCTGGCCTTCACCTTCGCCGGCCTGCCCAGCGAAGGCATCGGCCTGGCGCGCATGGAGTTCATCATCAACCGCCAAATCGGCATCCACCCCAAAGCCCTGATTGATTTCGACCGCCTCGAAGGCAGCCTGAAAAACGAAATCGCCGAGCGCATCGCCGGTTATCCCAGCCCCGTTGATTTTTACGTGGACAAAATCACCGAAGGCGTCGCCACCCTGGCCGCATCGGTGTATCCGCGCAAAGTCATCGTGCGCATGTCCGACTTCAAATCCAACGAATACGCCGGCCTGATCGGCGGCAGCGTGTACGAGCCGCACGAAGAAAACCCCATGCTCGGCTTCCGTGGCGCCGCCCGCTACGTGTCCGAAGAGTTCAAAGAATGCTTCGCCCTCGAATGCCGTGCGCTCAAGCGCGTGCGCGACGAAATGGGGCTGACCAACGTCGAAATCATGATTCCCTTCGTGCGCACCCTCGGTGAAGCCGAAGCCGTGGTCAAGGCCTTGAAAGAAAACGGCCTCGAGCGCGGCAAAAACGGCCTGCGCCTGATTATGATGTGCGAAGTGCCGAGCAACGCCCTGCTGGCCGAGCAGTTCCTCAAATACTTCGACGGCTTCTCCATCGGTTCCAACGACATGACCCAGCTCACCCTGGGCGTTGACCGCGACAGCGGCGGCCCCATCGCCACCACCTTCGACGAGCGCAACCCCGCCGTCAAAGTGATGCTGCATCTGGCCATCTCCGCTTGCCGCCGTCTCAACAAATACATCGGCATCTGCGGCCAGGGTCCGTCCGACCACCCCGATTTCGCCCAATGGCTGGTGGAAGAAGGCATCGAAACCATTTCGCTGAACCCCGATACCGTAATCGAAACCTGGCTGTATCTGGCCAAAGAAGTGAAACAGCAAAACGCCTGAGCTTCAGGCGGCCTGAAAAGCCAAACCAAAGCAGCCTGAAAACCGTTTGCACGGTTTTCAGGCTGCTTTTTCGCTTTCAGGCTGCTTTTGCGTTTGCCAAGCGCGAATACAGGCGGCGGAAATGTTTTCAGACAGCCTGAAAAAAGGTAACTTGGGTTGCGACCCGATAAATCTTTACATGCCGAAAATATTGGTTTTGACAAGCCAAGCCGGCTGCTAAAATGCATCAGCCACCGTATTCCCTCTCCCGCTCGCGGGGGAGGGCTAGGGTGGGGGCGGTGGCCGCTGCAGCAACTTTTTCGGGGTAGCAGAAAATGCAGTTCTGCGAACTGCCACCCCCACCCCAACCCTCCCCCGCGCTTGGGGCGCGGGGGAGGGAGTGAGGTTCGCGGCAAAATTGGCAGTTTGGATACTTTGGACTTTCAGGCTGCCTTGCCGGCTTTAGCCGTTTTACGCTGCTGCCACAGCAGCGGCAGCCGGTAAATCACCAGCGCCGCCAGAATCAGCGTGCAGCCGGCGGCTTTGGCGGCGCCGACGGTTTCGTTCAGCAGCCACACGCTCAGCAGCAGCGTCCACACCGGCTCCAGCACCATAATCAGCGCGGCGCTGCCGATTTGGCACAGCTTTTGCGCGTAGGTTTGCACCAGAAAGCGCAGATTGGTCAGCACCACGATGCACAGCGCCAGCCACGCCCACACCGCGCCCGCCACCTGCGGCGGCCAATGTTCGAACGCCAGCGAGTAGGCGCCGCACAAAATGCCCGCCGCCGCCATCTGCACGGTGGTCAGCGCCAGCACCGGAATATGCTTGGCAAACTGGTTGTTGAGCACGAAAAAGAGCGCTGCCGCCAGCGCCGATATGGCGAAAAACAGGCTGCCGGTATCGAAACTGCCGCCTTTGCCGCCGGTGAGCAGATACAGCCCCGCCGCCGCCGGCAGCAGCGACAGCCAAAACACCCGCGGCGGACGGTGGCGGAACAGCAGCCATGAGAGCAGGGGCGCCGCCAGCATCGACAAGCTGAACACAAAGGCGCCGCTGCCGAAATAGCGGCTGTGCGCCACGCCCATCAGCCACAAAAAGATATTGAGAAAAAACGCCAGCCCCACCGCGCCGGCGCGCCACCATTGGCCGGCATCCATCGTCCGCAGCGCGCTCAGGGCAAAGGGCAGGAACAATAAGGCCGCCGCGCTGAAACGGATGCCGAGAAACGCCGCCGGCGGCAGGCTGGCAATCACGTTTTTCGATACGAACCAGCCTGCCGCCGCCATCAGCGATACCGAAAGCAGCAGCCATTCGCCGCGGTAAGAATGCATGTGCGCCCCGTTTGCCAAACAAAAAACGCGATAATACGCCTGTTCGGCCGGCTTGGGCGGAGCCGGCGGCGCTTGTGGCGCGGCATCAGGTGTGGTATCTACGCTTTCAGGCTGCCTGACGGCCTGTTTTGCTGTCCGCCGTTTGCAGTACGGGCGGGCATTTTCTGATGCAAAACTCGCGGCGAAATCCGAATATCAACACCCATAAGGAGACGCTATGTCTGCTGTTTTTTCCCGCTTCACCTGTTTTTTCGCCTGCCTGCTGCTGCCGTTTGCCGCTGCCGCCGACAGCGTGCGCGACGGCAGTTTTTTGTGGTGCGCCGCCCGCGACGGCGCGCCGGTCAGCTATCTGGCGGGCACCGTTCATGTCGGCAAGGACGGGAACAGGCTGCCGCCGCTGTTTCAGGCTGCTTTGGCGCGCAGCCGGGTGCTGGTGGTGGAAAACACCGGCATACTGCCGCCTTCATACCGCAGGCGCTACCCCGCCGAGCAGCAGCTGATCGCTTCGATGCTGCATGCGGACGAGCCGCTGTCTGCCACGCTCGGCGCCAAACGCATGGCACGGGTGCGCAGTTTCGTGCAGCCGGGCAGCCATGCCGCCGCCGCTTCCGTACTGCAGCCCGAAAGCAAAACCGCGCCCGGGGTGGCCGGCTTTTTCTTTTCCTTGCTGCTGCTGCCTGAGGGTTATGGCTACGGAAACGGCGTCGATGTACTGATGGCGGGCGAAGCGCGGCGGCTGGACAAGGGATTTTTGGCGCTGGAGGGCGAGGCCGACGTGCTGAAGCTGTTGCACCGCCTGCCTGCCGACAAGGTCGGCCGCCTGCTTGACGCGCAGATGGACGAAGCAGCAGAAGGCCGCCGCGAAATCCGCACCGTGCTCGATGCCTATTACGGCGGCCGCGTGCGGCAGCTGCTGCCCTTGCTCGATCCCGACCGCAGCAACCGCACCAGCCGCCGCCTGAGCCGTGCCGATCGGGCGTTCTGGCGCCACCACGGCGCCGAGGAAATGCTCGCCGGCCGCAACCGCATCTGGCTGGAGCGGCTCGACATCCTGCTGCCGCGGGAGAGCCATACCGTTGCCGTCGGCGCCGCCCATCTGTTTGGCCGCGACGGCCTGCTGCAGAGCCTGGAGCGCCGCGGCTGGCGCGTGCGGCAGGTGCTGGACGACAAGGATTTGTCCTGCGGGCAGCCTGAAAGCTGATTTTGACCGCGCGGCGTGCGGGTTGGAAAAGCAGCCTGAAAAGCCGAAAGCCTAAAACAAAGGCAGCCTGAAAACCTTAATCGGGTTTTCAGGCTGCTTTTTTCAGGCTGCTTGGGCGGACTTACTGTTCGCCGTCGCTTTCGCTGCCGGTGGTGGTGCCGTTGCCGTTGCCGGCGGGGGCGCTGCCGAAGATGCCGTTTTCCAATTCGGGCGGCGGCGGCAGCAGGGCGGACAGGTTGAGCGCGGCGGGGTTGAGGGTGGGGTAGCCGCTGAAGGTGATGCGGTAGCCGCCGTTGTCGGCTTCGCTCAAACGGCCGCGGGCGCCGAGCGGGAAGGTGGCTTTGTTGGTGATGTGGCCGAAGGGGAAGTTCATCAGCACGGGAATGCCGGCGGCACGGGAAACGCTTTGGGCTACGCTGGTCAGGTTGTAGCCCGCATCGTAGCTGTCGCGGATGTTGCCCATGCGGAAGTCGCCCAATACCAGCGCCTGCTGCTGCTGGAGGATGCCGGCCAGATAGAGGGTGTGCAGCATGCGCTCGATGCGGTAGGGCTGCTCGGCCACGTCTTCAATAAACAGAATGCCGCCTTTGACTTTGGGCATATAGGCGCTGCCGGCCAGCGAGGCGAGCACGCTGAGGTTGCCGCCCCATACCATGCCTTCGGCGGGGCGCACGCGGCTGCTTTGGAAGGCGGAAACGGTGATGTCGTACTGCGGCGCGGTGGTGGCGCGGATAAAGCTGTCCATGGTGTAGGTGCTGGGCTGGGCTTTGCCGAATTCGCTGTAGAGCATCGGGCCGGCGAAGCTGGGATGGCCGGTTTGCGCCAAGAGCGCCATTTGGATGGCGGTAACGTCGCTAAAGCCGAAGAGCAGGGTTTGGCGCTCCTGCATTTTGGCGCCGAGCCGTCCCCAGTCGATATGCGGCAGCAGGCGCACGGCGCCGTAGCCGCCGCGCAGCCCCATCAGCACTTTGGGGGCGGCGGCTTTGCCGGCGGCGATGTCTTGGAAGTCGGCGATGCGCTCGGCGTCGCTGCCGGCAAAGCGCTGGAAGCGGCGGTAGCCGGCCTGGCGGTTTTCGACTTGGAAGCCGGCGGCGCTCAGGCGGGTGATGCCGGTTTCGACGCGGATGGGGTCTTCGGCAAAACCGGAACAGGCGAAGATGCGCAGGGTGTTGTCGCCGGCGCGGACGGGGGCGGCGGGTTGCGGTTGCGGCTGGGTGTTCATGTCGGGCTTCTTGGCAGGTTGGGCGGGCGTTTGCGGCGGGTTGCTGCTGCCGCAGGCGGCCAGCAGGCTGCTGCCGGCAGCGGCCAGCGAAGCCTGCAGCAGGCGGCGGCGGGAAAGGTGGGAAGTCATCGCGGCTCCTTGTGCGAGTAGTCGGAAAACGGCGGCATTATAGCTGATACGTTTTTCAGGCTGCTTTTCAGGCTGCCGCCAGACGGGTTTTGACCGCTTCGATCCAGTTTTCAGGCAGCCTGAAAGACGGACGGCGCACCGGCGGCGCCCATACCGGCGCGGGGAAGCAGGCGTCGTCGCGAAAGCGGGCGATAACGTGCCAGTGCAGGTGCGGCACCATATTGCCCAGGCTGGCGAGATTGATTTTGTCGGGGTTGAGCACCGCGCGCATCGCCGCTTCGGTGCGCCACACGGCGTCCATCAGCTCGACGCGCGCATCCGGCGGCAGATCGCTCATTTCGGCGGTGTGGCCGTGCCAGATAACGCGGCAGACGGCGGGAATATTGCTTTCTTCGGCGGCGATGATGCGCAGGTTTTCGTTTTGCCACAGCACGTTTTCGTTTTCGGCGCGGCACAGCGGGCAGGTGTTCATGGCGGGGTTTCCTTGTTTTGGGGCGGGGTCGGCTTTTCAGGCTGCCTGAAAAAACGGCGGCATTGTAACGCGCAAACGGCCGCCGCCGCAGCGCCGCCGTCTGTGCCTTGGCCGCCAGCCGTGCAGGCAGCCTGAAAGCGCCGCTGGGGCAGGCGGATTGTCGGAATCGGCGCGATGCCCTAAGATGCCCGCTTTTTTACCGCCGCGACCGATATGAATACGCTTCCCACGCTTGCCGTTGTCGATTTGGGTTCCAACAGCTTCCGCCTGCAGATCTGCCAAAACCACAACGGCCAGCTGCAAATCATCGAAAACATCAAACAGATGGTGCGGCTGGCCGCCGGCCTGGACAGCCAGAAAAACCTGGACCACAGCTCGCGGCAGCGGGCGCTGGAATGTCTGGCGCAGTTTGGCGAGCGCCTGCGCGGCTTCGAACCCGAGCAGGTGCGGGCGGTGGCCACCAACACCTTCCGCGTTGCCAAAAACATCGCCGACTTTCTGCCCGAAGCCGAGCGTGCGCTGGGCTTTCCCATCGAAGTGATCGCCGGCCGCGAAGAAGCGCGGCTGATTTACGCCGGCGTGGTGCACACCTATCCGGCCGGCGGCAACAAAATGCTGGTGGTCGATATCGGCGGCGGTTCCACCGAATTCATCATCGGCCGCGGCCTGTCCCCCGAGCAGACCGAAAGCCTGCCTTTGGGCTGCGTAACCTATTCGCTGCGCTTTTTCGACGGCAAAGCCGCCGCCAAAAACTTTCAGGCTGCCATCAATGCCGCCCGCAGCGAAATCCAGCGCATCAGCAAAAACTACCGCCGCAGCGGCTGGGACGTGGCGCTGGGCACGTCCGGCAGCGCCAAATCCATCTGCAGCGTGATTGCCGAACAGGGCTGGGGCGAAGAAATCACGCTGGAAGCAATGCGCAAAACCGCCGAAAAAATCATCGACGCCGGCAGCGTGAAAAAAGCCCGGCTCAAAGGGCTCAAAAGCGAGCGCGTCGAAGTGTTTGCCGGAGGGCTGGCGGTAATGATGGCGGTGTTTGAAGAGCTGGAAGTCCGTTCGATGAAGTTCACCGAAGCCGCCCTGCGCGACGGCGTGTTTTACGACTTTATCGGCCGCGGCCTTGAGCAGGATTTGCGCGAAGAAACCGCCGTGCGCTTCCAAGAGCGCTACCACGTCAGCAAAAACCAAGCCGCCCGCGTGGCGAAAATCGCCGGCCTGTTTCTGCACAGCCTGGCCCAGCGCGCCGCCACCGCCGAAGTCGCCCGCTGGAGCGAATACCTGCGCTGGGCGGCGATGCTGCACGAAATCGGCACCGACATCGCCCATACCGCCTACCACAAGCACGGCGCCTACATTCTCGCCCAGGCCGACATGCCCGGCTTTTCCCGCTCCGAGCAGGAATTGCTGTCCACGCTGGTGCTCGGCCAGCGCGGCGATTTGAAAAAAATGACCGACAGCATCGGCAGCGGCGACGCCATGCTGTGGAACGCCGTGCTCGCCCTGCGGCTGGCGGTGCTGTTCTGCCGCGCCCGCCTGCCGCTGGAGCTGCCCGAATCCACCGCGCTGCGCTGCGGCAGCGACGGCAGCGGCAGCCTGAAAATCCCGCAAAGCTGGCTCGCCCACAACCCGCTCACCGCCGCCGCGCTGGCGCAGGAATGCGAACAATGGCAGCGCGCCGGTCGCGAGTTTGTCGTCGAAGGCATCTGAAAAAAGCAGCCTGAAAACCGTTTGCGCCGGCGCAGACCGCTTTTCAGGCTGCTTTTTTGCCGCGTATCGCCCCGCCATTTCGCCGCCGGCGGCGGGATGGGGTAAAATCCGCCGTTTTTTTCAGGCTGCCTGAAAGGTTTGCGATGTCTTTGTCCCAAATGCTTGCCGCGCTGGCCGACGGCGAACCGCGCCACGTTACCGAGCTGGCGCGCGCCGCCGGCCATGCGCCCGCTTCGCTCAACGCGCTGTGGCAGCAGGCACCGGCGCACCTGCGCGGGCTGCTGCGCCAGCGAGACGGCTTCTGGCATCTGGTGCGGCCGCTGGCGCTGCTGCCGGAAAACTACCGCCATCCGCGTTTTCAGGCTGCCGTGCTCGAAGAAACCGCTTCGACCAACGACGAATTGCTGGCGGCGGTGCGCGCCGGCGGCGACATCCACCGCCGTTTCGTCGCCGCCCACCACCAGCGCAGCGGCCGCGGCCGCCAGGGCAGGGCGTGGCAGAGCCGCATGGGCGAATGCCTGACCTTCAGCATCGGCTGGACCTTTGCACGCACGCAGGCGGAACTGGGCGCGCTGGCGCCGCTGGTGGCACTGGCCTGCGCGCGCGCGCTGGCGTCGCTGGGCTGCCCCGCCGCCATCAAATGGCCGAACGACTTGGTGTCCGGCACCGACAAACTCGGCGGCATCCTGATCGAAAGCGTGCGCCGCGACGGCCTGACCCACGCCGTTATCGGCATCGGCATCAATTTCGTGCTGCCCAAGGAAGTGGCAAACGCCGCTTCGGTGCAGGCACTGGCGGGCAAAAAAATTACCGCCGTCGCGCTGGCCGACCGTTTGCTCGACGAATTGGATCGGGCGCTGGAAGGCTTTGCCGCCAAAGGTTTCGAGCCTTTTCAGGCTGCCTACGAGGCCGTCCACCGCGACCAAAACCGCGAAGTCTGCCTGCTGCGCGAAGGCGAAACGGTGGCGCAGGGCAGGGTGCTGGGCATTGCCGCCGACGGCGCGCTGCGGCTGGAGCCGGAGCAGGGTGGCGAAATGCTGGTGCACAGCGGCGAAATCAGCCTGCGCCGGCCGGAGCAGCTGGTTCAGGCTGCCGCACCGGCCAAGCCGCAGCAATGCCTGCTGCTGGACGGCGGCAACAGCCGGCTCAAATGGGCGTGGGTGCGCAACGGCCGCATCGTCCACAGCGGCCACGCGCCCTACCGCGATTTATCGCAACTGGAGCGCGAATGGCAGGAGCGCGGCGCAGACATTGAAAAAATCGTCGGCTCGGCGGTGTGCGGCGAAGACAAGCGCGATGCCGCCGCCCGCGCCGTCGGCCTGCCGGTGGAATGGCTGCCGTCGATGCCGCGCGCGCTGGGCATCACCAACCACTACCGCCGCCCCGAAGAACACGGCCCCGACCGCTGGTTCAACGCGCTGGGCAGCCGCCGTTTCACCGACCGCGCCTGCGTCATCGTCAGCTGCGGCACCGCCGTTACCATCGACGCGCTCACCGCCGACAACCACTACTTGGGCGGCAGCATCATGCCCGGCTTTTACCTGATGAAAGAAGCGCTCTGCCGCAAAACCGACCGTCTCGGCCGCTCCGACGGCCAGCACTACCCCTTTCCCACCACCACCGCCAACGCCATCGCCACCGGCATGATCGATGCGGTATGCGGCGCGCTGATGCTGATGCACGCGCGGCTGGCATCACGCAGCAGCGGCGCGGTGGACGTTTTGATTACCGGCGGCGGCGCAGCCAAGGTCGCCGCGGCGCTGCCGGCGGCATTTACTTTAGACAAGCAAGTCAAAATTGTAGATAATCTCGTGATTTTCGGACTGCTCAACTGGATAGAAAACGCATGAAATGGCTGTTTGCCACCCTAGTGGCCCTTAATCTGATTGTTTTTGCCGGCATGCTCGGCGGCAAAATGCTCAAGCGCCACACCGCCGCCCAGCAGGCGGTTTCCACGCCTGTGGCGCCGCCGCAACCGCAGCAGCAACAGCCGCAGATCATCATCAACACCGGCAGCAGCGGCAGCCAGCAGCAGGCGAACAACAACCAGGGCGCCTACGGCGGCGGCCAGAACAAAAACTACATCCTGCCCAACCAGCCGCGCCGTCCGGTAGTGATGCTGCCGCGCGAGGGCAAAGCCCAGCAGCCGCGCGCTCAGAAACAGGCCGAAGGCGAAGTCCGCCAGGGCAGCCAGCACCGCCCCTGCTCCGCCCGCGTCAGCTTGCCGGAAGACGACTACCACCGCATCAAAGGCCTGCTCGGCCGCTTCCCGCACGCCGCCACCCGCCAAGTGGTCGAAGGCGGCGGCGAGGGTAACAGCCAAAGCTCCGCCCGCATGAACGTGCTGTTTATGTCGGTAAGCGACGAAGATGCCGCCGCCCTGCAGGGCATCGTCGGCCGCTACGGCAGTTTAAGCCGCAGCCCCTGCCGTTAAATATTGCCGCCAAGGCAAAAAGCAGCCTGAAAACCAAATTTATGGTTTTCAGGCTGCTTTTTTGACGGCTAGGGTGCGTACCGCGCACCATTCACCGTATATCGTTCTGCCGTTTTGCCGCACGGTATCTCGGCAGCGCGGCGGTTTCTTGGTTTCGGTGCGCGGGGCGCACCCTACGCAAAGCATGGCATACGGGCATTAGATCTGTTGGAAAACAATTTGGTAATAGAGTACACAACAGGTTCCATAACAAATTGACATTTTGTTAAGAAATAGGCAAAATTCGTTTGTTTCTTTTTTCTTTTGTAAAATTGTGGTGAGTTAAATGATGAAAAATATATTAATTGCATCTTTGGTTCTGATTCTGGCATCGTGTGCTGTTCATGTTAGTCCTGAGCCAACAGGTGGTAGCAAGGCTGATGGTATCGTTGAATTAGGGTTTGATATTAGAGAAATGCAGAGACCAATCATTGATGAAAACGAAGCATTGCGAAAAGCCTTAAAAAGGTGCCAGGCGTGGGGTTATACAAAAGCGGAAAAATTTGGCGGTATAACTTCTCAATGTAATGCCTATGGAGGAATGAGCGGCTGTATGCTTTCACATATCACGATTAAATATCAGTGTGTTGATTTAAAATCGGAAATTTCAAATTAATTATATTGAATTTAAATTTATTTCAATGAAAAGCAGCCTGAAAGCTAAAATTTGGTTTTTAGGCTGCTTTGCTGCGCGGATTTAGCGTTTGGCCGGCGCTGCGGCCGGCTCGGATGCGCTGCGAAAGCGCTCTTCCAAGCCGGCAAGGGTGCGGCGGGCGCTGTCGTTGCCTTGGGCGGCGGCTTTGGCATACCAGTATTTGGCGGTGGCGATGTTTTGTTTGACGCCGGTGCCGGTGGCGTAGCGGGCGGCAAGGTTGTTTTGTGCTTCGGCGTGGCCTTGGGCGGCGGCTTTGGCGTACCAGTACACGGCCTGTTCGTAGTTTTGGGCGGTGCCGATGCCTTCGCTGTAATCGAAACCGAGCATAAACTGTGCTTCGGGGTGGCCTTGGCGGGCGGCTTTCTGGTACCACTTGAAGGCTGCGGCGGGATTGACCGGTACGCCGAGGCCGTCTTGATACAGGGTGGCGACATTGACCTGCGCCAGCGCGTCGCCGCGTTCGGCCAGCGGTTTGAGCAGGCGCATGGCGGTTTGGTAGTCTTCTTTCTGGTAGGCGGCGGTGGCGGCATCAAGGGCGGACTGCCGGCTTTGGGCGGCGGGCGCGGCGTAGGCGCTGTGGGCAAGCAGGGCGGCCAGCAGCAGGGCGGCAGGGCGGATGTTCACGGGCACTCCTTGTTTGGTCGGATGGTGGGAGATGTTTTTCAGGCTGCCTGAAGGTTTAAGGCAGCCTGAAAACTTTGGCGGGCGTTTGGACTTTGCTGTTGCGTTTTTCAGGCTGCTTGGCGGTTTGCCGGCTTCAGGCAGCCTGAAAAGCCGGACGGTTTAGCCGTAGCGGCGCTGGAACTCGCGCATAAAGTTAATCAGGGCTTCGACGCCTTGCAGCGGCATGGCGTTGTAGATGCTGGCGCGCATGCCGCCCATCGATTTGTAGCCGCGCAGCAGCTGCAGGCCACGGGTGGTGGATTCTTGGGCGAAAAGTTCGTCTAATTCCTTATTGCCGGTGGTGAAGATTACGTTCATTTTCGAGCGGGCGGCGGGATCGACGTTGTTGATGTAGAAACCGCCGCTGGAATCGATGGCGTCGTACAGGGTTTTGGCTTTGAGGGTGTTGATGGTTTCCATCTGGGCAACGCCGCCTTGCGACTGCAGCCAGCGGAACACCAGGCCGGAAATGTAGATGGGGTAGGTGGATGGGGTGTTGTACATGCCCTGGCGCTGGACGTGGGATTTGTAGTTCCATACGTCGGGCACGCGGTCGGAGCAGCGCTCGAGCAAATCTTCGCGGATGATGACGATGGTGGCGCCGGAGGGGCCGATGTTTTTCTGCGCGCCGGCGTAAATCATGCCGAAGTCGGAGACGTTGATACGGCGGGAAAGGATTTCGCTGGACATATCGCACACCAGTGGCGGCATATTGTCGGCCAGTTTGGGCACTTCGCGGTATTGCAGACCGTGCACGGTTTCGTTGATTACAAAATGGACGAAGGCCGAATCGGGCGAGATGTCCCATGAAGAAACCGGCGGCAGGTTGTTGAACTGGTAGCGTTCGCCGCCGTGCGCGGCCAGATGGATTTCGACGTCGGAAAGTTTGCCCATCTGCTCGTGGGCGATGCGGCTCCATTGGCCGGTTACCACCGAATCGACGCGCTTGAAGCCGTTGGCCAGGTTCATCACCGACATATTGAACTGGGCGCTGGCGCCGCCCTGCAAAAACAGCACTTTGTAGTTGTCGGGAATGGCCAGCAGCTGGCGCAGGTCTTGTTCGGCATGGTAGAGAATGCTCATAAAGGCATCGGAGCGGTGGCTCATGGTCATCACCGAAAAGCCGGTGCCGTTGTAGTCGAACATCTCGCTTTGCGCGGTGCGCAGTACCGACTCGGGCAGGGTGGCGGGGCCGGCGGAGAAGTTGTAGATGGGCGTGTTGCGCATGGTGTGGGTGTTCCTAAGCAAGCATCGTTTCAGGCAGCCTGAAAGGGTTTTCAGGCTGCCTGAAAAGGGGTTAGTCGGTATGGGTACAGGTTCTTGTCGGAACGCATTTTATGCCCGCGCCGCCGGCTTTCGCAAGTGGCGCGCCTAGGCGGCGGCGCGCTTTTATCAGCCCGCCTGCGAAATCGCCCTACCCGATGCGCGCTTTTGGGCTAAAATGCGCGGTTTTTATGTCTTTTCAGGCTGCCTGAAAACCGATTTTCGCTATGAAAAACATCCGCAACTTCTCCATCATCGCCCACATCGACCACGGAAAATCCACCCTTGCCGACCGCTTTATCCAATACTGCGGCGGGCTGGAAAACCGCGAAATGAGTTCGCAAGTGCTGGACAGCATGGACATTGAAAAAGAGCGCGGCATTACCATCAAAGCCCAAACCGCCGCGCTCCACTACAAAGCCAAAAACGGCGAAACCTATCTGCTGAATTTGATTGACACCCCCGGACACGTGGACTTTTCCTACGAAGTCTCGCGCAGCCTG
Source organism: Kingella sp. SNUBH-2017 (assembly GCF_028680565.1). Lineage (NCBI taxonomy): Bacteria > Pseudomonadati > Pseudomonadota > Betaproteobacteria > Neisseriales > Neisseriaceae > Kingella > Kingella sp. SNUBH-2017. The sequence goes on from NZ_JAPHVK010000001.1 coordinate 419,131, forward strand.
TCCGCCTGCGAAGGCGCGCTGCTGGTGGTGGACGCGTCGCAGGGCGTGGAAGCGCAAACCGTTGCCAACTGCTACACCGCCATCGATTTGGGCGTGGAAGTCGTACCCGTGCTGAACAAAATCGACCTGCCCGCCGCCGACCCCGACCGCGTGGCGCAGGAAATCGAAGACATCATCGGCATTGATGCCGTGGGCGCGGTAACCTGCTCCGCCAAAAGCGGGCTGGGCGTGGAAGACGTGCTGGAAGAAATCGTCGCCAAAATCCCCGCGCCCGAAGGCGATGCCGATGCGCCGCTGCAAGCCGTGATTATCGATTCGTGGTTTGATAATTATGTGGGCGTGGTGATGCTGATCCGCATCAAAAACGGCAGCCTGAAACTGAAAGACAAAGTGCAGTTTATGTCCACCAAAGCCGAATCGCAGGTGGAGCAGCTCGGCGTGTTCACGCCAAAATCCGTGCAAAAACAAGAACTCAAAGCGGGCGAAGTGGGCTTTTTGATTACTGGTGTGAAAGAGTTGGGACAGGCGAAAGTGGGCGACACCGTTACTCTTGCCAACAACCCCGCCGCCGAGCCGCTGGCAGGCTTTAAAGAAGTGCAAAGCCAAGTGTTTGCGGGCTTGTACCCCGTGGAAAGCCACGATTACGAAGCCCTGCGCGATGCGCTGGAAAAATTGCAATTAAACGATGCTTCGCTGAAATTTGAACCCGAAGTATCGCAGGCGCTGGGCTTCGGCTTCCGCTGCGGCTTCTTGGGCTTGCTGCACTTGGAAATCGTGCAAGAGCGGCTGGAACGCGAGTTTGACATGGATTTGATTACCACCGCGCCCACCGTGGTGTATGAAGTGATCCTGAAAAGCGGCGAAAAAATTGACGTGGAAAACCCGTCCAAACTGCCCGACATCGGCACGGTGGAAACCATTATGGAGCCGATTATCACCGCCACCATCCTCGTGCCGCAGGATTATGTGGGCAACGTGATGACCCTGTGCAACCAAAAACGCGGCGTGCAGCGCAATATGCAGTACCTCGGGCGGCAGGTGATGCTCACTTACGACCTGCCGATGAACGAAGTGGTGATGGACTTTTTTGACAAACTCAAATCTACCTCGCGCGGCTATGCCTCGCTAGACTATGAGTTCAAAGAATTTCAGCCCGCCGACTTGGTGAAGCTGGACATTATGGTAAACGGCGACAAAGTGGACGCACTCAGCCTGATTGTGCACCGCCAAACCGCCGTGCAGCGCGGCCGCGAACTCGCCAGCAAAATGCGCGAACTGATCCCGCGCCAAATGTTCGACATCGCCGTGCAGGCTGCCATCGGCGGGCAGATTATCGCCCGCGAAAACGTCAAAGCCCTGCGCAAAAACGTACTCGCCAAATGCTACGGCGGCGACATTACGCGTAAGAAAAAACTGTTGGAAAAACAAAAGGCAGGCAAAAAACGCATGAAACAGGTGGGGAATGTGGAGATTCCGCAATCAGCGTTTTTGGCGATTTTGGAGATTGGGGAGAAGTAGCGGGTAGGAATATTTACATTATTGAATCGAACTTTTTCATCACAAAGATTTTATGGAAATAATATTTAAAATAATTGCAGCAGTATCCAGCGTTTATGGTATATACAGGGGGGTTCAAGAAGTTTTATTGAAAAAGGCATCTAATAATTTAGAACAAATTTACAAATATTTCTCTATTGAAAAAATTAAAGAGCTAGAAAAAGAGCCGCCGTATATCGGGGATATGGCATGTAAAACAGTATCTTTTTTAAGGCGATTTAAATTTAGAGAAATTTCTTTTATTTTAAAAAATAAAAAAATAGATTTTGAAGAGCTTAATCATATTCTATGGCTTGTCCAATATAAAATATTAAAAACAAATGATAATGAAGTAATTGTAAATACGGGAAGCGTTTACTATCCACTTCTTGAGAATAAGAATGTTGCGAGTAATAAGAAAGAAAGAATTAAAATTTGGTTTCTTAAGTTCCGTACTGGAAGGGTTTTTATTTGTTTTTTGTGGGTTAGTTATATTTCTGTTACTTTACTTATAGGTCTTTATTTTATTGAAGAAAACCCGTTATTAGCTATTGTTTTCATGGTTGCATTTCAAGTTATTGTTCAAGTACCATTAATGCTTTACCAAGAAAAAATAAGGTCTATAAAGAACTACATTAAAAAAGAAATTAATGGGAGTAGAAAAATTGATGATTTGCTTAAAAAAATCAATAGCTAAATGAAATTGTATAGCTTTGATTACGCTTTGTGCACATGTTGATATTTTTCTTTGCTACTTATCTAAAAATTGGAAAATTTGTTTCTATGTTATCCGAATGGTAAAAGTATGGCGGAATCCCCCACCCAAAAAACCGAACGCCTAATCCGCGAAATCAACCGCATCCATACCCAATATTCGCAGGATTATTTTGAAACCAGCAAAGTGGCGAAAGTCAATTTAAGCCGCACGCTCGCCCATGTGCCGACCGAGCATATTTTGTCCTACCGTCTCAACCTGCACGAAGCGATTAACGACTACTTGGCATTCGCCGATACGCGCGGCATAGACTTTTCTACCGCGTTAAAACCGCCGAAAGCATCGCCGACAAAATCCGCCGCTACACCGAACGCGAAAACCAATATCCCGTCAACAACATCCTGAACGACATCTTCGGCGCGCGCGTGATTCTGCCATCGGCAAGCGTCGCCGAAATCATGCAGCGGCTGGACGACTGGAAAACCCGATACAGCCTGAAAAACTGGTATCTGCGCGACAGAAACGGCTGCATCGGCTTGTGCGTTTATTTTGAACCCAATGATTGCTACCCGTGGGAATTGCAAATCTGGGACGAAAAAGATGCCGCCGAAAACATCCGCAACCACATCGCCTACAAACGGCACTTCGTTCAGGCAGCCTGAAAACCCATCACTAAAGGAAAACAATGGAATTAAGCAAACTGGTGTATCTGGCCGTAGCCGCCTTGGCAGCGGGCATCGTGATGTTCTTTGCCAGCAGCAAAGAGCGCAATGAAAAAGGCGAGTGGGGCAACGGCCTGCAATGGGCTTATCTGCTGATGATGATCGGCGTGTTCGGCATACTCGCGCTGTGGGTGGAGTGGAGCCTGACCGCGGTGCTGTTGGCCTTTACCATGTTTACTGGCGCCGTCTGGCTGTGGGCGAAGCTGGTGCGCGGCAAAGGGCAGCCTGAAAAAGCCGCGCTGCCCGATGCCAACCATTTTCGCGACTATATGGGCGGTTTTTTCCCGATTATCCTGGTGGTGTTTCTGCTGCGCACCTTTGTTGCCGAGCCGTTCAACATCCCATCGAGCTCGATGCGCCCGGGCTTGGTTAAGGGCGATTTTGTGCTGGTGAGCAAATTCAGCTACGGCGTGCGCATGCCGATTCTGAATAATGTGCTGATTCCCACCGGCAAAATCGAACACGGCGATGTGGTGGTGTTCAACTACCCCGTCGAGCCGAAAACCAACTTTATCAAGCGCATCGTCGGTTTGCCCGGCGATACCGTCGAATATAAAGACAAGGTATTGAAGGTAAACGGCAATATTGTTGAAACCGATACCCCCGACGGCAGCTACGCCTACCCCGACGACAACGATCCGCAGCAGCAAATCGACACCCAGCGCTACCACGCCGATTTTGCCGGCCGCCGTTTCGACGTGCTGAAAAAAGAAGGCGAAGCCGCGGTGAAAGTGGACGGCGTGGGCTATTACCAAAACCTGGCCGCACAAAACGGCATCGAAGGCCAGGTCGACGAGCAAAACCAAAACTGCGTTTACGAAGCCGACGACAGCGGCTTCACCTGCACCGTGCCCGCCGGCAAATACTTCGCCATGGGCGACAACCGCGACCACAGCGCCGATTCCCGCTACTGGGGCTTTATCGACGACAGCCTGATTGTCGGCAAAGCCTTCTTTATCTGGCTCAACTTCAGCGAACCCAGCCGCATCGGCACGGTTATCAAATAAGCGGCTGCGGCACAGAAAAAAAGCAGCCTGAAAAGCAAAAACGGCGTATCGCAAAGCCCTGCGGTGCGCCGTTTTTAGGCTTTCAGGCTGCTTTATGCTTTTTTGTTATAAGAGTTAATTGCTTTAAAAACATAAAGAATATGATTAAACGGTCTTGGTCGGTGCGGTTTTAAGCGGCTATGATGCCCGCCTGCTTAATACCAAAAGGAAGAAGTGCCATGTCCCACCGCAAAAACATCCTGTTCACCGTATCCGACAGCACGCCGCTTGCGGAACTCTACCGCCGCCTGTCGCAAGGCATCGACATTATCGAAGCGCATACCGCCTTCGCCCACAAACGCGCGCTGCCGACGGTGCGCCAGGCCATCAGCCATCTGCGCCGTTTCGTTGCCGGCGAATTGGGCACCGACGAAGGCGCGAAGCTGTGGTTTAAAAAACTCACCAAGCTCGCCGAAGAAGTGGGCGACATGACGCCCGCGCAGTCTGCCTACATTCTCGCCGCCGCCGAAGTGGCGCACGCCGCCTCGCATATGGGGCATGTGAACATGGCGCTCAGCCGCGGCGGCCGCACCCGCGCCGATGCCGAATATGTGAAGCTGCAAACCGCCTACGTTAATTTTGCCTTCAAAGGCGTCGATGAATTTCTGGCGCTGGCCGACAGCAGCCTGAAACCGAATTTTGCTTTTAACGACGAAGCCGTGGCAGCCTGAAAACTGCCGCCGCACAAGGAGAAAATCATGAGCGCCTTACCGCTGGAAACCTACTTTGAAGCCGACGAAACCGAGCGCTTCACCCCTTATTCCTACGCCGCAATCGTGCCGCAACGGGGCGAAACTTACGCCGCGCAGGCCGCAGACATCGCCGAACAAATCCGCCGCCAATTCAAAGGCAGCGGCCGCAAAATCGTGCGCCAAACCGTCTTTCTGCGCGACGCCGAACGCCTAGACGAAGTGGCCGCGCTGTTTGCACAAAACTTTGGCGACAGTCTGCCGCTGACCGCCTACGTTGCCCAAGCCCCCGCCGACGGCAGCCTGCTCACCGCCGAGATCGCCGCCGTTTCCGTGGCCGATGCCCAAGTGCGCCGCATCAGCCCGCAGCTGACTACCGTGTCCCACAACGGCATCACCTTCGTCCACACCCACGCCGACGCCTTCCAAAACGGCCGCGCCCCGCGCGAAAATTCTTATGCCGACACCCGCGCCGTGCTCGAAGAAAACCTTGCCCTGCTCAAACAAGGCGGTGCCCGCCTCGACCAAGTGTTCCGCACCTGGTTTTACATGGGCAGCATCGTCGCCCCCGACAGCCGCGCCGCCGACCATGAGCAGCGCTATAAAGAACTCAACCGCGCCCGCACCGACGTCTTCGGCGACACCCGTTTCCTTGAAAGCAGCCTGAAAACCCAACCCGCCTTCGACGTTTACCCCGCCTCCACCGGCATCGGCATGGGCGGCGAAGACATCGCCCTGGGCACCACCGCCATCCTGACCGAGCGCCGCGACGTTTACACCCTGCCGCTGGAAAACCCGCGCCAAACCCCCGCTTTCGACTACGCCCGCCACTACAGCCCCGAAAGCCCCAAATTCGCCCGCGCCATGGCCGTTATCTACGACGACACCGCCGACGTTTACATCTCCGGCACCGCCTCCATCACCGCCTCCGAAACCCAACACATCGGCAACACCGCCAAGCAGACCGAAGAAACCCTGCTCAACATCGCCACCCTGATCAGCGCCGACAACTTCGCCGCCTCCGGCTTCCCCGGCTACGGCGCCACCCTGGGCGAACTCGCCTCCGTGCGCGCCTACGTCAAACACGCCGCCGACTACGAAACCGTGCGCGCCGTGTGCGAACGCCAACTCCCCGGCGTACCCGTGGTTTACACCATCGGCGACGTCTGCCGCGACGATCTGCTGGTCGAACTCGAAGCCGTCGCCCATATCCGCAAGGCCGTCTGAAAAGACAGCCTGAAAAAGCCAAAGGCAGCCTGAAAAGGCTTTCAGGCTGCCTGACGGCTTAAAACAGCATCTGCCACAGGCAAAACACCGGCGGCCGTCTGCACCCTCTCCCGCTTGCGGGGGAGGGTCGGGGTGGGGCGCTTGGCATTGCAGCCATATCTGCCACCGCATTTCTGCGAAATGCCACCCCCTCCCCAATCCGCCCCCAAGCAAGCGCAAGAGTGGGAGAAACGGCAGCCGCTTGTCCCGCGAAACGCCGCCGACATTTTCAGGCTGCCTTCGCCCCATTACCAAAAAAGGAACCCAAAACATGACCCGCCTTTACGACATCCCCGATTACACCCTCGACGAACTCTACGACTACTACAACCGCGTGATCGACCACGCCGAAAGTCTCAAGCCCGCCATCCACCCGCGCACCCGCTTCCAAGTCGAAAACGCCCTGGCCGACTACCGCAAATTCGGCACCGGCGAATTGGACATCGACCTGGGCACCAAACGCTGGTTCCGCGTTATGTCCCACCTGGTCGAAGAAGTCGGCGACCTCGACGAAGGCCAAACCGCCTACATCCTCGCCCTCGCCGAAATCGGTCACGCCGCCGCCCACCTCGGCCATCTCAACACCGCCCTCAGCCGCGGCGGCCGCACCGAAGCCGACGTCAAATACGAAGCCCTCAACCGCGCCTACGTCGGCTTCGGCTTCAAATGCGCCGAAACCTATCTGGATTTGGTATCCCCCGCCGAAACCGCACAGGCAGCCTGAAAAACCCGCCAAACGTCAACGCACCGTTCCCGCCCGTCCGGCAGCCGCACCGCCGCACGGGCGGTTCGTATAGTTGCCGGTGTGGCTCGGAACAAGGTGTGTTGGCAACTGGCGGTTCGGCGTTCTCTGTCCATCAAATCTCCAACACTTGTACCATAAAATTTCTAACACCGTCATTAGTTTACGCAAGTCCGCTGTGCTACCCCCGCGTCGGCGGGAGTCTTGTTTCTGCTTAAACATCGGCTTGTTTGCTCAGGCATCGCCACAATACCAAGCAAGATTCCTGCCTGTGCGGTAATGACGTCGTTTGGGCAAACTTTGCGAACCTTACCCAAGACTTTCAGGCTGCCTTGTGCGTTTCCAAAACCAAATGCAAACATAAGGCCGTCTGAAAACCGGTTTCCGCTTTTCAGACGGCCTTTGGCATCAGCAGACAAACGCATCAGATTTCGCCGAACGGATTAAACAGCGGCACCTGCAAATCGGCAAAATCCCGCGTGTTGCGCGTTACCAAAGTCAAACCGTGGCGGATGGCACTGGCGGCAATCAGCGCGTCGTTGTAGGGGCGGCGGTCGGGGATGTGCAGGCGGGCGCAGACGCGGGCGGTGTGGCGGTCAACGGGCAGGATGCGCGTGTCGAAAGTGGGCAGTACCGTGCCTTCCAGCCAGTTTTCCAAACGCGCAAACTGCGCTTCGTCGCTGCGATGGCGCACGCGCAAAATGCCCTGCTCGATTTCCAGCAGGGTGATGACGCTGAGGTAGCAGCGGTCAAAATCCACGCGCTCCGCCCACGCAGCCACGGCGGGATGGGCTTTGCCCTGGCTGATTTTGCGGATTTCCGATAATACATTGGTATCCAGCAGATACATCAGAAATCCACCTCGCGCTGAACGATGGGGCAGCGGGGGAACTCCACTTCAATCCAGTCGGATTCGGGGTCGCTCAATTTTTGTGCCAAACTCGGTTTGCCCGCTTGCAGCGACTGATACGCCGCATAATTCATCAACACATAAGCCGGTTCGCCGCGGTCGGTAATGCACACGGGCGCGGTGTCGCTCATGTTTTTGGCTTTGGCAACGTTTTGGTTAAATTCGCGGCTGCTGATGGTTTGCATGATGGTCTCCTGATGGTTGTAGCAACGTGCAAGCATTGTAGCACGGTTTGGGAAAAGCGTTTTCAGGCTGCCTTTGATGAATTTTTCTCACAACCGTTACCAGAAATCCCCCGTTTTTCTCAAACAACAAACCCCGTATCATCCGCCCATTCCCATTCAACACGCAGGACAAACCCAGTGAAATCCGTGAAAACCCTTTTATCCACCGCTGTTATCAGCACACTTTATATTCGGAGCAAACACCATGGCCGCAGACTACCGCAGCAATCCCTTCACGCTGACTTACGACCACGCCATCACGCAAAACGTGAAAGGCAAAGTCAATATCCACCCCGTGAAATACACGCAAAAGCACACCGGCATTGAAGTCGCCGCCAATGTGTACACGCCCGCCAATTACGACCCCGCGAAAAAATATCCCGCCATCGTCGTTGCCCATCCGAATGGCGGCGTGAAAGAGCAGGTCGCAGGCTTGTATGCGCAAAAACTTGCCGAGCAGGGCTACATCACCATCGCTTTTGACGCCGCTTACCAAGGCGCAAGCGGCGGCAGTCCGCGCTACACCGATAAACCGCAAAACCGCATTGAAGACATCCGCGCCGCCGCCGACTTTATCAGCCAATATCAAGGCGCCGATGCCGATGATTTGGGCTTGCTCGGCATTTGCGGCGGCGGCGGTTATTCCATCAAAGCCGCGCAGACCGACAAACGCTTCAAAGCCGTGGCAACCATCAGCATGTTTAACACGGGCGACGCGCGGCGCAACGGCTATATGCGCTCGCAAAAAGACACCATCCAACAGCGTTTGCAGGCAGCCGCCGAAGCGCGTCAAAAAGAAGCAGCTACGGGCGAAGTCGCCTACACGCCGCCCTTTGGCGCGGGCATGACCCCCGAGCAGGTGGCCGCCATCAAAGTGGATTTGTACCGCCAGGGCTACGAGTATTACGCGCAAAGCCACTTCCACCCCAATTCGCAAACTAATTCCACCGTTGCCAGCCTTGCCGATTTGATGGAATTTGATGTGAACACCAATGTGGATTTGATTAACCAGCCGCTGTTGATGATTGCGGGCGACAAGGCGGATTCCCTGTATATGACCGAAGAAGTGTTCAAAAACGCCACGGGCACGCAAAACAAAGAGCTGTTTAAAATCAAAGGCGCAACGCATATCGAGACCTATTGGAAGCCCGAATATGTGAAGCAGATTGCCGATAAACTGGGGGCGTTTTTTAAGCAGAATTTGAAATAGGCAGCCTGAAACGCTGTCTGAAATGCCCAACGAGAAAGCCGTTATGAAATCCATCCTGCTTGCCCTTTCCCTGCTCGCCGCCATGCCCGCGCAGGGAAAGGATTTGATTGTTTATCTAAGCCGCAGTCACAACACCGAAGCCGTCGCCAAAATCATTCAATCGGAAACGGGCGGCGATTTGGTTGCCATCGAACTGCAAACCCCATATCCCGCCGATTATCGCGCCACCGTCGAACAAGTACAGCGCGAAAACGAACGCGGCTACCTGCCGCCGCTGAAAACCCGTATCAGCCCTGCGCAGTACGACCGCATTTTTATCGGCTTCCCCACTTGGGGTATGCGCCTGCCGCCACCCGTAAAAAGCCTGCTCGCCGCCCACGATTTCGGTGGCAAAACCGTTATCCCCTTCAACACCAATGCGGGCTACGGCATCGGCAGTAGCTTTGACGAACTGCGCCGTTTGTGCCGCAACTGCCGCGTCGCTGAAGGCTATGCCACCGAAGGCGGCAAAGAGCGTGACGGGATTTTGTTTGTGATGCAGGGTGAAAAAGTGCAGCAGACACGCAGCCAAATCCGCCGCTGGCTGCAAAAGCTCAAATAAACGTTTTCAGGCTGCCTCAGTCTTCAATTCACCTAAACAACATAAGGAAAATAAAATGACGCTAAAACAACTCTGCTCCGCCATTGCCGCCACCACCGTTGCCACCTCTGCATTTTCTGCGCCTTTGTCCATTGAACAACAAGGCACGTTTGCCGTAGGCGGCACGGTGAAAACCAGCGCAGGCACATACAACCCGCGCCCTGCCATCACGCAAGGCAAAACGTCCAACAACTTTATGGATGTATTCAACGCTTCCATTCAAAGCGGCGGGCAAACCCTGCATGGCGACCACGCCACCGTACATTACCAAATTCCAAGCCGCGCCAAGAAACTGCCGCTGGTGTTCCTGCACGGCGCAGGACAATCCATGCGTTCGTGGCAAACCACACCCGACGGACGCGAAGGCTGGGACACGCTGTTTTTGCGCAAAGGCTACGGCGTTTATTTAATCGACCAACCGCGTCGCGGACAATCAGGGCGCAGCACCGTAGATGCCAATGTGCCCGCCACACCTGACGATCAATTCTGGTTCGCCCAATTCCGCATGGGCGAGTATCCGACCTTCTTTAAAAATGCCGCGTTTCCGCGCGATGAACAATCGCTTGACCAATTCTTCCGCCAAATGACCCCCAACATCGGCGCGTTTGACGCGGATTTGATTTCAGGCAGCCTGAAAGCCCTGTTTGAGCGCATCGGCAACGGCATTTTAATCACACATTCGCAAGGCGGCATTGTCGGTTGGTATGCCGGCATCAAATCGCCCGACAACATCAAAGCCATTGTTGCCATCGAACCGGGCAACTTCCCCTTCCCTGAAAACGAAGTACCGCCCGTCATCACCAGCGCATTCGGCGACATCGCACCTGCCAAAGTAAGCCAAGCCGATTTTGCCAAGCTCACCAAGCTGCCGATTGTGATTTACTTCGGCGACAACATTGCCGACAAACCCGCTAAAACCCAAGGCGAAGACCAATGGCGCATCCGTCTCGCCCTTGCCCGCCAATGGGCGCAAGTGGTGAACAAACACGGCGGCGATGTAACGGTGGTGCATTTGCCCGAAGCCGGCATCAAAGGCAACACCCACTTCCCGATGCAGGATTTAAACAACGCCGAAGTTGCCGAGCATTTGGCAGGCTGGCTAAAAAGCAAAGGCTTGGATAAATAGAAACCCGAAAATCCGCTTTCAGGCAGCCTGAAATGTTCTATAAAAGCGTGTAGGTCGGGCATGAATGTCCGACCTGCTCCGCAGCCCTTTTCAGGCAGCCTGAAAACAGCAAAATGCCGTCTGAATCCGCTTTCAGACGGCATCGCAGCAAGAGTCTTCCCAATGAAAAAATTTTTCCAAAAAACCACCGCGCTTTGCTTTGCCCTTGCCGCACCCTTTGTCCAAGCCCAAACCATGACCCAAGTTATCCCCCAATCCGTCCAAACCGTGCAAACCACCGACCCCGCCCATTTCACCGGTCAAGGCAGTTACGCCCGACTGCCCGTTATGCCGTCCAACGGCGATGTTGCCGCCGCCTCCGTCAACTTTCCGCCGAATGTGTTCACCGACTGGCACAGCCACGCCCAAGGGCAATATCTCATCGTTACCGAAGGCGTCGGGCGTTTCCAAGAATGGGGCAAACCCGTGCAGACCATACAAAAAGGCGACGTGGTGTGGATTGCGCCGAATGTCAAACACTGGCACGGCGCGGGCGAATTCACCGCTATGGCGCATATCGCATTGAGCCCCGCCAAAGACAACGCGGTTACTTGGTTTGAAAAAGTCAATCTGCCGCGCACCGAACGCGTCGCCGCCCATATTTCAGGCAGCCTGAAAGCCAAACAGCTCGCCCTGCTGCCCGTCGCCGCCGCCGTTACCACGGGCGACACGGCAAAACTCAACGCCGCCGTCGCGCAAGGCTTGGCGGACGGTTTGACCGTGTCCGAACTCACCGAAGCCGTGTCGCACCAGTTTGCCTACATCGGCGCGCCCAAAACGCTCAACGGCATCGCCGCCCTGCAAAAACAGCTTGAAACGCGCAAAAACCAAGGCATCCGCGACCCCGAAGGCACACCCGCCACCGACATCGGCGCGGCGGATTATTACCAACTGGGCACGCAAACCCTCGCCCGATTGAGCCAAGCCCCCACCGACCGCCCGATTTTCCGCTTCGCCCCCGCCGTCGATTACGCCATCAAAGCGCAGCTCTTCGGCTACCAGTTTAGCCGCGACAACTTGGGCGCAGTCGAACGCGAACTCGTTACCCTCGCCAGCCTCGCCGCCTTGGGCGAAAGCGTAAACGGACAGATGCGCTCGCATCTGCGCGTGTTGCAAAACCTCGGCGCAACAGACAGGCACATCGCCCAAATCGCCCAAAGCATCGAAACCGCGCTGGGCAAGGCCGCTGCGGATAACGTGCGCCAAGTGTGGCAAGGGCTGGATTGATTTCAGGCAGCCTGAAAACTTCCCCCCAACGACGTCATTCCCGCGCAGGCAGCCTGAAACGCAAAAACGCCGTCTGAAACCCGATTCAGACGGCGTGTTACCATCCACCTTCGCAAACCCGAATCCCAACGCCATGAACGACAAGCGCAATTTCAACGATTTATACGCCTTTATCCAAGTGGTGCAGGCAGGCAACTTCAGCCGCGCGGCGAAAACGCTGGACGTACAGCCCTCCGCATTGAGCCACCGCATCGGTGCATTGGAAGCGCGGCTGGGCGTGAAGCTGCTGCACCGTACCACCCGCGCCATGTCGCCCACCGAAGCGGGACAGCAGCTTTTCGAGCGTACCGCGCCGCTGTTTGACGGCATCAGCCGCGAAACCGACGCACTGGGCGACTTTCAAAACCGTCTCACCGGCAAGCTGCGCATCAACGCCGCCGAAAACCCCGCCCATTATTTCATCTATCCGAAAATCCGCGATTTCCTGCGCCGCTATCCCGACGTTTCCATTGAAATCCTGATTGACAACCGCCGCGCCGACACCGTATCCGACGGCTTCGATTTTGGCGTGCGCCCAATAAACGATGTCGCACAAGACATGGTGGTGCTGCCCGTGTCCGCCGAACGCGCGATGGTGCTCGTTGCCGCGCCCGAATTTCTCAGTCGACACGGCGCACCGCACAGCCCGCAAGACTTGCCGCAATGCCGCTGCATCGTGCCCTCGTTTGATGCGTCTTACCGCTTGGACGAATGGGAATTTGTGCAAAACGGGCAAACCGTGCGCATCCGCGTGCCCGCCGTGTTCACCGCCAACAGCACGCTGATGGCCAAACAAGCCACTCTCGACGCGCTGGGCATCGTCTGGCTGCCGCAATACGCCGTGTCGCGCGAACTTTCAGAAGGCAGTCTGAAAGAAATCCTCGCCGACTGCCGCATCACCTACCCACCGATGGCGCTCTACTACCCGAAAAACCGCCACAAAACCCGTGCCGCGCAGGCTTTGTTGGATTTTTTGAAAACGGATTGATGGGCTTGGTAAAGGGGAAAACAAAAGGCAGCCTGAAAACCCGTTTCAGGCTGCCGCAAACATTTGAACGCAGTGCGTAGGTCGGGCATTCATGCCCGACAAATCCCCGCTTGCAAGATGTCGGGCATCAATGCCCGACCTACCGTGAGCCGAAAAGGCCGTCTGAAATGAATTCCCTCCGCCTGCTTGCGGGGGAGAGTTAGGGTGGGGGAAAGCCTTTTCAGGCTGCCTGATTTTTGAATTTGAATTAAGGAAACAAAATGTATCTAATCACCATCACCGTCAACCCCGACCTATCCGCCGAGCAACATGAAACCATGTTCCCCAAACACGCCGAATGGTTCAAAAAACACTTCGCCAACGGCACATTCCTGCTTACTGCGCCGTTTACCGACACCGACGCGCACCAAGGCATGATTTTCGCCCACACCGAAAGCCGCGAAGCCTTGCAAACCATTTTGGCAGAAGATTGTTATTACCCCGACTTTGCCAAATACGAAATCCGCGAATTCGCGCCCAAGCTGATTTCTGAAAAACTGCCCGAACTCGCCGGCAAATAACTCACACAGGAGGAGACCTTTGCAAAAAAGCCCTTCCTTCGACAGCCGGAACCCAAACACAGGTTTTCGGCTGTTTCCGCCCCCGATACCTCCTGATTTTACCCAAATATCCCCTTAATCCTCCCCGGACGCCCCATAATCAGGCATCCGGGCCGCCTTTTAGGCGGCAGCAGGCACACTTAGCCTGTTGGCGGCTTTCAACAGGTTTAAACACATCGCCTTCAGATGGCTTTGCGCACTCACTTTGAGTAGACCAAAATAGGCTGCCCGGGCGTAGCGGAATTTACGGTGCAGCGTCCCGAAGCTCTGTTCGACCACATAACGGGTCTTCGACAAATACCGGTTGCGCTTCGTTTGCGCTTCCGTCAGCGGACGGTTGCGGTGGGCTTTGCGCATAATGCCGTCCTGTAACCGATGCTCTTTCAGATGTTGCCGGTTTTCCTTACTGTCGTAGCCTTTGTCGGCATAGACGGTCGTACCTTCGGCAATGCCTTCCAGCAAAGGCGACAGGTGGTTGCACTCATGGGTATTGGCGGGAGTGATGTGCAGTTTCTCGATATAGCCTTCCTCATCGGTACGGGTATGTTGTTTGTAACCGAGTTTGTAGAGGCCGTTTTTCTTTGTCCAGCGGGCATCTTTATCTTTGCTCGGTGTGGTTTGGCCGCTGACTTGTCCTTCTTCATCGACTTCTATGGCTTGACGCTGTTTGCTGCCGGCGGTCTGAATAATGGTGGCGTCAATGACGGCGGCGGATGCTTTCTCTACTTTTAAGCCTTTTTCGGTCAGTTGGTGGTTAATCAGTTCCGGCAATTCGGACAGGGTGTTGTCTTGCGCCGCCGGTTGCGGTAGCGGCATAAGGTGCTGTAATCGGGGATGCTCAGTTCGTCGAAACGGCAAAAAAGGTTGAAATCGATGCGGGTGATGAGGCTGTGTTCGAGTTCGGGATCGGAGAGGCTGTGCCATTGTCCGAGCAGGACGGCTTTGAACATGGATAGCAGGGGATAGGCGGGACGGCCGCGGTGGTCTCGAAGGTAACGGGTTCTTTGACGGTTCAGGTACTGTTCGATCGGTTGCCAATCAATCACTTGATCCAACTTCAATAGTGGGAAGCGGTCGATGTGTTTGGCGATCATGGCTTGTGCGGTTTGCCGGAAGAAGGTGCTCATGAGAAATCCCCTAAATGTCTTGGTGGGAATTTAGGGGATTTTGGGGGGATTTTGCAAAGGTCTCTCCCTGCGATATCCGCCGCACAAAAGGCCGTCTGAAACCCTTTTTCAGACGGCCTCTTCCTTGCCGTTTTGGCGTCGCCACTGCGCTGCGCAGGCTGCATCCGAAGTTTCGCAATGCCCTGCGGTTCCCAAACAGTGCGGCCTGAAAGCGGTTTTGTATAGACACGCAGTTGGCCGATAATCCGCTTTTTTCTTGCGGAGGTAACAATGGCGCGCGGCTCGGATGTCCAATCACAAAACAAACAGATTAAGGAAAACTGCCTGCGGGAAGCCCGCTATTAGCGCGAACACGGCCTGCCTGATGTCTTGGCGCAAGTTTGCCGAGAGCACGGAATCGATACCAAACGCGCCGTGTTTTTTGATGTGGGCGGCTCGTTTGACAACAATAGTTTTCACGAAGCCGAATATCTCTACGGTTGGGTCATGCACGGGCGGGGAGCAGATTGTTTATTTTGAGATCGAACTTGCGGAAGACGGTTCCCCGCCGGTGGCGCAATGGCGGGACGCTGCCGCCGATTTTAATTTTTGCCGGCACAATAAAGGGTTTGGAAAAGGCTTGGGAGCGATTTTGCAAGAAGTATGGGCGGAAATGAACGGGACGCAGGCAGCCTGAAAGCCCGCCGGCGCTTTTCAGACGGCCTTTGCCGCTTGGGCGATGCGGTAGAGGATGGCGGCGGCCGGCTTCCGGATGTCGTAGTGGCGGTAGGGGCGGCTGCTTGCAAACTGTGTTTTCAGACGGCCTGCCGCCTGTCGGCTGCCCGCATCAATCCTGCCCCCATCCCCCCGCCTGCCACAGTCGTCGATACACGCCGTCTTGGGCGAGCAGTTCTTGATGCGTGCCGCTTGCGGCGATTTGTCCGTCAGCGACGACGACGATTTGTTGCGCGCCGCTGATGGTGCTTAGGCGGTGGGTGATGACGATGACGGTTTTGTCTTTGACCAGCGCATCAATGGCCTGCTGCACCGCCACTTCGCTTTCGGTATCGAGTGCGGCGGTCGGTTCGTCCAAGATGATGATGGGCGCGTTTTTCAGCAGGGCGCGGGCGATGCTGATGCGCTGTTTTTCGCCGCCGGAGAGTTTGCCGCCGATGTCGCCGACGCGGGTTTGGTAGCCATCCGGCATTGCCATGATGAAGTCGTGGCAGCGCGCGGCGCGGGCGGCGGCTTCGATTTCTGCGTCTGTGGCGTCGGCTTTGCCGAGGCGGATGTTGTTGCCGATGGTGTCGTCAAAGAGGTAAACGTCCTGGAAGACGACCGAGATTTGCCGCATGAGGTCTTGCTGCGTCAGGGCGCGGATGTCGCTGCCACCGATGAGGACACGCCCCTGCTGCGGGTCGGCGTAGCGCATGATGAGGCGGATGAGGGTGGTTTTGCCGCAGCCGCTGTGGCCGACCAATGCGGTCAGCGCGCGTTCCGGGATGTGCAGATTGACGCCGCGCAGCACGGGCTCGGGGTTGGCATCGTAGTGGTAGTGGACGTTTTCAAAGGTGATGTCGTGCCGCGTGGGCGCTGCCGCTTCGCCAACACGCTCCAGCGGGGCAACGGCGAGTAGTTCCTGCAAGCGCGCGTAGCCCTGCTGCACCATGCTGTAGATGCCGCTCATCGAGAGGATTTGTCCGAGCGGCTCGGCGAAACGGATGCAGGCGACCATCAGCGCGGCGAGCAGCCAAACGTCGAGGCTGCCGCCGGTTATCCACACCATGCCCGCCAGCAGAATCAGCAGCATCAGCAGTTCGACGGCGGAACCGAGCAGGGCGTTGGGCAGGGTTTCGGCAAGCAGCGCGTCGCGCTGGATGGTTTCGACCGCGCCGATGGCTTGTTGCAGGCGCGGCAGGCGGCTGCCGGCGCTGTTCGCCGCTTTTAAGACGGGCAAGCCCTGGCTGTATTCGAGCAGTTCGGCGTTCAGGGTGGCATTGGCGCGGGCGAGCCGCGCTTTGGCGCGCGCCATCAGCGGCTGCGTCCAGTGCTGGATGGGGACGATGAGCGGGAAGCTGATGAGCAGGATGAGGCCGAGGCGCCAGTCCCACAGCATGGTCAGCAGCGCGGTGGCAAGCGGGGTGAAGATGGCGGCAATCAGCATGTTGCTGACGATGAGGGTGTGGTTGTAGGTTTCGTCGATGGTACCGGCGAGCAGCGCGTTCAGCTCGCCGCTGCGCTGGCGGTAGAGGGTTTGCAGGGGGATGCGGCGCAGGTGTTCGCCAAGGTGGCGGCGCATGGTATCGCCGGCGCGGGCGCAGTTGCCGTGGTAATCGTAATCCTGCGAACGCCAGCGCAAGATGCTGGAAAGGACGAGCAGCGCGGTCAAGGCGAGCAGCCAGAGGACGGCAGCGCGCTTGTCGCCCGCGCCCAGCGCCAGGCAGATGGGAACAAGCAGGGCGAAACTCGCGCCCTGCAGGCTGGCGGCGATGACGCTGTCGCGCAGGCAGCGCTTGAGGACGGGCGCTTGTTCACCGGCGGCGTGCAGGATGGTGCGGTAGATGTGGATGGGGTTCATGGGGGACTCCTTTGCGGTGGGTCGTAGGTCGGGCATTTATGCCGGACGTTTTTGAATTTTGCCGGCGCAGGTCGGGCATAAATGCCCGACCTGCGGTCTGATGGGGGAGATGGTATCTACGGGCTGTTTTTCAGACGGCATCCAAGGCAGCCTGAAAGACAGTTTTGCCGTTCCAATACCAAGCCGCTTTACCGCTTTCTTATTCCGTCATTCCCGCGCAGGCGGGAATCTTTTCTCGGCGGCGGCAATGTTGGTTTTTTCCACCGCAGCCGTATCGCAAGCAAGACTTCCGCCGATGCGAGAATAACGCCGCAGCAGGCTTTCAGGCTGCCTTCAAGGCCGTCTGAAAGGCAGCCTGAAAACCCAAACCGCCTTTCAGGCTGCCTATTATTCCGCGCCGCCGATGCGCCAGTGCTGTGCGGCTTCGCCTGCCTGCCACAGTTTGGCGTAGCGGCCGTTTTGTGCGATGAGTGCCGCGTGGTCGCCTTGTTCGACGAGGCGGCCGTGGTCGAAGACGAGAATCTGCGCGGCGTGGCGGATGGTGGCGAGGCGGTGGGCAATCATCAGCACGGTTTTGTCCTGCATCAACGCCGCCAGCGCGCGCATCAGCAGCGCTTCGTTTTCGGCATCGGCAAAGGCGGTGGCTTCGTCGAGAATCAGCACCGGGCGGTTTTGCAGGATGGCGCGGGCGATGGTGATGCGCTGGCGTTCACCGCCGGAGAGGGTGGCGCCGCGTTCGCCGACGGCAGTTTGGTAGCCATCCGGCAGCGTCATGATGAAGTCGTGGCATTGTGCGGCACGCGCGGCGGCTTCTACTTCGGCGTCGCTGGCGTCGGGCGTGCCGAGGCGGATGTTGTCGGCAATGGTGCCGCTGAAGAGGAAGTTGTCCTGGAAGACGAAGGCGACTTGCGCCATCAGCGCTTCCGGGGTGAGGTGACGGATGTCGGCACCGCCAATGCGGATTTCGCCGCTGTCGGCGTCCCAAAAGCGCGGAATGAGGCGGGCGACGGTGGTTTTCCCTGCGCCTGAACTGCCAACCAGCGCGGTCAGGCTGCCTGCTGGCGCGGTGAAGCTGATGTCGGTCAGCGCGTTTTCGGCGCGGCCGGAGTAGCGGAAATTGACTTGATGGAAGCTGACGCTGGCGTCTTTTGGCGTTTGCGGCGGCGCAAGTACCGGCAACACCGGCGCGTCCAGCACTTCGATGATGCGTTCGGCGCTGATTTTGCCCTGCTCAATCAGGTGGTAGAGCGAGATATAGGGCAAAAGCGCTTCCGCCATGCCGGTGCCGATGAGCAGCACGGCGAGCCAGGTGGCGAAGGGCAGCGCGTCCGCCTGCCACCAGTAGAAACCCGCCCAGAGCAGCACGACCAGGGTCGGCATCGGGTTCAGTATCAGCATGCCGCTGCGCGCCGAGCCACCGACCGAGCGGTACCAGCCGATGAGCATGGCGAGGTAGTTATCCAGCGCGCGCTGGTAGCGACCGAAGCTGGTTTCGCCGCCGTCGAAGGTGCGCACCACCGGCATCGCCTGCACGAATTCGACCACAGCAACGTTCACCTGCTCGCGCGCGGCGTTGTAGGCGGCGGTGGACTCACTCGCGCCGCGCATCACCAGACCAAATATCACCATGCCGACGGTCAGCACGGCAGCGGCAACCAGGGCGAGGCGCCAATCGACCACGAGCAGCACGACAAAGGCTATCAGCGGCGCGGCGTAGGCGCGGGCGTAAAGCGGCGTGCTGTCGGCAACAAAAACGTGCAGACCGCGCACATCGTCCTGCATCACCTTGGTCAGCGCCGCCGCGCCCCGGTCGTGCAAGAAACCGAGCGAGACTTGCGCGAGGCGTTCAGCAAGCTGGCTGCGCAGCAGGGTTTCGAGATGAAAAGCGGCAAGATGCGAGACGCGGAAGGCGTAGGCGCGCACGGCAAAGGCGGCAAGGGTGAGGACGAGAAGCAGCGCGGCGAGCCACCAGTCGGCGCGACCGGTGAGCAGGTCTTTGAGAATCTGCGCCATGACGAGCAGGGCGGCGGTGGAAAGGACGGCGGCAGCGGTGGCGATGGCCATCGCGCGGCGGATTTGCGGGCGCACCGGGTCGATGATGCGCCAGGGGGAAGGGGCTTTGGGCTGGGACATGGGATTCTCCCGACGGGTTGCACGGTGCGGGAGATGATAGCGGGTTTTGTTTGCGTCGGAAACGGGAAGCGCGGCGAAAGGCGGCCTGAAAGCGCGGCTGGGGTTTTCATAGTGAGCCCACACAAAAATCTACGGCGTTGCTGTGCCTTAGGGGCTGTTGACATTTGGTATTGCGGCGGTTTTTACGCCATAAAACGGCATCTGCCGCGTTGAAAACACCCGCAATGGGCGGCATTGGCTCGCGTTTTCGCCTTGCATCTGCCGCTTTCTGACGCAAAATCTGCTTCGCAAACCAATTGTCAACAGCCCCTAGCTCGAAGAGGGCGGTTTTCTACGGCATTGGAAATGCTAAGAAAACCAGCCCTGTATTACTACTTGTACTGTCTGCGGCTTGCTGCCTTGTATCTTTTTCATTTTGACTCACTATATTTTTTCGGTGCAGACCTGTTTCGCAAACAGATTGCCAATACGCCGGATATCCTGTTGCACCATAAAAAAGGCCGTCTGAAACCTTTTAAAGGTTTCAGACGGCCTTTTGTTGTTTGCCGTTTGTGAGGCCGTCTGAATGCCGGTTGATGCTTTCAGACGGCCTCTTGTCGACGTAATTAATCCAGTTTTTTAAAGTGGCGGCGGCGTTCGAGTTCGCTCAGATAGCGTTTGCGCAGGCGGATGGACTGGGGGGTGATTTCGACCAGTTCATCGTCGTCGATAAACTCGACCGCGCTTTCCAGCGTCAGTTTAATCGGCGTGGTCAGGCGCACGGCTTCGTCGGTGCCGCTGGCGCGCACGTTGGTGAGCTTTTTGCCTTTGAGCGGGTTGACGACCAAGTCGTTGTCGCGGCTGTGGATGCCGATGATCATGCCTTCGTAGAGTTTGTCGCCGGGGGAGACGAACATGCGACCGCGGTCTTCCAGGTTCCACAGGGCGTAGGCGACGGCTTCGCCTTGCTCTTGGGAGACGAGTACGCCGTTGTGGCGACCGGGCATGTCGGGTTTGACGGGAGCGTAGTCGTCGAAGACGTGGCTCATCAGGCCGACGCCGCGCGTCATGGTCATGAATTCGCCTTGGAAGCCGATCAGGCCGCGGGCGGGGATGTGGTATTCGAGGCGGGTGCGGCCGTTGCCGTCGCTTTCCATATTGGTGAGCTCGCCTCTGCGGCGGCCGAGTTCTTCCATCACTGCGCCCTGGTTGTCGTCGGGTACGTCAACGGTCAGGTTTTCATAGGGCTCGCATTTTTGGCCGTCGATTTCGCGGAACACGACGCGCGGTTTGCCGACGGCCAGTTCGTAGCCTTCGCGGCGCATGTTTTCCAAGAGAATGGTGAGATGCAGCTCGCCCCGGCCGGATACGCGGAATACGTCGGCATCGGCGGTGTCTTCCACGCGCAGGGCGACGTTGGTGAGCAGCTCTTTTTGCAGGCGGTCGCGGATTTGGCGGCTGGTTACGAATTTGCCTTCGGTGCCGGCCAGCGGGCTGGTGTTGACCATAAAGTCCATGGTCAGGGTGGGTTCGTCCACGCTGAGCATCGGCAGGCCGACGGGGTTGTCGCGGTCGGCAATGGTAACGCCGATGCCGATGTCTTCGATGCCGGAAATAATCACGATGTCGCCGGCTTCGGCTTCTTCCTGCGGCACGCGCTCCAGGCCTTTAAAGCCGAGCAACTGGTTGATGCGGCCTTGGGCGACTTGCTGCTCGTGGTTCATCACGGCAACGACCTGGCCGGGCTTGATGCGGCCGTTGAGAATACGGCCGATGCCGAGGCGGCCGGTGTAGTTATCGTAGTCGAGCTGGGAGATTTGCAGTTGCAGGGGGGCGTCGGCATCGCCGCTGGGGGCGGGGGTGTGTTTCAGGATGGTGTCGAACAGCGGGCGCATGTCGCTGCTGTCGTCGTTTTCGTCGAGCTTGGCAAAGCCGCTCAAACCTGATGCGTACACAATCGGGAAGTCCAGCTGCTCTTCGGTGGCGCCGAGATTGTCAAACAAATCAAATGTCTGGTCGATTACCCACGAAGCGCGGGCGGTGGGTTTGTCGATTTTGTTAATCACAACAATGGGTTTTAAGCCCAGCGCCAGCGCTTTTTTGGTCACAAAGCGGGTTTGCGGCATCGGACCTTCTTGGGCGTCAACCAGCAAAACCACGCAGTCGACCATGCCCAATACGCGCTCCACTTCGCCGCCGAAGTCGGCGTGTCCGGGGGTATCGACGATGTTGATGTGGTAGCCTTCGTATTCGATGGCGGTGTTTTTGGCGAGAATGGTAATGCCGCGTTCTTTTTCGAGATCGTTGCTGTCCATCACGCGCTCGTCCACCTGCTGGTTGGCGCGGAAAGTGCCGGACTGGCGCAAGAGCTGGTCAACCAGCGTGGTTTTGCCGTGGTCAACGTGGGCGATGATGGCGATGTTGCGGATGTTTTTCATGGTGTTTGTGTATCGGTAAATGGCAAAAGGCGCGGATTCTAACATATTTTAACTGTGGCTTCCGCGCTTTACATTGGATAAAGGGGCGGTTCAGCGGCCGAACAGCTCGGCCACCATCCGCGCCTGCTCTTCGCTGTAAGGCTCGGCGCCGATGCGGGCGGCAAGGGCAAACTCGCCCGACAAACCTTGCGCGGCGGCGGTTTGCTGCCAGAGATGCAGACGCTCGGCATCGGTGGTTTGCTTTTTCAGGCTGCGTACGGCGCGGGCGGCGCGTTCGGTATCGGTCGGTTTCATCGGAACTCCTGCTGTCATTTGGCAAGACAAAGTTTTCAGGCTGCCTGGTGGTTCAAGGCAGCCTGAAAAGCGTTTTACGGATTCAAAATCCGCGCCACCAGAGCTTTTTCCTTGCCCTGCATATCGGGAATCTGCACCTGGATGCCGTTGCCGGGGGCGACTTCGGCCGCTTCGCCGCCGCGTTTCATCGCCTGCAAAACTACGGTTTGGTTGCCGGCGGGGTGGATGATTTCCAGCGTGTCGCCGACGGCAAAGCGGTTTTTCACGTCCACCGTGGCCCAGCCGTCGGCGTCGATGGCGCTGACCTGGCCGACATACTGGCTTTGCTTGGAGAGCGAATGGCCTTCGAGATAGTTTTGGTATTCCTGCGTTTGGTGGCGTTCGAGAAAGCCGGTGGTGTAGCCGCGGTTGGCCAGACCTTCGAGTTCGGCGAGCAGGCTGTAATCGAAGGGGCGGCCGGCGACGGCGTCGTCGATGGCTTTGCGGTAGGCTTGGGCGACGCGGGCGACGTAGTAAACCGATTTGGTGCGGCCTTCCACTTTCAGGCTGTCCACGCCGATTTTTGCCAGTTCGGCCACCTGCTCGACGGCGCGCAGGTCTTTGGAATTCATAATATAGGTGCCGTGTTCGTCTTCCATAATCGGCATGTATTCGCCCGGGCGGTTGGACTCTTCGAGCAGGAAGATTTTGTCGGCTTTGGGGTGGCGTTTTTGGCCGTTGATGCCTTCAAAGGCCTGGTTGGCTTCTTCCTGCGCTTTGTTGAAGTCGAAGCCTTCGAGCAGTTTGGCGTCGCCCATGTCGTCGATTTGCGCGTCGTGGACTTTGTAGTCCCAGCGGCAGGAGTTGGTGCAGGTGCCTTGGTTGGGGTCGCGGTGGTTGAAGTAGCCCGAGAGCAGACAGCGGCCGGAATAGGCGATGCACAGGGCGCCGTGCACGAAGACTTCCAGTTCGATGTCCGGGCATTCCTGGCGGATTTCGGCGATTTCTTCCATCGACAATTCGCGCGACAGAATAATGCGTTCGACGCCGATGTTCTGCCAGAATTTCACGCCCCAGTAGTTGGTGGTGTTGGCCTGCACGGAAAGATGAATCGGCATCTCCGGCCAGCGCTCGCGCGTTACCATAATCAGGCCGGGGTCGGCCATAATCAGGGCGTCGGGCTTCATGGCAACCAAGGGTTCCATGTCGGCGACAAAGGTTTTGAGCTTGGAGTTGTGCGGCAGGGTGTTGCAGGTGAGAAAGAATTTTTTGCCGCGCCGGTGGGCTTCGGCGATGCCGTCTGAAAGCACGTCGAGCTTGGCAAATTCGTTGTTGCGCGCGCGCAGGGAGTAGCGCGGGCTGCCGGCGTAAACGGCGTCGGCGCCGTAGTCGAAGGCGGTGCGCATACGCTCGGGGCCGCCGGCGGGCAGCAGGAGTTCGGGAGATTTCATGGTGTTTGTGCTGTGTTTGGTGTGGTGAAACGGTTTTCAGGCTGCCTTGGGATGTGAAGGCAGCCTGAAAGGTTTGAAAACGTCTGAAAACAAGGATTTCAAGCGGGGCGGATTATCCGCGCTTTCGCAGGCTGGGGCAAGGCGGGGCATGGGATAGGGTCGGCAGACGGGCTTTCAGGCTGCCTGAAAGCTCAGGCGTCCAGTTCCACGCCCAGCCGCTCCATCAGCGCGGCGAAGGTGTCGGCCGAATCGAAGTGCAGCACCAGCGTGCCTTTTTTGCGGTTGCGGCTTTTGACTTCCGCCACCACGCCCAGCGACTGGGTAAGGGTTTCGTTCAGCCGGCGCAGGTCGGGATCGATCTGCTTGGGTGCTTCCGGCTTTTTGCCAGCGAGCAGGTTTTGGCTGCGGCGCTCGGTTTCGCGCACCGACCAGCCGTTGCGCACTGCTTTATTGGCCAGATCGAGCTGGTCGGCCACCGGCAGGCTGAGCAGGGCGCGGGCGTGCCCCATTTCCAGGCTGCGCGCAAACAGCAGATCCTGCACCGGCGCGGGCAGTTTCAGCAGGCGCAGGCTGTTGGAAACCGCGCTGCGGCTGCGGCCGACGGCTTCGGCCACGGTGTCGTGGGTGAGGCCGAACTCGTCGATCAGGCGCTTCAAACCCTGCGCTTCTTCGATGGGGTTGAGGTTTTCGCGCTGGATGTTTTCGATCAGACCGATGGCCAGCGCGGCTTTGTCGTTGATGCGTTTGACCACGACCGGCACTTCGGTCAGACCGGCGATTTGCGCGGCACGCCAGCGGCGCTCGCCGGCGATCAGCTCGTATTCGGAAAGGCCGTATTCGCGCACGATCAGCGGCTGGATAATGCCCTGTGCCTTGATCGATTCGGCCAGCTCGGCCAGCGAAGCGTCGTCCATCTGGCTGCGCGGCTGGTAGCGGCCGGGCTTGATGCTGGCAACCGGCACGCTGTCCAAGCGTTCGCCGTCGCCTTCGTTCAGGCTGCCGCTGCCGGCAATCAGCGAATCGAGCCCGCGGCCGAGGCCGCTTTTCGGTTTGGTGGACATGGTTTTTTCCTGTGGTTGGAGCAGCCTGAAAACGGATTTGCGCTGTTCAGGCTGCCTGAAAAACGGGTTATTCCGCCGTTTCCTGCCGTTTGTTCTGGCGCAGCCATTCGCGGGCGGCGGCTTTTTGCTCGTCGCTGCCGTATTGCAGATCGCGTATGGCGCGGCGCTGAGCGGCGCGGCGGCGGTCTTCTTCAAGCTGGCTTTCGCGGAAACGCTCGCGGTTGGCGGGGGCGGCGCCGCTGCCCTGCTGCGCTTGCGCCCGCGCCATTGCCTGAGCGATCAGCGCCGCGGGGTTAAACGCGGCTGCTGTGGCGGCGGGACTGCCTGCGGCGGGCGCGGCGGCGGCCGTTTCGGCCTGCCGTTTTTCGGCGATGGCGGCGCGGCGCTCGGCCTGGCGGCGTTCGCGTTCGGCGGCTTCCTGCTCTTTGCGCCGCTGCTGCGCCTGATAGCGGCCGTAGGCATGGGCGGCAGCCTGAAAGCGTTTGCCGCTGCCGGGGCTTCTGTCTGAGGCAGCCTGAAAACGCGGCGGTTCGGCAAAATCGTCAAACAAATGCGCGCGCGGCAGGCTGTCGTCGGCCACCGGCAGCATATGGATGCAGTCCACCGGACAGGGCGCGACGCACAGGCCGCAGCCGGTGCATTCGTCGGTCAGCACGGTGTGCATCAGCTTGGAGGCGCCCATAATCGCATCGACGGGGCAGGCGCGGATGCAGGCGGTGCAGCCGATGCAGACGTCTTCGTCGATCCACGCCAGCGCGGCGGGCTGGATTTTCGCCGGCGCCTGCTCGGGCACGCCCAGCGTCTGCGCCAGATCGCGCATCACCCGTACCCCGCCCGGGGCGCACAGATTGACTGCCGCTTCGCCCGCGGCCATCGCTTCGGCATAGGGCAGGCAGCCTGAAAAACCGCATTCGCGGCATTGGGTCTGCGGCAGCAGGGCGTTAAGGGTGTGGGCGCTGGGCTTCATCGGGTAAGGGTTTGAAACAAAAGGGCGCGATTATAGCCCAAAGCACTGCCGTCTTCTATGCCCGCCGCCGCCCGGCCTAAAGGCAGCCTGAAAAGCGGGGCAGGGCGGTTCGGGCTGGCTTGGGGCAATGCGGGCGGATGGGCGCGACGCGGCCGGTTTGGTACTGCGCGGCGGCAAGGCAAAAAGCAGCCTGAAAACCGCGAATCCGGTTTTCAGGCTGCTTTGGGGTGTGTAATCAGGCTTTGAGTGCGCGCAGGCGCTCGACGGACGGGGCGTAGTAATAGCCGCCGGACACGGGCAGGCTCATGCGCTCGAGCACCAGGTCGGTCTGGCCGTCGATATCGCCGAACATGCTCAGCAGCTGGGCTTCGATATTGTGCAGCCGTGCGGCGTAGGCGATAAACATCAGCCCGTGTTCGCCGCCCGAAGCGTTGCCGAAGGGCAGGCTGCGGCGGACGATTTTCAGGCCGACGCCGTTTTCTTTGAGATTGACGCGGCCGATGTGCGAGCGCGGCAGGCGCTGTTCTTTGGAAAATTCGATGTCGTCTTCTTTGGTGCGGGCGATGGTTTCTTCCTGCTCGGCCAGATTGTAGCTTTCCCATTTTTTCAAGTCGTGCAGGTATTTCTGCACCACGACATAGCTGCCGCCGGCGCCGGCTTCGCCTTCCGGTACGGTGCCGATGCGGCGGATTTCGGGGTCTTCGTGCGGGTTTTCGGTGCCGTCGACAAAGCCGTCGAGACCGCGGTTTTGGTGGCGGCGGAAACCGTGGGTTTCGCTTTTGACGGCGATGGCGCCATCAAACGCGGCCAGTACGTCGCGGGCAAGGGTGAAGCAGGCGTCGTGGTTTTTCGATTGGATGTGGATCAGCAGATCGTGCTGGGTGGCGGGCGCCAGACCCTTGCCCAGCGGGGTGAAGTTTTTCAGTTCCGCCGCTTCGGCTGTACGCTTCAGGCTGCGCCAGAAATCGCTGCCAAAAGCAAGGGTCAGCCCCAAGTCTTCGCCGGCAAACTGGCGCTGGCGCGCTTCAAGGGCGCTAAGGGCGGCCAGACAGGCAGCCTGAACGGTATCGGGGCTGAGAATATCGGCTTCGATAAAGAAACCGGCCTGCGCGGTTTCGGGGATGATGGCGGACTGGGGGGTGCTCATGTTTTCTTTCCTTTTTGGTTTGTGTTTGGTGCGGCGCAAGCGCGATACAAGCGCGATAAGGGCGCGGATTATAAAGAAACTGCGCGCGCCCCGCCATGCACTCGGCGGGCGTTGAATCGGGGCGATAGCTGCAGCCTGCATCGGCGCAGGCAGTCTGAAAAAACGGTTTCAGGCTGCTTCGAATAAATAAAGGCAGGCACTAGTGTTTGTATTCTATAATGCCGGACTTTCGCCGCTGCCGCGCTCAACGCCGCATACGGGCTTTATGCGCTTTTGGGCGGTTTTTACCGATAATTTGCTGGACATCTGCCGCTATTTTCGCCAAAATCCGCGCTTTTGCCCGCGTCGGATTTATCGGGGTAAACCGCAATTTCATCACGAAAGAAGATAACCATGGATTTAAGAAAGCTGAAAAAACTGATCGATCTGGTTGAAGAATCCGGCATCGCCGAAATCGAGGTAACCGAGGGCGAGGAAAAAGTGCGCATTACCCGCACGCCGCACAACGCCGCCGCAGTTTATGCCGCCCCCGCACCCGTTGCGCCGGCAGTGGCCGCAGCCGCTCCTGCCGCCGCACCCGCAGCCGCGCCTGCTGCCGCTCCGGCCGGCCGCGATTTGTCCAACGCGCAAAAATCGCCGATGGTTGGTACTTTCTACCGCGCGCCCAGCCCGTCTTCTCCGGCCTTTGTCGAAGTCGGCCAAACCGTTAAAGCCGGCGACACCCTGTGCATTATCGAGGCGATGAAGCTGATGAACGAAATCGAAGCGGAAAAATCCGGCGTCATCAAAGAAATCCTGGTGGAAAACGGTACGCCGGTGGAATACGGCGAACCGCTGTTTATTATCGAATAAGGGCTTTCAGGCTGCCCCGGGCGCAAGCGTGAGGCAGCCTGAAACATTTGCGGCGGCAGCCTGAAATGCTGCCGGCCGCCTTTTCAGGCAGCCTGAAAACTTGGAAACAGGAAATCCCATGCTGAAAAAAGTTTTAATCGCCAACCGCGGCGAAATCGCCCTGCGCGTATTGCGCGCCTGCCGCGAAATGGGCATCGCCACCGTGGCGGTGCATTCCGAAGCGGATAAGGACAGCCTGCACGTCAAGCTGGCCGACGAATCGGTGTGCATCGGCCCCGCGCCTTCGCCGCAGAGCTATCTGCACATCCCGTCGCTGATTGCCGCCGCCGAAGTAACCGGCGCCGACGGCGTCCATCCGGGCTACGGCTTTCTGGCGGAAAACGACCGCTTTGCCGAGCAGGTGGAAGAGTCGGGCTTTGTCTTTATCGGCCCGCGCGCCGAAACCATCCGCCTGATGGGCGACAAAGTTTCCGCCAAAAAAGCGATGATCGAAGCCGGCGTGCCCTGCGTGCCCGGTTCCGACGGCGCACTGCCCGACAATCCCGCCGAAATCCTGAAAATTGCCGATAAGGTCGGTTTTCCCGTCATCATCAAGGCTTCCGGCGGCGGCGGCGGGCGCGGCATGCGCGTGGTCGAGAAAAAAGAAGACCTGATCAAATCGGTGGAAATGACCAAAGCCGAAGCCGAAGCCGCGTTCGGCAATCCGATGGTGTATATGGAGCGCTTTTTGCAGCGCCCGCGCCACGTTGAAATCCAGGTTTTGGCCGACGAACACGGCAACGCCATTTATCTGGGCGAGCGCGACTGCTCGATGCAGCGCCGCCACCAGAAGGTGATCGAAGAAGCGCCAGCGCCGGGCATTACCGCCGCCGAGCGCAAAAAAATCGGCGAAGCCTGCGTTGCCGCCTGCAAGCGCATCGGCTACCGCGGCGCCGGCACGTTTGAGTTTCTCTACGAAGACGGCGAGTTTTTCTTTATCGAAATGAACACGCGCGTGCAGGTCGAACACCCCGTTACCGAGCTGGTTACCGGCATCGACATCGTGCAGGAGCAGCTCAGAATCGCCGCCGGCCTGCCGCTGCAGTACAAGCAAAAAGACGTGGTGATTGAAGGCCACGCTTTCGAGTGCCGCATCAATGCCGAAGACCCCTACACCTTCATCCCCAGCCCCGGCCTGATCGAAAGCTGCCATCTGCCCGGCGGACTCGGCGTGCGGGTAGACAGCCACATCTACCAGGGCTACCGCATCCCGCCGAACTACGACAGCCTGATCGGCAAAATCTGCGTGTACGGCAAAACCCGCGAGCAGGCGATTGCCAAAATGCGTGTCGCCCTTGCCGAGCTGGCGATTACCGGCATCAAGACCAATACCGCGTTGCACCGTGATCTGTTTAACGATCCGGGCTTCTGCGAAGGCGGCGTCAGCATCCATTATCTGGAACACTGGCTGGCCGAGCGTAAAGAGCAGTTGCAAAAATAAGCCGACAGCCATGGCAAAAGCAGCCTGAAAGCCGGAATTCCGGTTTTCAGGCTGCTTTTTGATGCGCCTATCCGGCGCTGCTGTCGGTGTTACCCGAAACGGTTTCAGACTGCTTGGACGCGGCGCCGGACTGGGCGGCAATAAAAAACGGTTAAGCATCGCAATGGCTCAACCGTTTGAATCATTTGGTGGGTCCGGTGGGGTTCGAACCCACGACCAAGGGATTATGAGTCCCCTGCTCTAACCCCTGAGCTACAGACCCAGTGTTCAGGAAAGGCGCGGATTATAGTCCAAGCGCCCTAGGCAGGCAAGCTGCGGCCGGCTGACGGCGCCGGCGCCAACGCGGTACAATACGCCGCTTCAACCACCACCGCCTTTTCAGGCTGCCTGAAACATGCACGACAAGCTCTCCCCCGACGCCCTGATCGAAGCCGCGCTGCTGACCCAGAGCGAAGCCCTGAGCGAAAAGACCCTGCGCGCCCTGTGCGAGCCGCCCTTGTCGGCCGACAAACTGATCGACGTATTGGCTGCGCTCAAAGCACGCTGGCAGGGGCGCGGTTTGGAATTGGCGCACACTGCTGAGGGCTGGCGTTTCCAGATCGCCCCGCCGGCCTTTGCCGCCCTGGGCAGCCTGAACGAGCAGCGCACGCCGCGTTATTCGCGCACGGTGATGGAAACGCTGGCCATCATCGCCTATCAGCAGCCGGTTACCCGCGGCGACATTGAAGCCATCCGCGGTGTCGCCGTCTCGCAAAACGTGATGCAAACCCTGCAGGAGCGCGGCTGGATCGAAGTTATCGGCCAGCGCGACAGCATCGGCCGCCCGTCGCTGTGGGCAACCACCGCCGCATTTTTAAGCGACCTGCGGCTTGGCAGTTTGGAAGAGCTGCCGCCGCTCACCGAACTGGGCGAACTGCTGCTGCCCGAGCTTCAGGCTGCCGCGCCGGCAGACGAAGGGGTGGCCAAGCCGGTGTAAGCGCTGCTTTGCGCAGTCTGCTGGTCGTTTCAGCAGAAATAATTTTTTAAAACAAAAGGAAAACCGATGCCGAATACTTTTGCCCGCGTGCGCGCCGTTGCCTTTGATTTGGACGGCACGCTGTGCGATTCGATTCCCGATCTGGCCGGCGCCGCCAACGCCATGCGCGTCGAACTGGGCATGGCGCCGCTGCCGCAGGAGCAGATTCAAAGCTATGTTGGCGACGGCATTGCTGCGCTGGTGCTGCGCGCGCTCAGCGGGCAATACAGCGGCGGCGATGTTGCCGAATCCCTGCGCAGCGAAGGTTTTGCCGTTTTCGCTCGCCACTACGCCCGCCATCTGGCCGACGCCACCCGTCCCTATCCGCACACCGAAACCGCGCTGGAACTGCTGAAAAGCCTTGGCCTGCCGCTGGCGGTGGTTACCAACAAAAGCGAAGTGCTGTCGGTGAAACTCTTGCGCGAATTGCAGTTGGACGGCTATTTTAGCCTGGTGGTCGGCGGCGACACCCTGCCCGAGCGCAAGCCTTCCGCCGAGCCGCTGCGCTACAGTGCCGAAGTGCTGGGCGTCGAATGCGCGCAGCTGCTGATGGTCGGCGATTCGGCCAACGACATACTCAGCGCCAAAGCCGCCGGCTGCCCCGTTATCGGCGTGCGTTACGGTTACGGCGATATGGATGCGCTCGCCGCTGCCGCCGAAACCCGCCCCGATGCGCTAATCGACAGCCTGCCCGAACTCTACGAGCTGCTCAAACCCGTTCAGGCAGCCTGAAAGCACAAGAAAGGCCGATAGCCATGAAAGAAGGCAAATCGCTCAAAGCCCGCGCGCTCGATCTGCTCGCCCGCCGCGAATACAGCCGCTTGGAACTGAAGCGCCGGCTCGCCCCGCATGCCGAAAGCGAAGACGAAATCGACAGTCTGCTGGCCGAATTGTCCGACCGCCAATGGCAGTCGGACGAGCGCTACGCCGAAGCCTTTATCCACAGCAAAAGCCGCAGCCGCGGCCGATTGCGCCTGCAGCAGGAACTGGCCGCCAAAGGCGTGGACGAATCGCTGGTACGCGCCAATCTGCCCGACCGCGACACCGAACTGGCCAACGCGCTGGCGGTGCTGCACAAAAAATTCGCCGCCCCGCCGCAGGACTTTCAGGAAAAGCAAAAACAAATCCGCTTTATGCTCTACCGCGGCTTCGAGATGGACATCGTTCAGGCTGCCCTTAAAGAAGAGTGGCCGCAATAGCAGCCTGAAAACCAAAGAAAACGGTTTTCAGGCTGCTTTTTTGCAGGCGGAATACGAAACCCCAGCTACGCGGATCGTCCGAAAAACCAACGGCGCAGCAACCATTTGAGCAGCGCAAACAGCGGAAACGACAGCAAAAACAAGATAAAGCCATGCCCCGCGCTCCACGATTTGAACGACAGCGGCACCACCTTGCCATCCGCCGTAATGCGGTATCGCTGCGTGAACTGCGCGGTGTCGTAATTCACAAACAATTCAAACGAATCAGGCGCAACGGGTGTTAGGCTGAAAAACCGACCGTTCTCATCATCGCGGCTGAACGCTTGGCGCAGCAGGGTTTCGTTGCTTTTCAGATTGTGCAGCCGCTGCGGCAAAACCTCGCCCTGCGGCGTGCGCACCAAAACGGTGAACATCGGGCTGATTGCGTCGCCTTCGGCGTATTGCTCGGCGGGCAGTTGGCGAAAGCCCCACGCCATCACCATCATCAGCAGCCACCATGCGATGATGTGGACAATGGCGTTGAGCAGTTTGAGCGCGGCGGTGGTAAAAAAGGTGCGCGGGGTCATTTTCAGGCTGCTTTTATGTGGTGGGAATAGGCTTTCAGGCTGCCTGCACCCATTCGATTAACGCTTGGCGCAGGCTGTCGAGGCCGTCGCCGCTTTGTACCGACAGGCGGACGGCGGCGGGCAGGCCGTCGGGGCGGCGGGTGATGCCGTTGTGGCGTTCGTCGGCGGGCAGCAGGTCGGTTTTGTTGTAGATCAGCAGCTGCGGGACAGCTTCGGCGCCGATTTGTGCGAGTACGGCGTTGACGTCGTCGATTTGGCGCAGATGATCGGGATTGGCGGCATCGACGACGTGCAGCAGCACATCGGCCAGCGCGGTTTCTTCGAGGGTGGCGGAAAAGGCGGCTACCAGCCCGTGCGGCAGGTCGCGCACGAAGCCGACGGTGTCGGTGAGAATCAGGCTGGCTTCGGGGGCGAGGTAGAGCCGCCGCGCGGTGGTGTCGAGTGTGGCGAAGAGCTGGTCTTGCGCGAGGACGTCGGCTTTGGTCAGGCGGTTGAACAGGCTGGATTTGCCGGCGTTGGTGTAGCCGACGATGGCAAAGGTTTTCAGGCTGCCTGAAAGGCGGGCTTTGCGGCGGGTCTGGCGCTGTTTTTTGACGGCATCAAGCCGGCGGCGCAGCTGGGTGATTTTGGTTTGGATCAGGCGGCGGTCGGTTTCCAGCTGGGTTTCGCCGGGGCCTTTAAGGCCGATGCCGCCTTTCTGGCTCTGCAAATGGCCGTAGCCGCGCACCAGCCGGCCGGCCAGGTGGGTGAGCTGGGCGAGTTCGACTTGCAGGCGGCCTTCCTGGCTTTGGGCGCGGCGGGCGAAGATGGCCAAAATCAGGCCGACGCGGTCGAGTACGCGGCATTGCAGGATTTTTTCGAGATTGCGCTCTTGGGTGGGGGTGAGTTCGTTGTTGAAGACGACGAGGTCGATGTTTTCGTCCTGCACGGTTTGCGCCCATTCTTCGGCTTTGCCGCTGCCGACCATCAGGGCGCTGTGGGCGCGGTCGCGCTTGGCGCTTTCGGTCCGCACCAGTTCGCCGCCGGCGGCGCGCACCAGTTCGGCCGCTTCGGCCAGGGCAGCCTGAAAGGCGCGTTCGCGGCTTTCGCTGCTGCCGGAAAAGCTGTCGGCCAGCATCAGGCCGGCCAGCATCACCCGCTCGGAGCGTTCAAGGGATTTGTTTGGGGTGTGGAATCTGTGGGTCATGGTGGGGTAGGGCGTATCGTTAAAGCTGCAGTTTTTCAGTAAATTTATGTAAGCCGAGTTTTTAGTTTGTAAGGGAGAGCAGCCGCAACGATAGCGCAATCTGCCGGAAAACGGGAAGTTTTTTGCGTCTGCCGGCACGGCGTCGGCCGCTTCATGGCAATAGTTTTGCAAATGGTTTTTCGATTCGGACGGACTTTGGCAGGTGGTGCCGTTGTGCGGCACTGCCTTTGTGCTTGTAAGGGATGCCGCCGGTTTGCTTGGGCAGGAATGGCTCTGCTGCGGCGTTTGGCTGTGGGAATTATGTTAGAATCTGTTTGAGGAATGTGTTTTTTTGTTTTGGCCTATGTGGTTCCAAACAAAAAATTTATACCGTTTTACATGAATTAAGCCCGTTACTCCGCTTGCCTTTCAGGCTGCCTGAAGGATTCGGCGGAGTAAAATTGTGGCAAAGAAAAGCACGGATTCCGTTTTAAACAAGGAAGATGTATGGACGATTCGATGATGATAATGCTGGTCGGCGGCTTGGCCGTTGTACTGGTGGCGCTTATTTTTCTGCAACGCCGGCAGAAAAACGGCGGTAGCTCGCCGGCGCAAGAGCGCAAGAAAGTCAGAGGCGGGAGCGGCCGTAGCGCACGCGAACCGGAACCCGAGCCAGAGCCGGAAGACGAGGAAGTGGCTCAGGCGGTTGCCGAAGCCGAGAAATGGGACTGGAGCGCGACTGCCGGCGGCAGTGCGGTGGACGATACCAAAGTGTCGGTTCAGGACGTGGACGCGCTCACTGAATTTAATGTTTACAAACAGTTCGGCTACTATGACAAAGCCGCCGAGTCGCTCGGCGATTACTTGGTCAACAGCCGCAGCAACGACCCGAAACTCATCGCCGAGCTGGCGGATTTGTGGCTGCAGGCCGGCAATGTCGATGCGCTGGCTGAGGTGTTGAACACTTACTCCGGCAGTTTCAGCCGCGATCAACTGACCCAGTATGTCAAAGATGGTCTGGCAGTTGACGAAAACCATCTCGGTTTGCGCGTTTTGGCGGAAAGCAACCTGGGCTGGAGCGTGAAAAAAACCGCCGAGGAAATCGGCGAGAAAACCGGTTTGGCCGATATTCCGCAAACACCTGCTGCCAAGCAAAAGGAAAGTACCCGTGCGCAGGCGGAAGCCCAAACAGCCGCTGCAGGCCTGGCACGGAAAATGCTTGTTTCCGGCAACGGAGTTTTGCGGGAAATCAGCAACGACGAAAAAGGTGCCGTATTGGCATTCATGCAGCCTGAACAGGGCGTGCGTCTGTTGAAAAACTCGCTGACTTATGATGCTGCCACCAAGTATCTGAATAAAGCCATCCGCCATTCGGACAAACCCGCGGCTTTGCTGATTGATGCGCTGACACTCGATTACCGTGCCAACAACATCAACGGTTTTGCCGACCATCTGTGGAATCTTTACTATACGCTCGGCCAATACGGCCGCCAGGTGAAGGAAAGAATGCTCGGTTGGGGCTACAACTTGGGGCCGCATCCTTTGTTTGCGCGTTTGGAAACCAATCCTTCTGATGCGGCACTGCGCGAAATCGGTGTCCAGCAGGGTTTGATTGACGGCGGCAGCCTGAAAAAAGCGCGTTATCAGGCCTTGGTATCTGAAAACGTCGATATGGTTGCCGAGCCGCGTACGCCTGCCGAACGGATTTTGAAAGAAGTCGATTCGCTGCTGATGTACGGCCAGTTGGACAACGCGATGAATCTGCTGGAAGAGTCGATTTTGTCCTATCCGCAGGAATCACAGCTTTATATTGCGTTGTTTGATTTGTATGAGCGTGCCGAAGAATGGACTCGTTTGGAAACGCTGCTGCAAGAACTGCGCGGCCAAGTGCAAACTCTGCCGGAAGAAGTGGTATTGGCGATGAGCCAATTGCTGCAACGTTTCAATAACGGCTCATTTGGACATTAAATAATGATGAACAACAATATACCGCAGGTTAAAACGGTCAAATTGCTGTTGCTGGCGATGGAAGAACAGCAACAGGCAATGTTTAAAATGGCCTTCAAAATGCACAGCACCACCAATTATCAGGTGCTGGATGCATCTTCGGGCGAAAAGCCCGAGTTGGTGATTGTGGACGGCGACAGCCCTGCCGGCATCAGCGCTTGGCTTAAAGCGAAGGGCGATTATCCCAATTCGACCGTAGTGCATTTTGCCAAATCTCCCCCGTCTGTTACCGCACCGCATCTGCCCAAACCGATTAAGTTTGATACCCTGTTTCTCAATTTGCGTAATCTGATGCAGGGCAACGGCATCTGGGTGGTACAGGGCGGTGTTGCTCCGGTACATGCCGCAGCACCTAAAAGCCATGCTCCGGCATCTTCCCGCGCCAGCGAGGTAACCATTCCGCGTTTTGATCCGAATACCGGCCTTTTGGGCATAGTGCGTCGAACCATTTCTGCCAATAAAGACACCTTGATCAACTGGAACGGCAAGCCGATTCTGGCTCTTTTTCCCGAAGCGCAAAAAGCATGGTTGGCCATTGATGCCGCACAATTACACACTTTATGCCAGCAGGAAAATCCTGCAATTGAAGTGCAGGCGGTTGGTGGTAATGTAATCGAGCGTGCAAACAGCTCTTTACAGGCCGTTTTGTGGCAAGTTGCATTGTGGACAGCCAACGGCCGTCTCGCCCAGCCTCTGACACCCAATACCATATTCCAGCTTAAATACTGGCCCAATCTGACCCGCTTGGCTCCATTGGCCGAATCTATGCGCTTGTCGGCATTCCTGACCCGAACCGCGGTCAGCCTGAATATGCTCTACAAAATGATGCCGCTGGATATGCCGGACATCCTGAACTACATATCCACCACCTATCTTACGGATTACTTATCCGTTAGCGGGTCGATGGCAGAAGCTCAGAGTAAGGCGCCTGCTACTATCCAGAGTGCGCCCCCGCGTCCCAGACCGGCCGTTGCGTCAGAAGATTCCGAATCTGCCGCGCCCAGACCGGCAGGTGGCGGTCTCTTGAGCAGGCTGATGAAAAAATTACTGAATAAATAATAATGAAGAGGTACTTGCCATGATGGTAGAGAACAAAATTATCTTTACAGGGCCGGTGGGTGTAGGCAAAACCACTGCGATTGCCGCTTTGTCGGACGAACCTCCGGTACAGACCGACGCCAGCGCATCGGATATGACCGCTGTGCGCAAAGGTTACACCACCGTTGCGATGGACTACGGCCTGATTCAGCTTGACGAGCATACCAAGGTTCACCTTTACGGCACTCCGGGTCAGGAACGTTTTGACTTTATGTGGGAAATTCTCAGTAAAGGCAGCATGGGTTTGGTCTTGCTGTTGGATAACACCCGCGTGAATCCTTTAAAAGACCTGAAGTTTTTCTTGGACTCGTTTTCTGATTTGTTGAAAACCGCTCCTTTGGTTGTCGGAGTGACCAAAATGGATATCCGTTCCGTTCCCGGGATAGACGTCTATCAGAAATATCTGATCCAGCATGGTTTGAATGTGCCGGTATTTGAGGTTGACGCCCGCAATGAAGATGATGTCAAACAGCTGGTAACCGCCATGCTGTTTCAAATTGATCCTGGTTTGGAGGTATAGTCGTGGAATCTACTCTGTCATTACAAACAAATCTTTACCCGCACATTACGCCGGCTGGGGCCTTCTATGCAGTAGCCAATAAAAGCAGCAGCGCCAGCCGCACTTTATTGTCCAATGTATTACGCTCAGGCGGCAAACAGCCGATTACCCAGCAAAAACTGCTCGAATGGGCGGAAACCGACGACTTGGATACCGCATTAAACCTGCTCTACCGCCTGCAGCGTTTGGAATTTCTCTACGGCAGCGAAACCCCGCCCGAAGTTCCCGAGCTGACCGACGATACCCTGGCCAATCTTTTACCGCATCTGTCCGATAGCCACAAAGCCCTGTTGATCGACCAAGATGGCTTCTATTTTGCCAACTCCGGCTTCAACCACGAAGCTGCGGAAGAGGTGGCCATTTTGGCCAGCGAAGCCATTCGTCTTTCCGAGCGCCATGCCCTGTTGATCAAAAACAACCTGAACATTTATCAAAACGCATGGGGCTTGTGCGACCCTGTCGGCCAAAGCGAACTGACTTTCTTCCCGATATACATCAGCGATGCCAAATATATTTTGGTTACCGGCGGCACGCCCCAGCTGCACAAAGACACCTTCGTTTTACTGGTGCGCGCCCTTTATCAAACCGTAGATGCGGCTACCGGTTTCGGCGGCTCGTTCTAACACAAGATAACTGATTGGAAAATTAACATGAACGAACAACTTCTTACCTCCATCTTGAGCGACTTGAACAGCTCTTCGGTTGATATTACCGCTTCCGCAGTGATTTCTACGGACGGGCTGCCGATCGCCCACCTGCTGCCCAACAGCGTTGATGCCGACCGCGTCGGTGCCATGTCTGCAGCGCTGCTGGCCTTGGGCAACCGCACCACCCACGAACTCGCCTGCGGCGAACTGGAGCAGGTGATCGTGAAAGGCAAACTCGGCTATACCCTGCTGATTCAGGCAGGCGGAACCAACGTACTGTGCCTGACCGCCAAAGAAAGCGCCAAGCTCGGTCTGATTCTGCTCGACGCCCGCCGCGCTGCCCGCAGCATTGTCGATATCACTAAATAAGTTTTGATTCTTAATAAAGCAGCCTGAAAACCGAATTTCCGGTTTTCAGGCTGCTTGCTTTTGTCGGTTTAGAAAGCGCAGCCGCCCGCTTTCTGGGTGGTGCGGATTTCCCGGCCGCTGGGCAGGGTCAGGGTGCTGCTGATGCCGAAAGAAGCGATGGCGCCGAGCGTGGATGGGTCGGCGGTGCAAATGTCCAGCTTACGCATGTTTTGGAAAAACTCCTGCCATTTTTCCGGTGTAAATGCCGATTCTTGTACCGACGGGCTCAGGCGGTAGCGGTAGTGGACGGTATCGTTTTCCAACACGATTTGGTACAGCACCAGCCCGAAGCCGTCATCTTGCGGCAGCGTGCTGTTTAGGCGGCTGACGGCCAGCTTGGCGGAACTGAGATCGCGCTTGCGGCGGATTTGTTCCGGCGTGTTTTCGCTCAGCAAACGCCGGCAATGGCCTTTTTCTAATCGGATGTTAAAGGTACGGTTGCCGTTTTTCAGCTGCTGCCGGTATTGGAAATCAAGCGGCAGATAGTCGTTGATTTCACGAAGTTTTTCTTTCTCTACGCACGCCGTAACATCGGTGCCGGTTTGGTAGTTGGGCAGCAGTTCTTCGTAGTTGAAAGCAGAGAGCTGCGCATCATCGCCGGCGCTGGCGGGGCGGCTGTTGATTCGCAACTGCAGGCGGCCGCCGTTATAAACCAGGGGTAAGATTTCAATGTGCTGGCCGCCCGTAGTTTGCCGGTGCGGCAGGTGGCGGTTGGTTTCTTTGAGTAGCTGCGGCAGCATTTGCAAAAATTCGGCTTCCTGCTGCGCGCTCGGCGCGGCCTGTGCGGCAGGCAGAGCCATCGGCAGGCAGAGCAGGGGCAGCAGGTATCGGTAGGCAGACATGGTTTTTCCTTGGATTTTGCCTTATTGGCGGGAAGGCAGCCTGAAAACGGATTTCCGGTTTTCAGGCTGCCTTTGTTTGGGTGTTGGCGGGGTAGGGCGGGTTTAGAGTTCGCCGTAGGAATGCAGGCCGCCGAGGAACATATTGACGCCGACGAAGGCGAAGGCGGTAATCAGCAGGCCGACCAGCGCCCACCAGGCCAGCACTTTGCCGCGCCAGCCGGCCACCAGCCGCAGATGCAGCCAGATGGCGTAGTTCAGCCACACAATCAGCGCCCAGGTTTCTTTGGGGTCCCAGCTCCAGTAGCGCCCCCAGGCATCGTCCGCCCACAGGGCACCGAGTATGGTGGCGATGGTGAAAAACAGAAAGCCGACGGCGATCACTTTATACATCGCTTCTTCAATCTGCTCGGCCGGCGGCATCAGGCGGTTGCCGTGCAGTGCCAGCAGTTCGGCCGCGGCAAACATGGCGGCGATGCAGAAGGCGCCGTAGCCGATGAAGTTGGCGGGAACGTGCAGCTTCATCCACCACGACTGCAGGGCAGGAATCAGCGGCCGGATTTCGTGGGCGCCGCGCTCCAGGCTGTACCACAGCACAAAGCCGACCAGTACGCACATCAGGAAATAAACGAAGGCGCCGAGCTTCTGCATGGAGAATTTGCGCGAATAGTATTGGTACATCAGCGCGGTAATCACCATAAACAGGATAAATACTTCGTAAAGGTTGGACACCGGAATATGGCCGTCGTTCGGGCGCAGCAGATAGCTTTCATGCCAGCGCACCAAAAGGCCGGTAAAGCCGGCCAGCGCCGCCGCCCAAGCGCAGCCGTCGCCCAGGCCGAGCAGGATGTTGCCGCCGCTGCTTTCAGGCTGCCGCCGCTGCTTGAGCCAGGCGCCGGCGGTGCCGGCGGAGTAGGCGAAAAAGGCCAGCAGCGTCAGCGCGCACTGCCACATAATCGCCGGCTGGCTGGCGAGCAGGTAGCGCAGCAGGAAACGGCCGTGGGTACTGTCGCCGCGGCTGATGTCGCCGTCGTACAGACCGACGGCCAGATAGGCGAGCGCCACGGCGGCGGGAATAAACCAGCGCAGCGGCTTGAAGAACCAGCCCAAACCCACCGAAGCGGCGGCGCTGAGCCAGAGAATGGCGGTTTCGTAGCCGTCCATGCGGTGCGGTATTTTGAGTTGTACCAACACGGCGATGGCGAGAATCACGGCGGCGTAAAGGCCGTCTTTGATGTCGAGAGAGCGGAAAAAAGAAGTTTCGCGCAGCAGTTCGTGATCGATTGCAGGCGCGGCGTAGCCGGGATGCGGCGCCGTTTTTTGCAGCAGTTCGTGCTCGGCGCGGACGGTTTGGGTTTGTTCGGTCATGGCGGTGTTCTTCAAAATCGTGTGTGCGGGTGTTTTCAGGCTGCCTGACTGCAGATGCAGCCTGTTTTAATGTAAAAATTTGTTTGCGCGGCGGATTATAAAGAAAAAATATCCGCTGTGCTGTTAATTGTGCTCAGTCTTTCGGCCTAGTTCTTTCGGCCGGGTGTTTTCAAGCAGCCTGAAAACGGCGCGGGGCAGGGCGTTGCCAGCCTGAAAACTTTTTAGTTGTCTGCACGGGTGGGTAGGAAAACCGCCGGCAGTCGCGGGAGTGCGGTGCGGTATGGGGCAAACCTTTTCAGGCTGCTTTGGAGTTTTCAGGCTGCTTTGGAGTTTTCAGGCTGCTTTGGAGTTTTCAGGCTGCTTTGGAGTTTTCAGGCTGCCTGAAAACAGCGTGCCAGCAGTTTCAGGCTGATCTGTACCACCCAGCCGACGCCGAAGGCAAACAGCAGGGTGCCGATGCCGACGGTGCCGCCGAGCAGCCAGCCGATCAGGCAGACCACCGCTTCGATGGCGGTGCGCACGCTGCCGATGCGCCAGCCGCTGGCCTGGCACAGGCCGACCATCAGGCCGTCGCGCGGACCGGCGCCGGTGTGGCAGGTCAGGTAAAAGGCCGACGATACGCCGATCAGCACGATGCCGCCGACGCACAGCGCCGCGCGTGCCGCCAGACTTTCCGGCACGGCAACGAAATGGACGAATACCCCCAGCCCGCCGGCAATCAGCAGCATATTCAGCACCGTGCCCAGCCCGGGCTTGAGCCGCAGCGGTATCCAGCCGAGCATCACCACCGCGCTGATCATCAGCGTTACCGTGCCCAATTCGCCGCCGCTGATGCGCGCGATGCCCTGCGAGAGCACCGTCCACGGCGTCGAGCCCAGCCGCGACACCACCAGCATGCCTTCGCCAAAGCCGAACAGGCTCAGTGTGACCAACAGCACCGCCAGCGGTTTGGCTTCGGTAAACGGCCACATTGACGAAGCCGTCCACGGGGTAAGGGGCAGGATGCGGGAGTAGTTTTCTTTTTTCATCTTATTCTTATGGTCGGGTTTCAGGCTGCAGGCAGCCTGAAAACGGCGGCGGCGCCTATTTGGCGGTTTTGCCGCCGCCCAAATCGGCGGCCAGCCGCTCGAGATCGGCCAGATGCTGCGGAAACTCGCGTGCCAGCTCGCGCTCGCTGCGGGTGGCGCTCATGGCAAAACGGATGCTGTTGCCGTCAAACAGCAGCCAGGCGCGTTTTTCGCGGACGTAAAACATAAACAGCGTGCCGGCCACCAGCAGCACCGAGCCCAGATACACCAAGAGCGCGCCGGGCGATTTGGTCATCTGCAGCGCCGACATATTCACTGCGCGGTAGCCGTCCATCTGCAGCAGCACCGGCGATTCGAAGCGGGTTAGCGCGGTGTAGCCGTCCAGGCTGTTGAGCACGAAGCGGCCGCGCACTTCGCCGGCGGGAATCGGCGGCAGGCCGCGATCGGCCAGCGCATCATCGAGCGCGATATTGATGGTGCCGTAGAGAATCTGGTACATCAGCTCGCCGGTTTTCTGCTGGTCAGCGGCAGGGACGGTGCTTTTGATGTGGCGGTCGATGGCCACGTAGCCGCCTTCGGCAAACTGGCGCAGCAGGTTTTCGGTGGCGAGTTTGAACTGCGGGCGCACGCTTTCGCCGACATTGGCCTGCGCTTTTTCCACCACGCGGCTGCGCCGTTCGGGATCGAGCAGCAGTTCGCGCAGCGCCATAAAGCTGTCGAGCCGGCCGGCGGGGTCGGCGGGCAGCATCAGCCAGCGGTAGGGTTCGTCGGCGCTGCTGCGCTCGCCGGTGGCGAAAAACCACGAGCCTTCGCGTTCCAAGGGCAGCATGTAGTTGACGTATTCGTGCGCCTGGCCGCTGTTATCGCGCAGCTTGAAGCGGATGGTGGGGCCGACGTTGGCAAAGCGCCGGTCTTGGCGCACGCTGCGCACTTCGCTCAGGCGCTTGGCAAGGGCGGCGCGGCCGCTTTCGTTTTCAGGCTGCGCCTGTGCTTGCTCGGCGTCTTCGACGTTGTAAACCTGCAGATCGTTAAATTCGATGGAAAACTTGCCGGCGCCGCCCAAATCGAGCGGATAGCGGCTTTGCGAAACGGCTTCGATTTTGCGCATCGCGCCGCTGCCGCGCAAATTCCAGCTTTTGAAGCTGAGTTTGGAGCCGCCGTCGCCGTAGCCGGCCTGGTAGATGGTTACGCCTTCAACGGTGAGCGGATGGTTGACGCGCACGGTGGCAGCCTGGCGCGAGCCGTCTTGGCGGGTGATGATGACGTCGCTGGCAAAATCCTTGGGCATGCCGGTGTCGTAAAAATCAATGTGGAATTTTTTCAGCTCGACGCTAAAGGGCAGCTTTTGCAGCAGCAGGCCTTTGTCGGCATTGATAAATATCGAGTCGGCATGCTGGCCTTCGACGATTTGGGTGTTGCCGCGGAAAGACGGGTTGCCGCTACCCAGCGTACTGGCAGCCTGAAATTCGCCGGCGTAGTTGCTGGTGGTGTCGGGCACAATGCGGCCGCTGAGCATGCCGATTTTCAACAGCAGGTTGCTGTCCACCAGCCCGCCCAGGCAGATAACGATAATCGCGGCGTGGGCGAAGATGTAGCCCCATTTGTTCATGCTGCCTTTTTTGGCGGCCAGCAGCACGCTGCCGTCGTCGCGGTGCACGGTTTGGGTGCGGTAGCCGCGCACGGCGAGATAGCGCGCGGCGATATCGGCTTTCAGGCTGCCCTGCAGCAGGGCGCTGTGCTTCATGTGGGCGAGCGATTTGGCGGTTACTTTCAGGCGGAAGGAGCGCATCTCGCGCAGAAAGGGCGGCACGTTGCGCCACAGGCACAGCGCGGTGCTGCACACCAGAAACAGCATGATGGCGACGAACCACGACGAAGCGTAAACGTCGTACAAACCGAGAAAGGAGAAAATCTGCGCCCAGAAAGGGCCGAATTTGACCACATAGTCCTGCGGCGACTGGTTTTGCTGCAGCACGGTGCCGATCACCGAAGCGACGGACAGCACCGCCAGCAGCGCCACGGCAAAGCGCATGGAGCTGAGAAAGGCGAACCACGGACGGCGGATCAGGGGGATTTTGGTTTTGGGCTTGGCGGACATGGTCGGGGCAGCCTGAAAAACGGACGGGATATGCGGCCGGCGGTGCGGCGGCGGTGTGTGCCAACGGGCGGCAAAGCAGCCTGAAACGTTTTCAGGCTGCCTGCGCGCCATTGTTTGGGAAGCGGCGGGGCGGTTGTGTGGGCTGTTTGGGCTGGTCGGGGAAGCCGTTTGATCGGCTTTAGCGCTGGCGCGGTGCCGGCAAAACCGGCGGCGGCAAACGCGTCGCCCGACTGATAGCGCAGCTTATAAGCATTAGCTTTTGTGGTGCCAAACAGCCGTTCAGGCAGCCGGAAAGGATGTCCTTTCAGGCTGCCTGAACGAAGCGGCGGCTTTTGCGCGCGGTTTATTTCAGACCTTGGATGTAGTTGCCCACCGCTTTGACTTCTTCTTCGTTCAGGCGTTTGGCAATGGTTTCCATCATGCCGTTGGCGCTGGTGCGCTGGCCGGCGGCATAGGCTTTGAGCTGTTCGCCGATATAGGCCGAATGCTGACCGCCCAGGCGCGGGTAGGCGGTGATGTCGGTGC
The DNA here is from genome assembly GCF_028680565.1 of Kingella sp. SNUBH-2017. NCBI lineage: Bacteria > Pseudomonadati > Pseudomonadota > Betaproteobacteria > Neisseriales > Neisseriaceae > Kingella > Kingella sp. SNUBH-2017. Next base: position 462,836 of record NZ_JAPHVK010000001.1, read on the forward strand.
CGCCGCCGGGAATGCCGGCGCCGCTGGGGCCGTGGCAGGACATACAGGCCGGCACTTTTTTCTCCGGCAGGCCGGCGCGGTAGATATTGCGGCCCAGTTCGATGTTTTCCTTGGGATTGGCTTCGCCCGGCTTGGCCTGCTGCTTGGCATAGTAGGCAGCAACGTTGCGGATGTCGCTCTCGCTCAGGTTCTGCACCATCGGCGCCATCATGCCCGAAGAGCCGGACGTGCGTTTTTTGTTTTTGATGTCGAGCGTCTGCGTCAAAACGTAGGACGCGTGCTGGCCGGCGACTTTCGGATACATGGCGATGCTGCTGTTGCCGTCTTCCGCGTGGCAGGAGGCGCAAACCGATTTGGCCACTTCTTTGCCTTTGGCCAGATCCGCCTTGGGAGCGGCTTTGGGAGCCGCCGCCGCTGCGCCGGCCAGCAGCAGTACCGCCAGCATATTCAAACGTTTCATGGGAAATGCTCCTGATTCCAAAACCAAGGGTTTCGGGGGTTTTATATTTATATGTCGGACACCGGATGGCAGCCATCCGGCCGAACCAGAAATTTGCAAACGTGGTATTCTATACTAAATTCACATAACTTTACCAGCATGAACATTTTTCACAACGCCAAATTTTCCATCACCGCCAACGACCTGAACGGCCTGCCCGACACGCCGGCGGAAATCGCCTTTGTCGGCCGCAGCAACGCCGGCAAATCCAGCGCCATCAACGCGCTGTGCAACCATGTGCGGCTGGCCTTCGTGTCGAAAACGCCCGGCCGCACCCAGCACATCAATTTTTTCGAGCTGGCCAACGGCTGTTTTCTCGCCGACTTGCCGGGTTACGGCTACGCGCAGGTGCCCGAGCCGGTGCGCGCCCACTGGGTGAAACTCTTGGGCAGCTATCTGCAGAGCCGCCGCCAGATTGCCGGCCTGCTGCTGATTATGGACGCCCGCCACCCGCTCAAACCGCAGGACTGGCAGATGCTCGACTTTTTCGCCGCCACCGGCAAGCCGGTGCATATTTTGCTGTCCAAGGCAGATAAATTATCGAAAAACGAGCAGATTAAAACCTTGTCGGCGGTCAAAAAATCCTTACAGCCGCTGGGCGAGCGCCAAGAAGTGAGCGTGCAGCTTTTTTCCAGCCTGAAAAAACAGGGCTTGGACGAAGTGGGCGCCGTCGCCGCCGAATGGTTTGCCCGCGCCGCCGCCCAAGCCGCCGCAAACCTGACCGAGAGCGGCGAAATCGGTTAAAATCCGCCCGATTTTTTGGCGGGCAATACCGGCACGCACCCGCCCGATTAACGAACGATTCAGCAAACCCGCAAGCAGCCTGAAAACCTTTTCAGGCTGCCTTTCGATTGGAGAGAACACTAAATGAACGCCTTATTGCAAGATTTGCAGGCACGCGGCCTGATTAACCAAACCACCGACATCAACGAGCTGTCCGCATTGTTGGACAGCGAAAAAATCTCACTCTACTGCGGTTTCGACCCCACCGCCGACAGCCTGCACATCGGCCATCTGCTGCCGGTGCTGGCGCTGCGCCGCTTCCAGCTTGCCGGCCACACTCCTATTGCGCTCGTCGGCGGTGCCACCGGCATGATCGGCGACCCCAGCTTCAAAGCGCAGGAGCGCAGCCTGAACAGCAGCGAAACCGTGGCCGGCTGGGTAGAAAAAATCCGCGGCCAGCTTCAGCCCTTTTTGAGCTTTGAAGACGAAAACGCCGCGATTATGGCCAATAACGCCGACTGGTTCGCCGGCATGAACTGCCTGGATTTCCTGCGCGACATCGGCAAGCATTTTTCCGTAAACGCCATGCTCGCCAAAGAATCGGTCAAACAGCGCATCGAGCGCGACGACGTCGGCATTTCCTTCACCGAGTTTTCCTACGCCCTGCTGCAGGGTTACGACTTTGCAGAACTCAACCGCCGCCATGGCGTCAAACTGCAGATCGGCGGCAGCGACCAATGGGGCAACATCACCTGGGGCACCGAACTTACCCGCCGTCTGCACCGCCAGAGCGTCTACGCCCTGACCCTGCCGCTGGTAACCAAAGCCGACGGCACCAAATTCGGCAAAACCGAAGGCGGCGCCGTGTGGCTTGATGCCGCCAAAACTTCGCCCTACCAGTTTTACCAGTTCTGGCTCAAAACCGCCGATGCCGACGTGTACAAGTTTCTCAAATACTTCACCTTCCTGCCGCTGGACGAAATCGCCGCAATCGAAGCAGCCGACCGTGCCCGCGACGGCAAGCCCGAAGCCCAGCGCATCCTTGCCGAAGAAATGACCCGCCTGATCCACGGCGAAGACGCGCTCGCCGCCGCCCGCCGTATTACCGACAGCCTGTTTTCCGGCAACGAAGACGCGCTCACCGAACAGGACTACGCCCAACTCGCCCAAGACGGCCTGCCCGCCTTTGCAGTATCCGGCAGCCTGAACGTCGTCGAAGCGCTGGTTAAAACCGGCCTGGCGCAGTCCAACAAAGAAGCGCGCGGCTTTATCAGCAGCAAAGCCGTGCTGCTCAACGGCCGCCCCGCCGAAACCACCAACCCCAACCCACCCGCCGACAAACCCGACGACGCCTACCTGCTCACCGACGCGCACAAACGCTTCGGCCGCTACACCATCGTCCGCCGCGGCAAGCGCAACCACGCGCTGTTGGTTTGGCAGTAAGCAGCCCGATGGCTAAACAAAAAGGCAGCCTGAAAGCCAGATTTTCGGTTTTCAGGGGCGTAAGTAACAAAATGGAGGCTATTTCGGAGAACATTCTCCCTAAGTAACAAAATGGAGGCTGAGCCTAAGATTTAATTGAGACCTTTGCAAAATCCCCCCAAAATCCCCTAAATTCCCACCAAGACATTTAGGGGATTTTCCATGAGCACCTTCTTCCAGCAAACCGCACAAGCCATGATTGCCAAACACATCGACCGCTTCCCACTATTGAAGTTGGATCAAGTGATTGATTGGCAGCCGATCGAACAGTACCTGAATCGTCAAAGAACCCGTTACCTTAGAGACCACCGCGGCCGTCCCGCCTATCCCCTGCTATCCATGTTCAAAGCCGTCCTACTCGGCCAATGGCACAGCCTCTCCGATCCCGAACTCGAACACAGCCTCATCACCCGCATCGATTTCAACCTGTTTTGCCGTTTTGACGAACTGAGCATCCCCGATTACAGCACCTTATGCCGCTACCGTAACTGGCTGGCGCAAGACGACACCCTGTCCAAATTGCTGGAACTGATTAACCGCCAACTGACCGAAAAAGGCTTAAAAGTAGAGAAAGCATCCGCCGCCGTCATTGACGCCACCATTATTCAGACCGCCGGCAGCAAACAGCGTCAAGCCATAGAAGTCGATGAAGAAGGACAAGTCAGCGGCCAAACCACACCGAGCAAAGATAAAGATGCCCGCTGGACAAAGAAAAACGGCCTCTACAAACTCGGTTACAAACAACATACCCGTACCGATGAGGAAGGCTATATCGAGAAACTGCACATCACCCCAGCCAATACCCATGAGTGCAACCACCTGTCGCCTTTGCTGGAAGGTATAGCCGAAGGCACGACCGTCTATGCCGACAAAGGCTACGACAGTAAGGAAAACCGGCACCATCTGAAAGAGTATCGGTTGTTGGACGGCATTATGCGCAAAGCCCACCGCAACCGTCCGCTGACGGAAGACCAAACCAAACGTAACCGCTATTTGTCGAAGACCCGTTATGTGGTCGAACAGAGCTTCGGGACGCTGCACCGTAAATTCCGCTACGCCCGGGCAGCCTATTTTGGTCTATTCAAAGTGAGCGCACAAAGCCATCTGAAGGCGATGTGTCTGAACCTGTTGAAAGCGGCTAACAGGCTAAGTGTGCCTGTTGCCGCCTAAAAGGTGGCCCGGATGCCTGATTATGGGGTATCCGGGGAGAAAAAAGGGGATATTTGGGTAAAGTCAGGAGTGATTTGGGGCGAAAACAGCCGAAAACCTGTGTTTGGGTTCCGGCTGTCAGCGAAAAGGTGAAGAGAGGTATTTTGCAAAGGTCTCGGCCTTTCGGTTTATTTTGTTTATTCCGACACAGGGCGGCGGCCAATCACGCAGCCGATTGCCCGACTGCCCTATCCCATCCTGCATAACGCGCTGACAAAAGTGTTAAAATAGCCCGTTTATAGTGTCATAAAACATGTTTGACCGGCGGCTTGAAGCGTTTTCGCTTCGCAGAAACTCCGTTTCCTTCGGAAGCTCAGTTTTAACTTCGTTGAAGCTGCGCTTTCAGACGGCCTTCAGCCTTTTCTCGAAAGATCGATCGTGATAACCCTCCCCATTCCCGTCCCCCAAACCCCGCACGCGCTCTACCGCGCCATGTTCTTCTACATCGTTGCCGCATTCGGCATCGGCTGGTTTCTGCCCGTAAACGGCGTGCTATGGGGCATACTGCTGGCCACCGCGCTGGTGCTGTATCTGCGCATCCGCGCGCTGGCACGAGGCGAAAAACGGCTGTACGACCGATTCCCCGCCGGCAAAAGCGGCATCTCTTCGCTGCAATGGCTTTATTTGATGATTGCCGTGATGGGCGCGGTTGTCGCCTTTTACGGCGGCACGGCGGCCTCATACGGCGAATTGCGCGAAGCACGCGGCATCGTCCCTGCCAAACCGTATAATGCAAGAACCGAATGTTATGCCCGGCAGGATGCCGTATCCCAAAACGGATTCGCCCAATTCCTACTCGGCCGCCCCTGCCGCCATGTGAGCGATACCAACTATCTCCCGTTCCCCAACGGCGGCGAAACCCTGCATTTGAGCTGTGCCGCCGACCTGCACGATGCTTGCGAATCCGCCTACGCCCATGCAGGCAAACCGGCCGTGGTGAAATACAGCGGCTCGCGCCTGTATGAAATGCAAGTGGACGGCGTGCCAATCTACCGTTATGCCGACCAAGCTGCCCGATTCAACCGCGAACGCAAAGCCGCCTTGCTGGACGCGCTCATCGCCGTGCCGCTGTTCGCCCTGCCGCTGATGTGGTTCCACCGCCGCTTCGACGATTGGCAGAACGCGCTGGCCGAAGGCGAAACCGTGCCGGACGAAACGCCGCAGTGGTGGAAATACACCGTGTTGTGCTGCTGGTATCTGCCGCTTGCCGCCGCCTTTGCATGGGCGGGCATCGGTTGGTGGCGCAACATTGACGAGCCGATTGCCTTGACCATCGGGCTGCTGTTCATCGGCGCGTTGCTGTTGTTCACCCTGCGCGGCGCGTATCGCGTGTTTGTTCCAAAGCAGCCTGCATCCTATAGTGGATTAAATTTAAATCAGGACAAGGCGTCGAGCCGCAGACAGTACAAATAGTACGGCAAGGCGAGCCAACGCTGTACTGGTTTTTGTTAATTCACTATAAAACGGCTTCACATCAACGGATAGCAAGCGTAGGTTGGGTCGAGACCCAACTTTCAGGCTGCTTTTGGGTTTGTTGGGTGTGCAACCCAAGCTACGATTGCCGAACCCGGCTTTCAGGCTGCCTGAAAATGCCGCGCCCCTGCCGCAATGCTTCCGGCAGGGGCGTTTGTTGTCGGCGGGTTTTAAGCCGCGATGTTTTTCAGGCTGCCTGATCCGTATCCGTTTGCCGGCGGCAGCCTGAAAGCCTGTCAGGCATCGGGCAGGCGTGCCATCCACAGGGCGACGCACAGACAGACGGCGGAAGTTCCGGCGCCGACGTACCAGCGCTGCGGAAACTGGAAAAACAGCCAGCTGCAGGAGAGCGTCATCATCGACCAGGCCAGGTATTTTGCCCGCCGCGGCACCGCCCGCCGCTGTTCCCAGTTTTGCACCATCGGCCCGAAAAAGCGATGCTGGTGCAGCCAGCGGTGAAAGCGCGGCGACGCCCGCCCCCAACAGGCGGCGGTAACCAGCACGAAAGGGGTGGTCGGCATTATCGGCAAAAAGGCGCCGATAATGCCCAGCAGCAGAAATACCGCGCCGAAAAACCACAGCAGCCAGTTGATCAGCGTGCGGCGCAGGCGGTTTTGCGGCATCGCCAGCACGATGGTCGACGGAATCACCAGCAACAGCAGCAGCGATATCCAGATTACGGCGGAAGAAGTGCTGCCGAGTGCCGGCATCACCGGCTCGGCGGCAGCGGCCGGCAGGCCGGCGGCACAGAAAAAAGCAGTCATGGTTGTTCTCAAACAAAACGCCGCCGGCACGGGGCGCGGCAGGCCGATCGGGCAGCCTGAAAACGGCGGCAGCGCCGCAGCGGCTGCGGGAAAAACAGGCGGCGAGTGTAACACAAAGCGCCGCCGCCCTTTCAGGCTGCTTTGGGGGCGTAACAGGCAGCCTGAAAACTGGTTTTCTGTTTTCAGGTTGCTTTTTTCCTTATTTCGCGTCCCAAAAACCACGCTGCAAATGTACTGCCGGTGGCAGCCATTTGTCGGCATTTATGCCCGACTTTGCGGATGGGATTTGTCGGGCATAAATGCCCGACCTACAACCCAATACCGTCATTCCCGCGCAGGCGGGAATCTTGGTAAAACTCAGACAATGGTTTGCTTCTCCAAGCCTTTGGGGATTTCAAATAAGATTCCCGCCTGTGCGGGAATGACGCTGGTTGGGAAAGTGCCAAGATTTTCAGGCTGCCTTTGTGTGGCGCCTATCAGCCGAGCATGGCCAGCAGTTCGGCTTCGCCAATCACGGTGATGCCCAGCGCGGCGGCTTTGTCGAGCTTGCTGCCGGCGGCTTCGCCGGCGACGACGTAGTCGGTTTTTTTCGAGACGCTGCCGGAAACTTTGCCGCCGGCGTCTTCGATCAGGGCGGCGGCCTGGTCGCGTTTGAGCGTGGGCAGGGTGCCGGTGAGCACGAAGGTTTTGCCGGCGATTGCGGCTTTCAGTCTGCCTGCTGCTTCGTTGTTGCCGTCGCCGTCGGCTGGATGGTCGGCGGGCAGGCTGTTTATAAAGGCGATGGTTTGGGCGAGCAGAGCGGCGTTTTCGGGTTGGCGGCGCCAGTCCTGCCAGTTTTGCGGCAGGGCGGGGTCGTGTTGCAGGGCGTCTAGGCTGCCGGCGAGCTGCCACAGCTCTTGGGCGCGTTTTTCGCTGAGTTTGAGACCGGGCAGGCGGGCGAGCCAGCGCTCTGGCGGGATTTGGGCGTTCAGGCTGCGGGATGCGGCGGCGGTTTGGGGGGCGACGCCGGCGGCGAGTAGATCGTCGAGCAGACGGTTTTGCTGCGGGTCGCGGAAATGGCGGGCGATGGACTGGGCGACAACGGCGCCGATATCGGGCAGGCAGGCGAGCACCGGCTCGGGGGCGCGGCGCACGGTGTCGAGACTGCCGAAGGACGACGCCAGCTGCTTGGCGGTGGATTCGCCGACGTGGCGGATGCCGAGCGCAAACAGCAGGCGCGCCAGCGGCGGGTTTTTGCTGGCGGCGATACCGTCGAGAATATTCTGCGCCCATTTGACCGGCGCTTTTTTGCGGCTGCCGTTTTCGTTTTCAGGCTGCCTGTCGCCGCCATCGGCCTGCTCTTTCATTTTCTGCAGATCGGCCAGCGTCAGGCGGTACAGGTCGGCGAAGCTGCCGACGATGTTTTGTTCGACCAGTGCTTCAATCTGCTTTTGGCCGAGACCGTCGATGTCCATCGCTTTGCGCGCGGCAAAGTGGATTAAGCCTTGCGCGCGCTGGGCTTGGCACAGCATGCCGCCGGTGCAGCGGGCAACAGCTTCGTTTTCTTCGCGCTCGACTTTGCTGCCGCACACCGGGCAGTTTTCAGGCAGCCTGAAAGCGGGAAATCTGGGTTTCAGGCTGCCTGAAAACAAGTCGTCCCCCGCTTCTTCCACCATCGGCCGCCGCTCGGGCAGCACGCGCACCACTTCGGGAATCACATCGCCGGCGCGGCGCACGATGACGGTGTCGCCCACGCGCACGTCTTTGCGTTCGATTTCGTCCTGATTGTGCAGGGTGGCGTTGGTTACGGTTACGCCGCCGACAAACACCGGCGCCAGGCGGGCGACGGGGGTAACGGCGCCGGTGCGGCCGATTTGCACGTCGATGCCTTCCACGGTGGTCAGCGCTTCTTCGGCGGGGAATTTGTGGGCGATCGCCCAGCGCGGGGCACGGGAAACAAAGCCCAAAGCCTGCTGCTGCGCCAGGCTGTTTACTTTCACCACCATGCCGTCGATTTCGTAGGGCAGGCCGGGGCGCCGCTGCGCCATTTCTTCGTAAAAGGCGAGCACGCCGGCCATATCGGGGCAGATGCGCCAGTTGCCTTTGGGCAGGCTGAAACCGAGTTCCGCGAGCCATTCGAGCTCCTGCGCGTGGCTTTCAGGCTGCCTGGCCGCGCCTTCAAAGCGGGCGATGCCGTAGGCGAAAAAGTGCAGTTTGCGCTGGGCGGTGATGCGCGAATCGAGCTGGCGCAGGCTGCCGGCGGCGGCGTTGCGCGGGTTGGCGAACGGCTTTTGCCCCGCCGCTTCCTGCCGTTTGTTCAGCGCGGCGAAATCGGCTTTGAGCATCAGCACTTCGCCGCGCACTTCAATTAGCGGCGGCACGTTTTCCCCGGCCAGCCGCAGCGGGATATTGCGCACGGTTTTGATGTTTTCGCTGACGTCTTCGCCCGTCGTGCCGTCGCCGCGCGTGGCCGCCTGCACAAACACGCCGTCGCGATAGAGCAGGCTGACGGCCAGGCCGTCGAATTTTGGTTCGATTACGTATTCGGTGGTGGTGGCGGCCAGGTCTTTGTTTATCCGCTCGTCGAAGGCCAGCATTTCGGCGTGGTCGAAAACGCCGTCGTCGTTTTGCGGCGAAAAGGCGTTGGAAAGCGAGAGCATCGGCACGGCGTGGACAACGGTTTCAAAGCCGTCCAGTACCGCGCCGCCGACGCGGGCGGTGGGGCTTTCCGGCAGCCTGAAAGCGGGATGCGCGGCTTCCAGCGCTTCGAGTTCGCGAAACAGGCGGTCGTATTCGGCATCGGGCACGCTGGGTGCATCGAGCGTGTAATACTCGCGGGCGTAGCGGTTTAGAAGGGCGGTAAGTTCGGCAATGCGGGTTTGGGGATTCATGGTTTCAGGCTGCTTTCGGGATAAACGGCATTAACTGCGCGGATGGTGGCGTTTGACAATTTCCTGCAGCCGCAAATCGGCCACATGGGTGTAAATCTGGGTGGTGGTGATGTCGGCATGGCCCAGCAGCAGCTGCAGCACGCGCAAATCGGCACCGTGGTTGAGCATATGGGTGGCAAAGGCGTGGCGCAGGCCGTGCGGCGACAGCCCTTCGATGCCGACCGCTTCGGTATAGCGGCGCACAATCTGCCAGGCGAGCTGGCGGCTGATGGCGCCTTTTTTGTTGCCGACAAACAGCGCGTCGCAGCGGCGGCCTTTGAGTATCTGCCCCCGCGCTTCTCGCAGATAGCGCTCCAGCCAGTGCGCGGCTTCGGCGCCCAGCGGCACGATGCGCGGCTTGCCGCCTTTGCCGACGGTGTGGACGATGCCGCGCTCCAGCCCGACATCGTTCAAGGCCAGGCCGACCGCTTCGCTGGCGCGCAGGCCGGTGGCGTAAACCAATTCCAGCAGCGCCTTGTCGCGCAGGCCGAAAGGGTCGGACACATCGGGCGCGGCCAGCAGCGCGTCGATCTGCGCTTCGCTGACCAGCACCGGCAGCCGCTGCGGCTGCTTGGCGGCTTTGATAACGGCGCAGGGATTGTCGCCGCGCTGCTCGGTTTCGTGCAGCCAGCCGTAAAAACGCTTGGCGGCCGACAGCATCCGCGCCTGCGTGCTGGCCGCGCCGCCGGCATGCACCGCCGCCGCCAGCGCTTCGCTGTCAGCACTTGCCAGGTCTTGTCCGCCATCGGCCAGTGCTGCGGAGAGTTTGGCCAAATCACGGCGGTAGGCATCAAGCGTGTTTTGTGCCAACCGCTCGCGCAGCCACAGGTATTCGAGAAAAGCGTCGGCCAAAGCGGCATCGGCATCGTGTTCCATAATGTGCGGGGAAAGTGGCAAAGCGGCGGATTATAAAGCAGTTTGGCGGTTTGACAGCATGGGGGCGTTGGCATTGCTGTTTGCCACCGTTCAGACAGGTAGCGGTGTTTCGGGGTGAAACTTAAAAAGGCAGCCTGAAACCCAAACGGTTTTAGCGGCCGTAGGGTGTACACCGTGCACCAAACGGTGCTTACGAGGCAGGAGGCTTGAAAACCAAGCAGCATGCGCGGCGCAGGCTGCTTTTTCGTTAAGGTTTACTACAGGCAGCCCCACCCCTGGCGCAGCCGAACAGAGCGCGGTTTTTCCGGATTCAAGCGTGCGCCCTGTTTGAGCCTTGCCCCAAGCAAGGCGAGTTCGTACGCGCCGGAAAAGCCGTGCGGCGTGAGGGAAGCCGCGCCCCAAGCGCGGCCTGCAACCGGGGTCGCCTTTCTTTGCTTACTTTCTTTGGCGACGCAAAGAAAGTAAGTCGCCGCGCGGCGATGGAGCGCAAAGGTGGATCGGGCAGAACTTTCCGAAATTCTGTCCAAAGATATTGCAGGCAGCTTCAAACGAGCACTCCAAACCACCCAAGCAAAAAGCAGCCTGAAAACCACCTATCCTGTTTTCAGGCTGCCCGACTTTTCAGGCTGCCGCGCCATACCCGACAAAAACACTCGGCAATGATAAAATGCGCGCCTTTTCCATTCCGAGACAGCAAAGGCACACACATGGCACTGCTTCAAATCGCCGAACCCGGTCTTTCCGCCGCGCCGCACCAGCACCGGCTGGCGGTAGGCATCGATTTGGGAACCACCAACAGCCTGGTCGCCACTGTGCGCAGCGGCAGCGCGGTTTGTCTGGCCGATGAAAACGGGCAGGTGTCGCTGCCATCGGTGGTGCGTTACGGCGAAGCGGGCGAGATACTGGTCGGCCGCGATGCCGCGGCGGCGGCCGGCAGCGATGCCGCCAATACCGTCAGCTCGGCCAAGCGCCTGATCGGGCGCAAGCTTGAAGACGTTGATGCCGGCCGTCTGCCCTACCGCTTTGCCGACAGCGAGCGCCTGATCGGGCTGGACACCCGCCACGGCGTGAAAACCGCGGTTGAAGTTTCCGCCGAGATTCTGCGCGTGCTCAAAGAGCGGGCGGAAGCTTCGCTGGGCGGCAGCCTGACCGGCGCGGTGATTACCGTGCCGGCCTATTTCGACGAAGCCCAGCGCCAGGCCACCAAAGACGCGGCGCGGCTGGCGGGTTTGAACGTGCTGCGCCTGCTGAACGAACCCACCGCTGCCGCCATCGCCTACGGGCTGGACAACGCCGCCGAAGGCACTTTTGTGGTGTACGACTTGGGCGGCGGTACCTTCGACGTATCGGTGCTGCGCCTGTCCAAAGGGTTGTTTGAAGTGAAAGCCACCAACGGCAATTCGGCGCTGGGCGGCGACGATTTCGACCACCGCTTGGCCGCCCATCTGGCTCAAAGCAACGGCATCGACACCGCCGACGCCGGCCGCCGCCAAAGCCTGCTGGCGCTGGCGCGCAGCGCCAAAGAAGAATTGAGCAGGCAGCCTGAAAGCCGCGTTGAAGCCGATTTGAACGGGCAGCGCATCGACACCGCCGTCAGCCGCGACACCTTTGAAGCGCTCACCCGCGATTTGGTGGCGCAGACCATAGCACCGGTGAAGCAGGCGCTCAAAGACGCCGGTGTCGCCAAGCAGGATGTGGACGGCGTGATTATGGTCGGCGGCGCCACCCGCATGCCGCAGGTTCAGGCTGCCGTTGCCGAATTTTTCGGCCGCGAACCGCTGAACAATCTCGACCCCGACCAAGTGGTCGCCCTCGGCGCGGCGGTGCAGGCCGACGTGCTGGCCGGCAACAAGCGTGAAGACGACTGGCTGCTGCTGGACGTTACCCCGCTGTCGCTCGGGCTGGAAACCTACGGCGGGCTGGTGGAAAAAATCATCCCGCGCAATTCCACCCTGCCCGCCGCCCGTGCGCAGGAGTTCACCACCTTTAAAGACGGGCAGAGCGCGATGAGCATCCATGTGGTGCAGGGCGAGCGCGAGCTGGTGGCCGACTGCCGCAGCCTGGCCAAATTCACCCTGCGCGGCATCCCGCCGATGGCTGCCGGCGCCGCCCGCATCCGCGTAACCTTCCAAGTCGATGCCGACGGCCTGCTGTCGGTGTCCGCCCGCGAGCAGACCACCGGCGTGCAGGCGCAGATCGAAGTCAAACCGTCTTACGGCCTAGACGACGAAACCATCACCCGCATGCTCAAAGACAGCATCAGCAACGCCAAAGACGACATCGCCGCCCGCGCCCGCGCCGAAGCGCAGGTCGAAGCCGAAGGGCTGATCGCCGCCGTCAATGCCGCGCTGGAGATGGACGGCGATTTGTTGTCCGACACCGAGCGCCAAAGCGTGCAGGACGCCGTCGATGCCCTGGCCAGCAGCCTGAAAGACGGCAGCGGTGCCGCCGCCATCCGCCAGGCCGTGCAGCATTTGGCGCAGGCCACCGACAGCTTCGCCGCCCGCCGCATGGACCGCAACATCAAACGCGCCCTTGCCGGTCAAAGCATCGACGCGGTTTGATACCGCAGACTTGCGTTCCCTCTCCTGCGCTCGCGCGGGGGAGGGAGCCAAACAGCCGTCTGCCAATTTTCAGGCTGCCTTTAAGCCAAAGCAGCCTGAAAAGCGTAGCGGCGTTGCGAAGCTGAAACCACCGCAAGGAATCCCGATGAGCACCTATCCCGCCCCCGATTTCGAACGCAAAATCCTTTCTCCCGCCGAGCTGGCCGCCAAGCTCGACAGCCTGCCGCGCCCGCTGGTGTTTACCAACGGCTGCTTCGACATTCTCCACCGCGGCCACGCCAGCTATCTGGCGCAGGCGCGCGCGCTCGGCGCCTGCATGGTGCTCGCCCTCAATACCGACGCCTCGGTGCGCCGCCAGGGCAAAGGCAGCGACCGCCCGATCAACCCGCTGGAAAACCGCGCCGCCGTTGCCGCCGCGCTGGAGAGCGTCGATTACGTTACCTGGTTCGACGACGACACCCCCGCCGCGCTGATCGAACAGCTCTGCCCCGACGTGCTGGTCAAAGGCGGCGACTGGCAGCCTGAAAACATCGTCGGCGCCGCCCAAACGCTGGCGCGCGGCGGCAGCGTCCACTCTATTCCCTTTCTGCACCAGACCTCCACCACCAAAACGCTGGAAAAGATCCGCGCCTCGGCAAAAGAATAGGGCAGCCTGAAACCTTTGTCTGATTCTGCCGAGATTTCTGCCTGTGTGGGAATGATGCCGTTCAGGCGGTTGGTTTGCCGCAAAACAGGCAGCCTGAAAAAACAAAAGCAGCCTACGTAGCGTAGCGGAGTTGCGAAGCTAAAACCGTGTCGGCAGGTTTCAGGCTGCTTTTGTATCAGCCCGAGTTTCCCCAAACGACGTCATTCCCGCGCAGGCGGGAATCTTTTTTGAGCGTCAGTAATGTTCGGCTTTATCGGAAACTACTGGATAGTAAACAAGATTCCCGCCTACGCGGGAATGACGGCACCTGTGGTTTTTAGTATCTGTAGTTTTTAACAGTGAATTGGTTACTTACGTTGTATTCCGTTTTTCAGGCTGCTTCGGAGACATCTTGCCGCCCAATAAAAAGCAGCATAAAAACCAAAACACGGTTTTCAGATGCTACCTTGCATGTAAAGCATATTTTACACGACAAATTACATCTTATTGTTTTTATTTATTATATTTTGTTGCATTTTGTGCAGACGCAAAAAAGGCGGCAGTTTTCTGCCGTTTTCTTTTGCTGCGGCCACTAGCTTTGCGGCCGATAGCGGTGCGGCTCGTATGGCTTGCCTGTGGTGTGGACGTAGTAGGCGATTGTGGCCAGTTTGCGCATGATGGCGCCGATTATTACTTTCTTGGGCTTTTTCTTTTTGGTTAGCCGTTTTATCAGCTCTGGGAAGTAGCCATTACGGTAGGCGACCATTGCGGGCATAAACAGGGCGCCGCGCAGTTGTCTGTTGCCGTAGCGGGTCATCTGCTCTTTGCCTTTGACACTTGTGCCGGATTGTTTCTTTTGCGGCACGAGTCCGGCAAAGGCGGCAAACTGCTTTGCGCCTTTGAATTTTAGTGCGGTTAGGTAGTAGGCGAGTTTGGCGGATGTGATGCCGCCGATACCGGGGATGCTTTGCAGTTTGTTTGCGGTTTCCTTGATGCCGCTGTCGCCGCCGGCGGCGTCGTTTATTTCCTGCTCTACTGCGTCGATGTGCTTTTGCAGCTGTTTGATCTGCTCGGTATGGATGCTTTGTACAAAGCTGTCTTTGGCTGCTTTGAGACGGTTTTGCTGGGCGGTCATTTGTTGCTTGAGTTGGCCGTGCAGTGCCATCAGGCGCTTTAGGCGGTACTGATCTGCCGTTGGGATGTATCGCTGCTCTAACTCTTGATCAAGGGCGGTAAAGCAGTATTCGGCAATGATTTTGGCATCCTGTTTGTCTGTTTTGGTGCGGCTGAAGCGTTTTTTGGCGTAGGCGCTGATCTTTAGCGGATTGACGACATAGACGGGGTATTCTCTACCTATGACGTCTGCGGCGGCTTCGTAGTAGTTGCCTGTGGCTTCCATGCAGATGTGCAGTTCGTTCGCCTGGCCGTGTGATTCGAGCCATTGTTTCAGGGCTTGGATTCCGTTTTCGTCGTTATCAAAAACGGCGCTGATGATTTCCTTTTCTGCCGGCATGTAGGCGGCGTCTATGGTTTTTTTGGATATGTCCAGTCCGACGGATTTTCTCATGTGATTACCCTTACTATGCAGATTCGCGGTTTGCCGCGTCCTTTGATGCTACTCAATTTCACAAACAGAAAGAGAGCGGCCGCCTAATCTGATAATCGGGCTGTACTGCCCCGGCTGCTTACAGGCTGGCCGCTCTTTGCTGCGGTTAGCTAGGCCGCAACGGTGGGAATTTTAGCAGAGCAGCCGGCCGGCCATCACCGTTTTCAGACTGCCTGAAATATAATGGACGTTTTCATTTGTCCTTTAGGGGTAATCACCATGAAGCAAAACATTATTATTGTGCTGTTATCGGCCATCTGCGGGATTTTGGGTTATATGGCGGCGCAGATGCAGGATAGGCCGGCGGCGGTGCAGGTGGCCAATTCGGAGCTGGTGTCAGATACGGATCGATTGACCGATTCTTTGCCGGCGGAAAGTGCTGTACCCGCAAAAGCTGCGGAGCCGGCGAAACAGGCGACTGCGAGCAGAAAATGCAGAAAGATAGGTTTGCCGAATCCGCCCTATCCTGAAGACGCGCAGAATGCGGGAATCGGCGGCAGCGTTACCCTTGAATTTGAGGTTTCCGATGAGGGCAGAGGCCAAAATGCCGTAATTATCAAAAGCAGCGGCAATGATAGTTTGGATAGTATGGCTTTACGTGCTGCTCAGAAAGGTATATATTCAAAAGGCAATTCTGAATGCTTTAGAACCACCTTTGACTTTGTGCCATCCTAAACATTACTAAAGCCCCAATAAAAAACCGCCCAAGCTGCAAACTTGGGCGGTTTTTGCTGCCGCTTCCGAAGCGGAACCCTTTGCGGGGGACTAGCCCCCCGCGCCCCCCAGTCTCACTTGCGACGCCGCGGGGGCAGGGGGACGGCGCGGGGGCGCGCCTTACCACCTGCCCTTGCGGCAGAGTGTGAGGGCGCCTGCGGGGCGTCAAGGGGGTATTCATAAAGATTCGGGATAAAGCGCCCCGAATCTTTACAAACCTTCCCCCTTGACTCCCCTACGGCTTGGCGAAGTCTCAACCGAAGGCAAAGACCCCGACAGGCAGGCCGTAAAATTTGGCGGGGCAGGCCGGCAAATTGACATATTGTCTAATATAATATGCTTAATAATACTTCAGTACGATTTAAATGTGCTATTGCTAAATTGGCATGCAAAAATCCACTTAAATATCCTATAACTAAAGCATTAATAGATAGTAAATATTAGACATTTGTTGTCTATTTGGCATTCTTATTATACAAATTGTCTATGTTTTGTATTGATTTCTAGCTTCTGGACATTTTGTATATTTGACATTTTACTACTGTATCACATCCAAGTCGGAATCGTTACCCTCGGACAGGCTGGGCAATACTCGTCCGCCCAGGCTGGATACCTGCGGGCTGCTCTGTGCGGCTTCTTGGCGGCCGTAAGCTCTCGGCGCCGGTGTCTGGTTTTGGTATTCGTCGGCCAAATAGGGGTTGTATATGCCGTCTTCGACGTATTTCAGGCACTGGGCTTTGTCGATTTCCAACGTGGTAGCTTGGTCAGTGTAGCAGGTGCATTTGCTTCCGCTTTTGACGCAGGCGGCGGGGTAAGGCATGGTTTGGATGTTGCGGTTATGGCCGTTGTAGATGGGTGCCGTCCACGGCTGGCCGTCGATGCTGGGGATGTAGTCTGATGCGCTTAAGGGACGGTTCGGATCTTGGGCGGGCATCTGCTGCATCTGTTGTTGCTGGCCGTAAACGCCGCCTGTTGCGTTTTGCGGGGCGTTTGGCTGTTGGCCTTGGGTTTGCCCTTGTCCGGCTTCTGACTGGGCTTCCTGCGCCTGCTGCGGCTGCAGTCTGGCCTGGTAGCTGTTGTTGAGTTTGTAGGCGTTATAGGCGACAAAGCCGATTGCCAAGGGCATTACCCAAATCCACGAGCTTAGGGAGCCTTTGAGTTTGGTGTGCTCTTCTGCACTTTTATACATACCAAAGGCATCTTTTTTCAGCCAGTAGATGCTGTTTTTAG